>JAQBXL010000080.1 GCA_027624135.1 Chloroflexota bacterium
CTGAGGGCCGGTTGGGATGAAGACTACCTTCTCAAGGTGTTATCCCTATGAGATGCGATTGCCCTGAAGGGGAATCATCCGTCGATTTTCTGGTTTTGCTTGTATACTTGTAGCGACCTAGCTACGGGCGCGCAGAATCGTTGGAACCATCGACGCTCGGCGGGTTCGGCATGCCATCTTCAGGAGATAGATTTGAGCCAGAAACTCGTACTCAGCGTCGTGGACCAATCGCCGGTGCGTGTCGGAGAGTCTGCGGGACAGGCGCTGCGCGACACCATCGCCCTGGCGGTGGAGGTTGAGAAGATGGGATACCGGCGGTATTGGCTGGCGGAGCACCATAGCCTGCCCAATTTCGCGGGCACCAGTCCGGAGATACTCATCGGCCAGGTGGCTGCTCACACCAAGACTATCAGAGTGGGCAGTGGCGGGGTGATGCTATCTCATTACAGCGCCCTGAAAGTTGCCGAGAACTTTCGCATGCTGGCTGCACTGTATCCCGGCCGCATTGACCTGGGTGTTGGTCGTGCGCCGGGTAGTGACCAGGTCACTGCGGCTGCCCTTTCTTTCCCTGGACAGCCCAGGGAGATCAGGCACTTTCCCCGGCAGGTGGTCGATCTACTGGGCTTTTTGAACAACGATCTGGAAGATGGGCACTTCTTCTCTGGAATAAGCGCAGGTCCCGGAGAGCCTGAAGTTCCCGACGTCTGGCTTCTGGGATCGCGCTATGAGAGCGCGAATATGGCAGCTCAGTTGGGTCTGCCCTTCGCCTATGCCCATTTCTTCGGCATCGCCGTGGAGGATGGACCGGCCATCATCGCGAACTACCGGCAGAACTTCCAGCCCTCGGAGCATTTCCCCGAGCCCATGATCAATGTCGGGGTGCACGTGGTCTGCGCCGAAACAGAAGAAGACGCCCTGAGGCTGTCAGCCAGCCGCAATCTGTCCCGGCTTTTTAACATCACCGGGCGGGCCAAGGGAATCCCCTCTCCCGAAGAAGCAGCCAAATACCTGTACCGGGCCGACGAAGCAGCCTTCGTCAAGCAATATCAAAACGTTTGCGTCGACGGCGACCCGCAGCAGGTGAAAGAGGGTCTAGAAGAGATCGCCGAGATGTACCAGACGCCAGACTTGAGCATCGTCACAATCACCCACGGTCTCGCCGAGCGGGTACGTTCCTACGAGCTTGTGGCTAAGGCCTGCGGCCTAATGCCCCCTGAGTAGCAAGTCCAGCTTCAAGAACTAGGGAGATAAAGTCCCCCCTTTCGTAAAGGGGGATTTCAACGGCGCCAGCGCGTCAATCACATGCCTGTGCGAAGCTTTATTGTCTCCAACGGCGAAGGGTGCGATCACCGGCATTTGCAGCCCGGCATCGCGCCGCTTTTCCAGGGCGGCCCGGCACTCCGCAGCGGTTCCAACCACCGCTACCTGATCCTGCATCTCCACAGTTATTGAATCTGCGGCCTTGTCCAAGTTGCCTTCGGCCAATGCTGCGGCGGCTGCGGACATCTCCTTGTCGAACCCCGTTTGTGCGAAGAAATTTCGGTAGAAGGGATTGCTGGCATAACGGGCCACCTGCCGCCTTAGTGAGTCCCGGGACGCCGATACGTCATCGCCCACGGCCACCCGAACGTAACCGGCGATGTCGATCTCTTTCGGGTCGCGTCCCGCTTTCTCTGCGCCCCGCTTGATGTGCTCTACGGCCTCAGCTAGGTAGTCGACGGCGGTCCAATTCATCAGCACACCGTCGGCCAGTTCACCGACCATCTCCAGCATCTGAGGCCCCAAAGCCGCGATGTAGATGGGCACCTTGGTTTTGGGCGTGGCCGCTCCCATCGATGCGCCGGTTATGTTGAACTGCTTGCCAGAGAAATTAACCTCTTCGCCCGAAAGTAACGCCTTCACGATCTGGATGGTCTCACGCATGCGGGTCATGGGCTGCTTGAAGGGTATGCCGTCCCGGCTCTCAACCGTGGGTGCTTGCCCAACTCCCAGGCCCAGCATGAACCGGCCGTCAGACACCGCTGCCGTCCCGGCCGCGCCCATGCCAGTGTTGGTCGGAGTGCGGGCGAAGATCGGCAGGATCCCCGTGCCCAGCATCACTTTTTCAGTCTTCATGGCGATGGTCGCCAGGGAAGTTAAGGAGTCCCTTCCCCCGCCCTCGGGCACCCATACCGCTTCGAAGCCGTTCTTCTCGGCTTGAGCGCTCAACTCCTGGTAGTCCTGGGGGGACAGGGTCGGATCATTTTCCAAACGAACACCGAAGCGGGCCATGATATCTCCTTAACGCCATTTGATACCCTGGAAGCCGGGGTTAGACGCCCAGTTGTGACGCCAGGTCCCGGAAATCATCGCAGACGTAGTCGAATGACGGGTCCGGTGTCAGGTCGACAGTGCCGTTGACACCGCGTTCCAGCGGACGTTTCACGAAGGCCGTTCTGAGGCCCTGCTTGCCGGCGGCCAATAGGTCGCTCTGGTGAGCGGCCACCATCATTACCTGTTCTGGCTTTAGGTGGAGCAGGTCAACGCCGGTCAGGTAGGTCTTGGCGTCCGGCTTGTAAGCATGGGCCAACTCTGCGCCCAAAATCGTGTCCCAGGGCAATCCAGCGTACTTGGCCATATTGACCATCAACGCGATGTTGCCGTTGGACATGGTTGCCAGGATGAACTTTGACTTGAGCCGGTGCAGACCCGGAGGCGAGTCGGGCCAGGCGTCCAACCGGTGCCAGGCCAGGTTCAAGTCGGCTTTGGCCTCTTCGCTGATGCCGGTAATGCCGAAATCAACTAGCAACTCGTCAAGGCCCATTCGGTGGAGGGTGTCTAGTTCGGTCCAGGGCAGTTCTCCAGAACGTACCTTGTCCATGAAGGGGCGGTATTTCGCCCGCCAACTTTCTGCAAAATCGACCCAATCGGCGGTTATGCCGTTGGCCTTGCCGAAATTCTCGGCGTGCCGGGTGACCGAGCTGTGCCAGTCCACCACGGTGCCGAACACGTCGAACACCAGTGCCTTGATCTGAGACGAGTCCATCTACGTCTGCTCCTTAGTTACTCATTTCCAATCTTCAGAAGGATATCCGTTAGTTCACGGGCGTGGGTAATCATAGTGTCGTGGCCGGAATCCACGGGATACACTCCCCATCCGGCCTGTCTGGCCCGCTCGGCCACAGAGTCGAACCCTGACTCGCCGCCGCCGACGAAGTTCTTGGGGATCGCCTTGGCTTTTGGATTTCCCATGCTGACGGGGCTGGCCATGGCCGCAGCGGGTTGTGGAGTCACGTTTGCGCCGACCCAGGCCAAATCCCCAGGGTCGGTGATGCCCCAGCGGCGGCCCACTTCCTCAGCAGATGCCGGAGCGGGCAAGAACCCATTGCCTGATTCGATCTCGCGACGCACCCACGAGGCAAACTCCTCACCCCGGACCGGGATCAGTTGGTCGACCATGGATTCGCCGTCAGAGGGGATTACTCCGTTGAGGTAGACCATGTGGGATATCAGTTCCGGGCAGACTTCGGCAACCCCGGTGATGACCATCCCGGCGTAGGCGTGACCCACCAGCACCACGTCTTTCAGTCCCTCGTAGCGCATCATCTGGACGACATCCTGGATGTGCACGTCCAGAGTGATATCCAATGGGTTTAGACGGTCGTTGAGGTGGGCACGCTCCCCCAAGCCGGTGAGGGTCGGCACGAAGACATCGGCCCCCGCTTGCCTGAGCAATGGTGTTACTTTGTTCCAGCACCAGCCGCCGTGCCAAGCGCCGTGGACCAGTACATAATTCGCCATGTTGGAGCCTCCGGCGCCTAGCGCGTAAGTTAACTGGATTTCACCGCTAGTTGAGTTGGTTCACTTGCTTTTGAACCTCGTCGTAGTCGGGTTCCTTGCCGGGGTTTTCGCCGACCCATTTGTAGCGGATAACACCCTCTTTATCGATGACGAACACGGCCCGTTCCGAAGCGGTGTAACCTTCCATGCCAGCAAAGTTCGGCAAGGACACGCCGTAGGCTTGGACCACTTCGCGTTTGTAGTCGCTTAGCAGAGGGAAATTCAGCTTGTTCGCATCTGAAAAAGCCTTTTGGGAGAAGATCGCATCCACGCTGATGCCAAACACCTGGGCATTCATGGAATTGAACGAGTCAAAGCGGTCACGGAAGGTACACATCTCGGTGGTGCACACCCCGGTGAACGCTCCGGGAAAAAAGGCTAGGACCACGTTTTTGCCCTTGGAATCGCTGAGTTTCGTCGGTTTCTTGTCGTGATCAAAAAGTTCGAACTCTGGGGCTTTTTGCCCAACATCCGCTGCCATAATAGATTCTCCTGAATGATTTAAGGTTTCACCGTTTCAGTTCCATTAATTTGCCGCTGGAACTTACACGGAGATTGTGCGGTTGAGCCCGGTTTTCGGGCCGAGCCTATATTAACACAGGCACAGGCTTATCCAAACGACCTCCCGACCCAGTCACGGACCGTGCCCATGGTACAATCTCAGTTAACTATCTGCGCCTCATGCGAGATTCAGGGATGGAGAGGATTCCAGGCATGTTTTTCGACTCACGACGGTCAACCATCCTGGCCACCAACGGCATGGTGGCCACCAGTCAGCCCCTGGCGGCTGTGACCGGATTGCGCATCCTGATGGAAGGCGGAAATGCTGTAGATGCCGCCATCGCCGCCGCCGCCGCCCTCAACGTGGTGGAGCCCATGTCCACCGGCGTTGGCGGTGACATGTTTGCCTTGGTGTGGGACAACAAGAAGAAGAGCGTGAGCGCCCTGAACGGTAGTGGCCGCGCGCCAGCCGCTGCTTCAATCGACGAGTTGTTGAACAAGGGCCACCGGACCTATCCCGACGTAGGGGTCTACTCCGTGGCGGTGCCGGGAGCCGTTCACGGTTGGGAGGCCCTGCTCGACTCGTGCGGAACCATGCCCATGAGCAAGGTTCTGGAACCGGCCATCAACTTCGCCGAGAACGGATTTCCCGTCTCCGACATAATCTCCTTCCAGTGGCAGCAGCAATTGGGTAAGCTCTCCGCCTTCCCGTCCGGCACCGAGATGCTTCCCAACGGCGGGACTCCAGCCCAGGGCGATCTTGTGAAGCTGCCGACCCTGGCCTCTACGTTGCGGGCCATCGCCGAAGGCGGTTCAGACGCATTCTATAAAGGGTCGATCGCAGAGAAGACCTCGGCCTTCGTTCAAGAGCATGGCGGTTGGCTGTCAGTTGAAGATATGGCCGCTGACGCCTCCGACTGGGATGAGCCGATCTCCGTCGACTACCGGGGTGTCACCTGCTGGGAGTGCCCACCCAACGGCCAGGGCATCGCCGCTCTAGAGGCGCTGAACATCGCCGAGGGTTACGACATCAAAGGCATGGGCTCCCAGTCCGCCGACGCCTATCACCACCTCATCGAGGCCATGCGCCTGGGGTTCTCTGATGCTTTCCAATACGTGGCTGACCCCCGTAAGGCCAATGTCCCCATCAAGGAACTGACCTCCAAGGAATATGCCGCCACTCGGCGGGCCTTGATGGACTCTAAGAAGGCCATGTCCACCGTCCCTTACGGTAAGGTCCACGGAGGCTCGGACACGGTTTATATCAGTGTGGTCGACGGCCAAGGTAACGCCTGTTCGTTCATCAACAGCGTCTTCTCCAATTTCGGTTCCGGGATGGTCGTGCCTGGCACCGGCATCGTCCTGCATAACCGGGCCTCGCTGTTCTCTCTGGATCCCAATCATGCCAACGCCCTTGCTCCGCACAAACGGCCATACAACACCATCATCCCCGGAATGGCCACCATCGGCGATGAATTGCACCTGTGCTACGGAATGATGGGCGCGTTCATGCAGCCCCAGGGCCACCTGCAGTTGATTAGCAATATGGTGGATCACGGCATGGACCCACAGCAGGCGATCAATGCCCTGCGTTTCATGGTGGGCAACGACAACGTTATTCTGGAAGAGGGATTGGACCAGGGTGTCGCCCGAGAACTCCGGTCTCGCGGCCACAACGTAGGCCAGATCACCGGCTACAACCGGGTGTCCATCGGCGGGGCCCAGGTCATCCAGCGCGACCCGGACACCGGCGTGTTAAGGGGCGGCTCAGAACCAAGAAAAGACGGCTGCGCCATAGGTTTTTAACCGGCGAAGCCGGGTTTTCATAAACACTCGCCGGAATTGGAAATCGTTACTCTTAGAGGAGCGACTTATGGCTCAGGAAAAACCGGATAGGGGCTTTTACCAGAAGTATTATCGAGAGATCGATGTGGTCCACGGGTTGCAGTCTGCGCCCGAGGATCGGGACTGGCTGCTGTCGACCCCCAAGGACGACGTGAAGCAATCGGATATCGTCCTCTACCTGGGCTGCAACGTGCTTCGGACCACCCATATGATTCGCACAGTCACCGATATCTTCAAGCTGATGGGAATCAGCTATGCCGCGGTGGGTGGGAAGACCTACTGCTGCGGCATCCAGCACTTCCAGCGCGGCGACGAGGAGTCGGGACGTTCGGTGGCCGCCACCACTGCCGCCAATTTCCAGATGTTCAATCCACAGCAGGTTGTGATGTGGTGCCCTTCGTGCATCTACTTCTACGACGACATCATGGACATGCGTCAGAAGAGCTTTGATTTCAACCACGTCACTCAATTCTTGGTGGATAACCTGGACAAATTGGACTTCAAGCCCCAGCCAGCGACCACCGTGGCCCTGCACTACCACACCGGCCGCCCACAGTCCGACGCCGAAGCCCAGAGCGCGTTTACGCTGTTGTCCAAGCTGCCAGGAGTCACAGTCGTGGATGTCGGCACCGACGCCCGCTTTGGCCGCCACTGCACTCCGGCGGTGCGCGAGCGCATGGGGGCCGACGAGTGGGAAGCCATGTCCACCGGATTCGTGGAACAGGCCATCAACAAGGGTATCGACACCTTCGCCACCCTCTATCACGGCTGCCAACGCCACATGTGCCGCTACGAGGCCGACTACCCGGTGAAGGTAGAGCACTACCTGACCCTGGTCGGGCGGGCGCTGGGCATCGAGCACGAAGACCTTCACAAGAAGCACGTGCTTTTGGGCGATGTCGACGCCATAATGGAAGAGACCAGCCCCTGCGCCATAGCCAGCGGCATACCCCTGGACGAAGCCCGGCAGGTCATCGAAAAAGTGTACCCGGCCCGTTAACGACCGCCGTCGCCGTCTGTCTTGCCTTATTCCGAGAAAAGTGAGAAGTCCCAGCCATGACGAATGAAATCCTACGCACTCTCTTGCCCATCGCGGGCTGGGACGAGCAGCGGACCAGTGAACTCCAGTTCACCGGCGGAAACGACCCCTTGATACCCACTCCGTTCCGCGTTGGTGATTCCAGCGCCGCCGCATTGGCTGCAGTCGGCTTCGCCGTTTCCGATCTTTGGGAAACCCGCACTGGACGCCGCCAGCAGGTATCAGTCGATACGCGCCAGGCGACCGCATCCCTGCGCAGCGGGAAGTACATGCACTTGGACAGCGCACATGTTTCGACCGAGCGCAATCCTGTGATGGGCGTGTACCCGGCTAAAGATGGCCGCTGGAGCTATCTCCACTGCAACTTCCCCAACCACCGCGCCGCTGCCCTGAGCGTGTTGGGCGTGGCAGAAAACAGGGAAGCCGTCACCAAAGCGGTGGCTAAGTGGGACGCTCTGGAGCTTGAGGAGGCCATAATCGCCGGCAAAGGGGCCGGTGGCATGGTGCGCACAATGGAAGAATGGGCTCAGCATCCCCAGGCCGCCGCCATCGCCTCCCTGCCGTTGATGGAGATCATCAAGATTGGAGACAGTCCACCCGAGAAGCTGCCCCAAGGCGATCGGCCCTTGTCAGGGGTCCGGGTTTTGGACCTAACTAGGGTTCTCGCCGGGCCAACCTGTGCCCGCACCCTGGCGGAGCACGGCGCCGACGTCATGAAGATCACCGGGGCGCACCTGCCCAATATCGGCTATCAAGAGTACGACACCGGCCACGGCAAACTCTCGGCCCACCTTGACCTGCGAGAGGAGAAGGACCTGGAGACTTTACGCGGGCTGGTACGTCAGACCGATGTTTTCTCTCAGGGGTACCGCCCCGGGACATTGGGAACTCGAGGGCTGTCGCCGGAGGAACTGGCGGAATTGAGGCCTGGCCTCGTCTACGTATCGCTGTGCGCGTTCAGCCATGTTGGCCCCTGGGCATCGCGCCGTGGATTCGATACTGTGGTGCAGACCGTCAGCGGGATCACCAGCCGCCAGGGCGACCTGTTTCCCAGAGCACAGCCGGGCCCGCAATTCTACCCAGTCTCGGCGATAGATTATCTTACCGGATACCTGATGGCCTTCGGGGCGTTGGTGGCTTTGCAGCGGCGGACTCAGGAAGGCGGCAGCTGGTTGGTGCGGATATCGCTGGCCCAGGTTGGACGCTGGCTCGTCGGACATGGCCAGGTACCGGAAAGCGAGCTAGAGGGCGTGCCATCTGAATTCACCGCGGAAGAGATTGCTGGCTGGTCCATGGAAAGCGAAACTCCGGTTGGGCGGCTCCGGCATCTTCGGCCAGTGGTGGGACTATCTGAAACACCACCACGCTGGGCACGACCGTCTGTGCCGCTGGGCCACCACGAACCGGTGTGGCCGGACCGGGCGTAGCAACGCCGATTTCCAAGCTAGTCTTACCGTGATTCGTCTTCCCAAGGCATGGACTCACGGTCTCTCCTAGCGGATGACCGGAGACGAGTCTCTCTACGGTTACCAGCCATAGTCGGCTTTGGCCTTTCGGAAGTGCTGATGCTGCCGTCGCTGAACACCACCCCGTCTTCGCAGTATGCCTCGATGCGGCCTCCGCCGAACTGCTCCCGGTACAGGTTTGCGTACATCCCGCTCCTGGTCATCAGTTCATCGTGGGGGCCGGATTCCACGATGCGGCCCCGGTCGACAACGTGTATAACGTCCGCCGCGATGATGGTCGACAATCGGTGAGCGATCACCAAAGTAGTACGGTCACGCATCAGCGGCTGTAAGGCTGACTGAACGTAGCGCTCGCTGACGGTGTCCAATGCCGAAGTAGCTTCATCCAGGATCAAAACCCTGGGTTGGTGCAGGATGACCCTGGCGATGGACAGCCGCTGTCTCTCCCCTCCCGACAGGCGAAAACCACGCTCTCCCACCACCGTTTCGTATCCGTCTGGCATCTCCATGATCCGGTCGTGGATGTTGGCAGCTATCGCCGCCGCGACAACTTCGGTTTCAGTGGCTTCCGGGCGGGCGTAGAGCAGGTTCTTCCGCATGGTGTCGTGGAATAGATAACTGTCCTGGGTGACAAAGCCGATCACTGCGGCAAGGTCGGCCTGTCTGATCTGGCGTACGTCGATGCCGTCGATGGACACAGAGCCTTCCGTCACGTCGTAGAGCCGGGGCACCAGGTAGGCCAAAGTGGTCTTGCCCGCTCCGCTGGGGCCGACGAACGCCGCCATTTGACCCGGAGGGATGTTCAGGCTCACACCGTCCAAGGCCCAGATTCGGGATACTACTTCTTTCGAGCGATCATCGGTGTCTTCGTCAAACTGGTCATACGAACTCGCGTAATTGACCCGCACCGAGTCGAAGGAAATGGCGCCGGACACTCTTTGGGCGTCCAATGGCTTGGCGTCAGGCGCGTCGACAATCTCCTGTTTCAGGTCCAGATAACCGTATATACGCTCAAACAGGGCCATGGACGATTGCAGCTCGACCGACACTTGGAGCAGCCGCCCCACCGGGAAGTACAAGCGGCTTTGCAGCGTAGTGAAGGCGATGATTGTACCGGTGGTAACCGCCGACCCCGTGCCCAACAGCATGTATCCAGCCAGCAGGTAGATGGCCGCCGGCGAGATCGACAGGAAGGTCATTACCACTGCGAAGAACGAGTGGCCGATCATCTGCTGCCGTACCGCCAGGTCGGACAACTCTTGGTTGTGGCGGTGGAAGTTCTCCATCTCCTGGTTTTGGCGGCCGAAAAGCTTTGCCAGCATGATGCCCGAGACTGACAAAGTCTCCTGGGTGATCGCCGAAACTTCGGCCATGGACCGCTGTGCCTCAGATGTGACCGCGCGCCGGCGCTTGCCGACGAACCTGGTGAGGACAAAGAAGAAAGGAACCGTCGCTACGGCCACGATCGTCAACTGCCAGGAAAGGATCAGCATCGCGACCAGGGTGCTCAGGAATATCACGGTGTTTGAGATGGTATCGGTAAGAGTGCTGGTGACCACCGACTGGATGCCGCCGACGTCATTGGAGACGCGAGATTGTATCTCTCCGGTGCGGGTGCTGGTGAAGAATCCAAGAGACATGCCCTGGAGGTGGGCGTAGACAGCGTCTCGCAGGTCACGCATGACGTTCTGACCAACCTTGTTGGTCATGTAAGTCTGGATCACGCCCATCACGCCGTTGGCAATGGCGATAGAAGTCATGATCGCCGCCAGTATCCATAGGAGCTTGATGTCGGCGACGCCCGATTCCGGAAAAAGACCGGAGTCGAACACCACTTTTATCAGCACCGGGTTGACCACACCGATGCTGGCGGTGACGAGTATCAATACTGCCACCGATATGACCTGGAACCGGTAGGGACGGAAGAGGCGGACGGTACGAGACACAGGCGGGCTGGACGGCGGGGGAAGACCCGCAGAGTCTCTTTTGGTTACCGGCGGTTCCGGCACGGCGCGGTGCATCATGGGGTTAAGCCTGCGATATGAATAAAGCGGCACGGCCTCCCAGAAGTGGATGACCTCGCCACGTGGATTAACTTCACTAGCCTTGCCCATCAGATGCGGCAAAGCAGTTATTTTATCTTAACATCTGGCCCACGGACATCGCGTCAATCAGATCATAATGTCCAAGCTGTCTGCTGGTAGGTAGAAACTGAGGCTGTGCCTCCTACCAGTCTCGGATGATTGGCAAAACCTCTTTGCCGAATAGACCGATGTTGGACATGGTGGCTTCGTGGTCCATCTTGGACTCCTGACCGTACATGATCAGGTGTTCCATCTCCAATCGTCCGTGTAGGTACTCCAGCTTCTCTAGCACTGTATCGGGGGTACCGCAGACGACGTGGTAGTTTGCCTTAAGTTCCTCCAAGCTCTGGCTGGCCAGCGGAGTTGCGGTCCGGCGAACGGCCACTGCCTGACCGGCTGCCGAGCGGTAGCCGACCGGGTTCATGTATTCTCGGGGTCCCCGGGTCGTCGCTCCCATGCGCCATAAGAAATGCTTGGCCTGCTCGTCGGCCTTCTCCTGGGTCTCGGCCACGTAGCAGCACAGCAGATAACCAAAGCTATCCTTGGTTGGCGTGTGTCCGGCTCCTGTAGACGCTTCCCGGTATATGTCGAACAACTCTTCAGTAACATCCAACGCAGTCAGGAAGGCCACGTAGGTGTAATCGCGCACCCCAGCCCACTGGGCCGTTTCGGGACTGGCCGTACCCGGCACCCAGACGGGCGGATGAGGCTTCTGGATCGGCACCATCCAGGGGTTAACCACCCGGTAGTTGAAGTATTTGCCCTCCCAGCGGAAGGGGCCGGGAGTGGTCCACGTCTTGATCAGCAGATCGTGGCACTCCTCGAAGCGTTCCCGGTTCTCGGTGGGGTTCATATTTGTCGAGACCGTTTCCACGCCCGTCCCTCGAACCATGCCGGATATCACGCGGCCTCCGGAGATCACGTCAATCATTGCAATCTCTTCCGCCAGTCGCACCGGGTTCTCGTGGATGGGCAAGATGTTGCCCAGGAGCAGTATCTTGGCGTTCTTGGTGGTGCGGGCCAGGATCGCCGCCGTGAGGTTGCACGAGGCGTTCATGCACGACGGCGTGGTGTGGTGCTCGTTGACCATGATGCCGTCGTAGCCAAGCTCGTCCACGTACTGGCATTCATCGAAATACCGCTTGAACAATTCATTTGCAGTATTGGGGTCGAAATGCGTGTTGGGAAAGATAAGTCGCAGTGACGGATACTTTTCCGCTTCTTCCTCAGGATACTCGTGATAGGGAAACTCGCTGAAGTAGTAGACCTTCATGTGGTTTGGTTATTCTCCTAGGCTTGGAGTTGAAAACACTTGCGATTCAAATGCTCGATTTGCTTATAACCCTTCGCTACCTCATTACGATTCGTTTGACTGAAATAAAGAAATTTGGTCAGATTCTGATAAATGGTTGGGTCGCCATCTTGTCTCAAAGGCTTTTGGGGCAAGCCCTGAATGTCTGGCCCAATTTAACATTACTTTCGCGTTTACCTCGGCGGTGCTCTCTTTCCAATCAGCTTTCAACTCTTCATTAAGCTCAGCTCCAAGTTGGCGAAGAGTCCTCCCAGTCGATTCATATTTTCGTAGTATCTCGACGAATGTTGCAAAAGAGTCTATCTCAAGGGCCCTTTCCGCAAACAAAGAAGGGCGACGCTCTGTTTGATTGACAAAGTTCCTAAGCCTACCCAGTACCGTAAGGCTACGGCGTTTCCGAACAATAAACTTCAAATCTTCGAGTGCCGCCAAAGATTTTGTCCTCGTTGACCTTGTCATTCCGGTCCAGTCGATTACTTTAGTCCCATCCAGTGCGTTGATAAGCCTAATACCCGCATCTTCGATCGGTTCATATTGGATGGTTGGAACTGCGATTCCTCCGCGACTTTTGCCAAGGAGGAGATTTCGTTCCCGAATCTCTGTTCCGGGTGAAAATTTATAAATGTTTGCTTCCTTTTTGTTGTAGGTTGCTAGGTCAGAAGCGTCAATCCACTCCGAAAACACGCGCGAATATATCAGCCAAGTTTCTTCAGAAGCAGAAATATAAGGACAAGAGTCCGCGAGCAGATTAGCCACCCCATTTAGAGGCAAGAAACCTTCGATTTCGAGAGCATCCAAAATCCGGGCCACTAACCGATTACGCCGAAGTCTTTCGCGTGAATGCCCACGAAAATGTTCCTCAAAATCATCCCCTTCTGACATAATACCGATTTGTAACACAACTTTGTCATCTTCGACTTTGGCAAGCCCGAGTAATCTCATGTCACGGGTGACGTTGTAAAATGATTTGTCCGTCAACTTCGCACGACTTTTAAACTCCGAAGTACTTAACTCCCCATTTCCATCTGCTAGCAGTTTCGCTGCCCTGAACATACTGCCGGCAGGAATATGCAATATGTAATTCTCTTGGACTGGAACCCGGCCTGCGTTTAGATAATCGCGGAAAATGTCCCAGTAGACTAAGGTGGACCCCATCAGTTGGACAGGTTTAGTGCAATGTTAAGTGAGAGTCCCGCCGTCGTTCCA
>JAQBXL010000081.1 GCA_027624135.1 Chloroflexota bacterium
ACAACCCCCATCGTAACCCTTCTGCTGAAGGGTGCCAACGAGGTCTTTCCTTATCTAGCCTAATTTAGGCGGTGGATCTGGGGGCGATCTGTGCCGTGGCCCGAGGACTCTGATGTACGCACCTAAGCATTACGCGGTTAACGACCGGGCCAAGATGCTCGATTTCATCAAGAGCAATGGATTCGGCATCCTGTTTTCCCACACTGGCTCTGAGCCATGGCCAGCCATCTGCCCTTCATCCTGGATGAGAACGGCGGTCAGCAAGGACTGATCCTGGGGCACATGGCAAAGGCCAACCGGCAGTGGCGGTATGCCGACGGCCAGCAGGTATTGGTGGTCTTCCATGGCCCCCACTCCTACGTTTCCCCGACGTGGTACGAGGAAGAAGACGTGGTCCCCACCTGGAATTACGTGGCAGTCCACGCCACCGGTATCTTCAAGGCGGTGGAGGATCGGGAAGGGATGGAAGGTCTCGTAGGGCGGCTCACCGACTTCTACGAAGCCTCGCAGCCCCAGCCGTGGCAAGCCGATTTCAGCACGGAGTACAACGTCCAGATGATGAAGCGAGTCGTGGGCTTTGAGATAGAGATCACCCAGTTGCAGGGCAAGTGGAAGCTGAACCAGAATCATCCGGAGCACCGGCGGCGCAGGGTATCTGGTCAACTAAAGACCCATGACGGTGACAATGACCGCCAGATCGCCGGGCTGATTGATGAGGACCTAGCACAATAATAGATGCCTCGTGGAGCGCGATCGCTGGTGTGTCACCCCGTCCTTCCGCGGAAGGAGTAGCGAGGGGTCTCGTGCTGCTCGCGCTTTCATTTCCCAGAGGCAACAGGATTCTTCGTCGGCCTGCGGCGCTCCTCAGAATGACAGTTTTGAGGAGCGCCAACAAGAGGGCCAATCGGTTATAGTATCCGAAACTGATTTGGGAGGCACCACGTTATGGTTGACCAATTGGCCCGGCCCACAGACCATATGGAAGTCTATTGGTTTTCGGAGCAGGCTCAAGGATACATATCCGACGGTGAACTGGAAAAGTTCGAATCGGGACGTCTGGCCTTCCCCAACCGCCATTTCGACCCCGAAAAGGCCCACGTCCTTTACAACCAGTACCACGAACAGTACGCCCTGGCCGATGAGATCGGGTTCGATGGGATTATGACCAATGAGCATCACTCCGCCTACTGGTGCGGCAAGCCGGCGGTCAATCTGGACGCCGCCGTCATCGCCAAGATCACCAAGAAGGTCAAGATTGCCATTCTTGGTAACGTAATCGCGGTCAATGACCCGATCAGAATGGCTGAAGAAGTGGCGATGCTGGACTGTTACTCCGGTGGCCGGATCATCTCCGGGTTCGTCCGGGGTGGCGCGGTCGAGACACTTCAGGCCGGAATCGACCCCACCACCAACCGGGAGCGGTTCGAAGAGGCCCACGACTTGATAGTGAAGTGTTGGACCGAGCCTGGCCCCTTCCGGTACGAGGGCAAGTATTATCAATACCGCGTGGTCAACCCCTGGGTTCTGCCCATGCAGCGGCCAAGGCCCGACATCTGGTTCCCTGGCACCGGCAGCCCGGAGAGCGTAGTGTGGGCGGCCCAACACGGACACCCCTACATGAACCTGGGCGCGGTCATGGAAACCACGGAGTGGTTGAAGCAGATCTACATCGACACCGCCCTGGAGGCTGGATACAAGGCCGGGCCGGAGCACTTCGGTTATCTGCTCAAGGTATTGGTGGCCGACACCGAGGAAAAGGCGCAGGAGATCGGGCGTCATTTCGTTTGGACGGAAGGTCACCGGCAGAGAGGCCCCAGAGAACACGTCGATCCTCCCGGCTATCAGTCGCGGAAGGCGCTAGAGGTCAAACGGAGCCGTCCCACCGGTGTGTTCGCCGGCAACATGGGCCAGGCGATGTCCTACGAGAACCAGCAAGAGGCCAGGGTGATCATCGTTGGCACTCCGGACACCGTGATTGAGAAACTGAAGTACATGGCCGAGAACCTTAACCCCGGATATCTCCTGATCTACGGGAATGAAGGCCCCATGTCCCATGAAGCCTCGATGCGGTCCATCGAGTTGCTGGGCAAGGAAGTGATCCCGGCGTTGAAGGAGATTAAGCTCCACCCCTACGACTAAGTCGAAGGTTTAGTTCATCTAACAAGAGAGGCCGCCCTACATGATTTGGCGGCCTCTTTGTGATTGATTATCCGATGCTGATTCGCCGCTAGCATAATCACTTTATGAAAAGCGAACAAGCTAGAACCATGTTGTTGGGACGAGTCAGAACGGGCTAGGACGGCGCTTGACCTGTGTAGACGGTCAGCCCCTCCATGTAATGCAGGTCGCTACGGTTGAACGCATAGTCCGGACCGTGAGGATCGATCAACCGCTTGATGGCCGCTGAGTCGTCGCCATTGATGAAAGCGGAACGCTCTTCGTTGTCGACCCATCGCTTGATCATGCTTAGCATGAACTCGGCCTGCGTGTCGGAGAACGGCGGCAGCGATTCCAGCATGAACGTCTTGGCCGACACGTTGGTGAAACCGGCGTCGGTCAACAGCCGGGGCCAGCCATAAGGATAGCGGACGGCTCCGTCACCCTCGCGGACAAACTTCTGGAACCATTGGTCGAAGGCCACCTCCAAGCGGTCCTCCAAGCCAGGTTCCACTATCCCGATGTCGCTGGGCAGGAACCGGGGCCGAAGCCCGCCCTCCCTCAACGCGAACCGGCCACCGGGCTTAATCACCCGCAGGACTTCCCGCGCCCCAACCAGCTGGTCAGCGAGGTGGTGAATCGTGCGGCTGGACCAGACCAGATCAAAGCGGTCGTCTTCAAAGGGCAGATGCTGGATATCCCCCTCGTGGAAGGACACACGGTCTTTGAATTCGCTTTGTTCCAATCGCTCCCTGGCAGTCTGGAGCAGGTCGGGCGTCATATCGAGAGCGGCGACGCTGCCAGAAGACCCAACAGCGCCAGCCAACAAAGCGGTGAACCCGCCTGCGCCGGAACCAGCCTCCAGAGCCTGCGCGCCAGAGGGAATCGCCAGCCAGTCGACTATTTCCTGGTATACACCACCGTAGAAAGCATCGGAGAGATGCAGACTCGATGGGTCATATGCGACGTGCCCTTGCCCATGGCCGTGCCCATGTCTCTGTTGTTGGTGGTGCCCTCCAGTTGTCATACTGTCTCCTTGTTCAATGGCGCCCAATCAAATGGAAGCTTGCAATCGATGGGTTGCCCCAGGGTCGGGCTTACCCAGTCTGCATCGGCAGCGACGGATCGGCGGCCCATTCAGACATCGAAGCGTCATATACCGCCACGTTCTCGTACCCGAGCAAGGTCAGAACAAAGGCGTCGTTGCTGGCGGCTATCCCGCCTCCGCAGACGGTAATCACTCGCCCTACGGAATTCGCTCCGACCTGAGCGAACAGATCTGCCAATAGTTCTGCGGGAAGATAAGCGTGGGTCTCAGGGTCCAGCAGGTCACCTGCAGGCACGTTGACGCTGTTGGCGATGCGTCCGGCCCGCCCGTAGGCGCCTCCCCCTGAGCCAAGGTGTTGTTCTTCGCTCAGCGCGTTCAACACACAGGTCGATCCCTGCCCCAATGCCGCCAAGACCTCTGTTTTATCTGCGAAAAGTCCGGGCGTTGGTTTGGCATGGAATATGGCCGGAGGATAGGTCGAAGGGCTGGTATCGACTGCCCTCCCTTCCAGTTTCCATTTGTGCAATCCGCCGTTCAGGATATAGGCGTCAAAACCAAAGGCTCGCAGCATCCACCAGATACGGGTCGCCCAAGAACCGGTCGTAGAGTCGTACAGCACCGCTCGCGCGCCTGCGCCGACGCCATAGCCGGACATCGCCCTGGCAAACTGCTCGACCGGCGGCATCATATACCGGAAAGATGCTTCCTGATCGGAGAGATCGTTGACCAGGTCCGCGTGCCCGGCGCCGGGGATGTGCTCTTTAGCCCAGGACTCCCGGCCACTCTCCGCCCGGATGCCGCCACTGCCGTCGGGCCGGTTAAAGGCGGTGCAGTCCATGACGCGAATGTCGCTGTCTTTCAGATGTTCCGCCAGCCAATCCGTCTCCACCAAGTATTGCGGGTGCTTGAATGCCATGGCAGTGCCTCCGCCGATGTCGTCTGCCCTATCTGGCTCAAAGGAGTGGCCAGTCGTTCAGCCGCAATCCTATGGGCGGCTCAACCGGCTGTCAATCGATATCATCATGCGAATACGACACTGCCACCTATGCGTTGGCCGCGACCGTAGATCCTTACGATTTGAGAGCATCAGATAGGAATTGGCTAATCCGCTCAAGGTCGCGGAAAAGGAATTGCCTGCGGCTCAGTACAGAGCAGGTTGTCCCCAACTTCAAGTAGCAGCCAGAGTTGTTGAGCCCCTTCAGCGTGACGAGCAGCATTCGCACTATCATTTTTATGATGGGATACACCACCCAATCTCCGTTGACGCCGGAATCACTGCTCAACCATAATTTGTCCGGTAGTCAATAGCTACGAAACCGACGAAAAAACGGCCAAAAACGACGAACTTCAGCCTGCCAGGCCACCAATAAATATTGGAGGCATGAATGCCGGACCCAGCTTCGAACTCGTATTGCAACCTCAACGTGCTCTCCCCGGATCCGATCTGTGCGGGGGTCTTTTTGCCCAACCTGCACGCAGAGGTCACGCCCACCGAGGGCCATTTCATCCGCAGCCATTTTGCCGCACCGAAGATTGACTCATCGAGTTGGACCCTGCCCATCACCGGTGACGTCGATAGCCCACTGAGCCTTAGCTACGACGACCTGCTCAAGATGCCCAGCCACGAGATCGTCAGCCTCATGGAGTGCGCCGGAAACAGCCGGTCCACCATGCAACCACCAGCGGAAGGCGTCCAATGGGATAACGGCGCCGTCAGCGTTTCGAAATGGAGAGGAGTCTCAGTAAAAACGGTGCTGGAACAGGCTTCCCTCAAAAGCAAGGCCACAGATGTCCTGTTCGAAGGCGCAGATTGCGGGAAAGAGGCTCACGGCAACGGGGATTTGGTCTATGCCATGAGCGTGCCGATGGCCAAGCTGCTGGAACCCGACACGATCCTAGCCTACGAGATGAACGGCGAGACCCTACCCGAAGACCACGGCTTTCCGATCAGATTGTTGGTCCCCGGTTGGTATGGTATGGCCTCGGTCAAATGGGTGGCCAAGATCACAGTCATGGACCATCCCAACGGCGGCTTCCACGAGAAGGATTACAGTATCTACCCAGCCACCGACGGAAAAGAAGACGCCACGGTGAGACGGGTTACATCTCTCAAGGTAAAGTCGCTGGTCAGCACGCCGACCAAGGGATCGGTCGTCAGCCCCGGCCGACACAAGGTCACCGGAGTCGCTTGGTCGGGCGACGGACACATCGTCAAGGTGGAAGTTAGCACTGACGACGACCGCTCCTGGCATACTGCCAAACTTGAGGAACCTAACGGGACTCATACCTGGCAACACTGGGAGTACGACTGGGACGCGAACAGCTTGGGTCATACTCTCCTGCGTTCCCGCGCCACCGACAGCGCTGGTAACGTGCAACAGATGCTGGCGCCCTGGAACTACCGCGGCTACGAGGTCAACTCGATCCACTCCGTTCCGATCACGGTGCGTAACTCCTAGTCTCGGTCCTGTCGAGTTTGACCTTAAACCACCAGAGGCGCTTCTCCCCCCGTTGGCACGCCTACCTCAAAGGCGTTCACGTTTAGTGCCAACATAGAGTAGTAACCCATCATCGTGGTTAGTTCTGTCAGAAGCATCGCGCCAAAATGATCCAGAGCAGCTTTGAACGTTGCCGCACTTACCCGGTTAGTAGCGAATAGTTCGGTGGCGTAGTCAACCACGATCTGCTCGTCATTAGGCAGCTTGGGCAGAGGTTTCTTGTCCCTGAGAGCGTCAACGAACTCGTCGCTGATCCCTTCCTGACGAGCCCTGGCGGCGTGAGCGAACCAGATGTACTGGCAATCCTTGGCTCGCGCAGTCATTAACATCGCCATCTCCTGAATCTTCTGCGGCAATTCCGACTCCTCGCGGAAATAGAAGACCAGGTGGTTGGCCCGCTTTCTCATCTCGGGGCTGTTGATCATCACTGAACCGGGTCCGTTCTCCATGGCGTTCTTGCTGATCGCCACTTCATGATCGAAGGCTTCGCGGTATTTCTCGGGTACTTGATCTCGGGTTACGGTGGGTGTTCGTGCCATAAGGTTCCTCCCTTGTGGGCGCCTAGTGTTGGCCGCATGATAACGAGGAACCATCCTCAGGGCAACATCGAATCTGGCAGACACCTATTGTTGGTACAATCAGGTGGAGCGCAACGATAGAATTCCGATAGGGTATGGAATTTAAGACGGCTTGAGGACGGACAGTTGAATATTTCTCACGTTTACTCTAGTAATCCGGTCGACCGGGGCGAAAAAGAGCGCCGCGACGATCAGTGGATCGCTGACAAAGCGAAAGACCCCACCAGCAAGTTCCTGCCCCTGAAAGACCTGAACGTGCTGGTGAACAAAGGAGACCAAGACGGTCTCGGCTGGGTCGGAGCGGCGGACCTGGAACGATTGGGAGTCGATGCCAGTCCATTTTTCTTGGGCTCGTTGGGCGGCTCGGCGCATTTCGTGATCGATATATCAGCTCAGGAGAAAGCGGTCTCGGAGTTGAGCGAAGAAAATGGATTCCGGTTTGTGGACGCCAGGTCGGTCACCGAGATACTCAGCGGTCCGGACTCGGGCATCGTCGCCCAGGCTAGGGCCCAGATCAACTGGCACAACCGGAACGGATTCTGCGCCATCTGCGGCGGCGAGACTTATGTCAAGCGCGGCGGGCAGGTGCGTAAATGCTCCAAATGCGAAGTGGAGAATTACCCACGCACCGACCCTGTGATCATCGTCGTGGTGTCCGACGGCGACCGATGCCTATTGGGGCAGTCCCGCCGGGGCCGCCTGAACCGCACCAACACCTATTCGGCGCTGGCCGGGTTCGTGGACCAGGGCGAGTCCATCGAGGAAGCCGTGGCCAGGGAGGTCATGGAGGAGGCCGGGATCCAGGTCGGCCAGGTGCGCTACCACTCGTCCCAACCTTGGCCCTTCCCGTCTTCACTGATGATCGGCTGCCACGCCGACGCCGCGACCACCGAGATCAACTTTGACAACGACGAGATGAATGACGTCAGATGGTTCTCTCGCGACGAGGTCGCATTGGCTCTGGAAGGGAAGAACGACACCCTGGCCGTTCCCCAGCCCATCGCCATCGCTCATCACCTGATCACGGCATGGGTCAAGGGCGACTGAGGGCCGCTTCCAGTTTTATCGCCCCAACCAGATCACCTCGCCTTCAAGGTCCGAAGGCGAGAATTTTGTGACTCCGTCGCCTCCGCCGGTGATTCCACCGTCTGGATGGCCAATGAGGTTTCCGTCAGCGTCCAGAAGATCGCTGAATTGGTCACAGCATCGGGGCAAGACGTAGTAGACGGTCTCCCCATTCGAATCATATCTCGTGATTGACTGGGGAGGGAATTCCTCCGACCCGGCCTCCAGGTCGGCCACCCATTCGGCCAGCCAAACCGGTAGATCCTCGGTGCCGGGAACTCGCGCATCCACTCTCACTGTGGTCCATTGGCTGAACCCCAGCACGTCAGATATCACGACAGGTTGCTCACCGCCCGCCACATTTTCGAAGACGAATTCCAATATCGGAATTGCAGCGTCCACACGGCTGGGAGCTACCCCGCCGACGGTCACATCCACGTCGATTCCGGCAGACACGTGCAGAGAGACGGTGACTGTGTTCCCATCCACAGCTATCCCTTCGAGCTTCCACTCCTGGCTGACAATCGGCGTTGGGGTCACCGGCGTTGGGGTGAAAGGGAGGGGAGTAGCTGTAACCGTGGGCGCCCGAGGAACCTGAGTGGCCGTAGGCACGGTAGTAGCGTCCCCGCAAGCTGCCGCCAGAGTAATGATTAGCCCGGCCAAAGCAATTAATGTCTTATTCATAGCGATACACCAAAGCGGCGGAAATGTTCCATATTTAGTAGACGAACCATCGCATTGTTTTGTTCCCGATGTCACGGGGTACCCCTCAGTTGTCCATAGCCCTTATAATAGCCCGCGACTGCTCCATAGTCAGGCACATCTTTCGCCAACTGCCGGAGCATTCCGGGATATTCGTTTGAGATTCGTTTACAGAGGACGTATCGAAATGACCCAGACACTGAAGATCGACCGCGACAAGACGGCAGTTGTGATCATGGATTTCCAGCAGCGCATCATCGCCAACAACGCCAGTGATCCGGAAGGCGTGGTGAGGCAGGCTTCGGCGGTGCTGCAGGGCGCGCGTGCAGCCGGTATCCCAGTCATCTACGTGGTCCACCGAGGCGGAGCCTTGACCGACTACGCGCCAGATGTGGAACTCCACAATGGGGTGCCACCGGCCGACGGAGAGATGGTCATCACCAAGACCAGGCCGGGTCCGTTCTCCACCACCAACCTGGACGTGGCGCTGCGGGAGTTGGGCCGCGACACCATTGTAATCATGGGTGTATCCACCAGCGGCTGTGTGCTGTCGTGCACGCGCTGGGCGGTTGATGTGAATTACAAGTTCATCGTGGTCTCGGACGCCTGTTCCGACGGCGATACCGAGGTGCACCGGGTATTGACTGAGAAGATATACCCTCGGTTCGGCACTGTGGTAAATGCCCTGGGTTTCCTAAACGCCATCTAGGCTAAAAACCAATATTTAAAATCAGGAGGGGAACCATGAAATACGACGTGATCGTTGTCGGCGGAGGATCCGCTGGCTCCGTGGTCGCCGCCAGACTGGCCGAAGACCCCAACACCACTGTTCTACTGCTTGAGGCAGGCACAGACTACCCCGACCTGAGCAAACTGCCCGAAGAGATTCAGAACGGCTTTTCTCGGGACGGAGAAGACAAAGACAACCCACACAACTGGGCGTTACGCGGAACCATCACCGAGGAGCAAGGTGAGATCCACGTGGCTCAGGGCAAAGTGATCGGCGGAGGCGGGTCGATCAACGGTCAGGTTTTTCTCCGAGGCATCCCCCAGGACTTCGACGATTGGGCGTCGTGGGGCAACGACGAATGGTCCTACATCAAAGTCTTGCCATATTACCGTAAGTCAGAGACGGACATAGACATCAAGGACGACTTCCATGGAACTGAAGGGCCTCTGCCCATCAGCAGGAAGGTGGGCGAGCATTGGCCGGTCATCCAGTCGGCTTTCCATACGGCCTGCCTGCAACGATCGTTCGACACCACCGAAGACATGAACGGCGTCAACCCAACCGGTGTCGGGGTCGTGCCGATGAACAACCAGAACGGCGTGAGGATGAGCACTGCAATCACCTATCTGGGCCCGATGCGGCACTGCCTGAACCTCACGATTCGGGGCAACGTGTTCGTCCGCAGGATACTCACCGAGGGTGGCAGGGTCACAGGCGTAGAGGTTGAAAGCGGCGGCGAAGTCTTCACCGCGGAAAGCGACAGGGTCGTGCTTTCGGCTGGAGCGCTGAAATCGCCCCACATACTGATGCTATCGGGCATCGGACCCAAGGAGCAACTGGAAGAGTTTGGAATACCGGTGCTGCAGGACACGCCCGGTGTGGGCGCTAATCTACGCAACCATCCCATCTCGCCGATCTCCTACCGGGTGAAAGACGGCATCACATTGAATCCCGATGTCTCGGGAGCGCGGATCGCCCTACGTTACACAGCCAAAGGTTCCAAAGAATCCAACGACATGATGATGACGACCAGCTCTGTGTTCAACCCGTACACCGGAGAGGTGCTCGCCGACAGAGTAGGCCGGATCTCCTGTGTGATCGAGTTGCCAGCGGGGGCTGGTTTCGTTCGACTCGCTTCATCGGATCCCACCGTTCAGCCCAAGTTCGACTACCGGTATTTCAGTCATCCAGAGGACATGCGCCGCATGCGGGACGGCATCCGGTTGGCGGTCTCGCTCCTGGAGACCGACGCCTACAAAGAGGTATCTGAGGGCCTAACCTCGCCATCTGAAGAGATATTGGCGACTGACGATGACCTAGACCTGTGGATCAGGCAGACCGTGGGCTCGGCCCGGCATGTGTCTGGCACCTGTAAGATCGGGCCAGATTCCGACCCGATGGCCGTGGTTGACCAACAGTGCCGCGTTAAGGGATTTCAGGGATTGTGGATTGCCGATTCCTCGGTTATGCCCCAGGTGCCCCGCGCCAATGCCAATGCCACAGCCATAATGATTGGTGAGCGAGTGGCAGAGTGGGCTGCCTGAGCCGATAGGTCCAATTAAGGGTTAACGACGTCCCCGGCTCACCAGACAAGTACCTTGTATGGAGGACCATTGGCGCTTGCCGTCGCCTTCGCTATCCTGGCGTCATGCGGATTCGCCAGTGGCAACATCCTGGTTGGAGTGGGCACCCAGCAGGTGCCGGCGCCCACCGCGACGCTGCTTACGGTGCTTAGCGGCATGGTCTTGGTGGTGGGCCTGGGCCTGATCTTGAACCTGGACGACATCAAGGACCTATCGCCAACCGCCATGGGTTGGATCGTGGTCATGGGCATCATGGGATACCCAATGGCGCGGCTCTTCATGGTAACCGGCATCTCCATGGTCGGGGCCACGAGGGCCGTTCCCATGGCGGGCATCCAGCCCATCATCGCCTTCACCTTGGGCATTTTACTGCTCGGCGAACGACCCGATTTATTGGTGATAGTGGGCACACCAGTTATCGTCTCCGGCCTATTCTTGGTGGTGATGCCCAGACCGGGCGTCAATACCAGCGGCCAAGGCATTAACATCAGGCGATGGGGGTACGTTTTCGCCTTGAGTGGAGCAGCCACATTCGCCACGAGAGACGTCATCGGCAGGCATGTCGTGTCTGACATCGCCGCTCCCTTGGTCTCGGCGGGCCTGGCGTTGGCCGTTGGCGGGGCGATCCTTACTGTAATCCTGCACCGGCAGGTGGCGAGAAACATCCAGGTCCTACCGAAGAGCCACCTTTTGATCTGCGCGCTGGCTGGGCTATTCCAGGGGCTGGCGGTCGCTTCGCTATTTCAGGCGTTAAGCCGGGCGCCAGTCACGGTGGTCAGTCCGGTCTACGCCTGCACGCCGTTGATAACGCTGGTTCTCGCCGCAATATTTCTAAAAAGACTAGAGGCCATCGATCTGCTGGTGGTGGTCGGTATTCTGCTCAGCGTTTTCGGGGTTGCATTGGTGATCTGGGGGGCCGCTGGATAGTCCTATTTTGAAGCTAGATCCAGGGATTTGACCGCCGACAACTTCTTGCTGTGGACATTGGCAATATATGTTATACTGCAAGACGGTGGCAGCATTCTAAGTCTCTCTGCAGGCATACTAGATCGGTCTACGGGTAACCATGGGCGGCTTTGTCCCTCCGGGTCTCCATCAAGCATCCGCGTCTTTGCGTCTCGGCGAGCAGTCTTTTGCCAACTTTTTTCTTACAGGGAAGGCAGCTATGAGTTACCAGGACAGGACCCTAACATGCGTGGAGTGTGGACAATCGTTCATCTTTACTGCAGACGATCAGTCGTATCACGCCGAAAAGGGCTATACGAACGAACCTAAGAGGTGCAATTCTTGCCGTCAGGCAAGGCGTGCTACCAGGTCGGACGGCGGCGGCGGCGGCGGATTCGGTTTCGACCGGGGTCCTCGCGAAATGCACACGGTGGTCTGCGCCGAATGCGGCAATGAGGCCTCCGTACCGTTCCGGCCCCGCGGCGACCGGCCCGTCTACTGCAGCGATTGCTTCAGTCGTCAGGGTGGCGGAAGCGGACGCTACTAGGTCAACAACTACGGAGACGCCGGAGCGTCTCCGACCGATAGCATGAACTAGAAACACGCCCTTGGCGATAAACGCTGAGGGCGTGTATTTTTTCACGGCGCAAGGCTTTGTTGGTCGAAGCCAGCTCTAGGGGTCTGCGAACTCTATAACGCAGTCGACTATGACTGCTGTGTCTCTCGGCAGTACGGCCATCCCTGGCGCTGACCTACTATGACGCCCGCGCTCACCGAATAGCTCCACGAACAGGTCCGACGCTCCGTCTACAACCTTGGCTTGCTCCCCAAAGTCCGGCGAACTATTGACCATACCGACCACTTTGAGGATGCGAGTAACCCGGTCCAAGTCCCCAAGTTCTTCCTTCATGCGCGCCAACAGATTCAGGGCGCACCACTGGGCCGCCTCGTAGCCTTGCTCCACAGTTAGATCTGCCCCCAGCTTCCCACTGATGCGCGACCCGTCGCCACGGCGTGAGCCTACGCCAGCCATCCACATGATGTTCCCGCTGCGGGCAGCTGAAAGGTAGTTGCCAATGGGTTCCGGCGGAACCGGAAGGGTGTATCCCATCTCGGTCAACCTTGATTCCATTACTGTCATCGGTCGTTTTCCGGAGACCCAAGCCGCCAGCTTTCCATAGCTATTTCGACTCGTTTACGCACTCGATCAGAAGGTCCAACGCCGCCTTGGCGAACACCCACATGTTCTTCTCGCGGTCAGTGTCTCCGGTCTCCACAGTGATGGTTTTCTCAACTGGCCCCACCACTGCGAAGCAAGCATGGCCCGAGGAATCTCCGTAGCGGTTGCCGGTGGGTCCGCTGGCGCCGGTCTCGGCAAGTCCCCAAACGGTCCCCAGCGCATCACGGATGGTCCGGGCGTTGAGCAAGGCATACGGCTCGCTGCTGGCCCGCATCCCCTCCATAGTCGCGTCTGGCACCAGCAATAGCCCCTTCTGCGCCACCCGGGTGTATATTGTGCTGCCGCCCACATAGTAGTCGGACGCTCCCGGGATCGACACGAGGGCTGCTGAGATAAGGCCTCCGCAAGACGACTCGGCGACTGCGATGTTCTGTTGCCGTTCTTTTAGCAGTGCGCCGGCTGGGGCGCCCAGAGAAGTCAGGTCTGGCATTTTGTTTCTCCTGTTAGTGGTTGTCGCGCATTGATGGGCCGACGAACGAGGCCCGCTAAAGGCACGGTCATTCTACATGAGAGAGTGGGGAACGCCTAACATCAGCTCAGTCGATCAAGCCGGATCACTGGATTGGGGTATTTCACGATTCTAGGCACAAACAGTTGACAACCTAGTACTCAGTCAACCGTTGATTCGAAGGATACAGGCGATGGAGCTTCGCCCTGGCATCTTGGACAGTGAACCGCCAATTGATGGCGGCTTGGGCTGCGTTGCGCTCCCGCTCTAGG
>JAQBXL010000082.1 GCA_027624135.1 Chloroflexota bacterium
CTGTGGGTGTGTATTCTTGCTGGAAGGGTACGCCTTTCTTTACGACCGGCGTCACTCAATTTCCACAACTTCTGATATTAGCTCTGGTTCTTCATTAAGGCAGTCGCTCACAGTGAACATGGAGGAGGGCAGCCGGGCGATAATTCTCGACAGTTTTTCGGTGGGACGCATCGCCCGAGGAGAAAAGTGGCTCTTCAAAGAGTTGGCAACCGATCTCAAGGTAATCCGCTCGGGTAACCTCATCTGCGGAGACCGAATCCGGATTCAGCCAGAAGATTGGATCCCATCGGGCCTCGGTGGACTGGAGGGCGGGAATTACGCGGCCACTATGTTGCTATGTGCCCATGACAGTATCGATTGGCCTGAGACCGCCAACACGTTTACCGCCTGGTTTTCAAAGGTCGAAAGTCCTGTTGGCGCCGCGTCGGCTCTGGCCGCCGGAGGATGTTTGATCCGCTATTACGCCGATTCCGCACCCTGCCTCAATGAGTCGACCGATGCGCTGTGGGCAATGGCCCGATGCGCCATCCTCGGACAGCCACCACTGGATCTGAGAAAAAAGTGAAGCCAAATCTGTTTGATCTAATCACCGGCCGCCAAAACAACCATCCCCGAAGCTAAGATGTATTCAGGTGGCGATTGCTCAACCCAGGATGAGCGGGACGTGTAAGGTTCCCCTAAATCTGGTTTCTTCCTCGAAAGTGGCGTCCGCTCATGCTCTGTCGTCCGCTATGTTCCTTCGTTCGCTCATGGTGTCCTTCCGCGGAAGGATGTCGAACCACCCACTCCGCCTGAACCATCATCCACCGAGACTCCTTCGACAGGCTCAGGATGAGCGGGTAGGACGACTTGATCTTGCTGCTCTTACCCTGCTAGCCGAAGAACCCTTCTGCGATATGGCTCTTGATCAGGTCGGCAACCAGTTCTGGCCTTTGGATGGGCACATCGTGGATGCTATCCTCAAGCCAGACAACCTTGCTTGCCGGCAGTAACTCCGCCGCCTGGTCCACCGACATTATCCGGTTCTGTCCTCGCTCCTGGGTGGCCTGGTCCATGTTCTTCTGGCGGGCCGGCATTATGAGCACCGGGCACTGAACCCTCTGATAAAGGTCCTGGGGTCGATGTTCCCAGAGGGATTCAATGATTCGCAGGTGGTTGGCGCGGCTGAGCCGGGCTCTGATGGTCTGGTCTTCCAAAATCTCGAAGTTGGCCATGACGATATCGGCAACCTCCGGTGACATTCCGTTGCCCGGACGCCGCGAGCGCACCCGCTCCAAGAAACCGTCAGCCCGAACGCCGGAAAAGTCCGGCGGGGACATCTCAAGCTTGGCATCCTCGACGTTCGAATACCGGGCGGATACGTTGATCATGCCGCCATCGACCCAGACCATGCCTTTTACGGCCTCAGGAGCACGCACCGCTACCTCGAGAGCAACACTGCCGCCCCACGAATGGCCTACGACGATCGGGGCGGGCCCGCCCCGCTGGGCGATAACACCTAGAACATCGTTGGACACAGAAGCGAAGTCGTAGCCTTCATTGGGTTTGTCGGTCTCACCGTGCCCTCGCTCGTCGAGGGCGATGACCGAGTGATCCTGAGCCAAGATTGGCGCAACCAAGTCCCAGATATGGCAGGTGGAAGCTAGTCCGTGAAGCAGCAATACCGGCTGGCCGGAACCACCCCAGTCCCGGTAGTGGAAACTCAAGCCGTCAACAGTCGTCCATTCTTCTTTCGGTATGGATACCTGTGTCATCGATAAAGCCCCTGGGTAATTAATCTAATATCATGCATTTTCCGAGACTGAGACAGCCCGCCTGGTCCAAATACCATGCGGACCGTCCTATCTACTTTAATGCGTACCCTGGCCTTAGCGCCAGAGGGCGAATCCCCAGCCACCGCCAGTCCCTGCGGGCGAGCGGTACACCGGCACGTAGTCGACGATCTCCATGTCCAGGTGCTCCGAAGCGCCGGCCGCGGTGATCCAGTTTAGTATCTCCGAACTGCCAGAGTTCAGCCGGTAGCGGGGCAGGGAGGCCAGAGATTCGGCGTCCTTCTCTTTCATGCCCTTGAGGGCCATCTGATCGATCTCTTCATCAACCAGGAAGTGACTCAGACCGCCGGAGCCGACTATGGCAACTTTCTTGTCGCTGTCCCAGTTATTGACCGCCTTGGCGATGGCCTTGCCCAGGTTGTAGCACCGCCGGGGCGAGGGTTGGTTGGGCGGATAGAATGTGTTCTGGGTCACCGGCACTATCGGCCTGATCTTGTTGTTCATTATCCGTTTGACCACATAAGCGTAGGCATGGGGCATCGCCTGGGGCCTGCGCTCGGTGACGATGGGTTTATTCACGTAGCCGATCGGGCCGACAGTTCCGCCGGCCTCAGCGTTCATATAGCGGGATTGAGCGATGTCGAAGTCGTCTTCGATCAGGCTCTCGATCAGATGCAAGCCCAGCTTCGCATCCACGGGCACGTCCATCTCCACGTCGCCGTAGCCCCACATTGAGGCTTTGGTGGCCGGAGAAGCGTTCTCGCCGACGGGACGGGGGGTGAGGCGCATGGTGTCGCCCCAGTAGATCGAGAACAAAGGCATGTTGTCGTCGAAGAACAACTCTTCCTGATCGTCGCCGACGATAATCACCGCGTCGGGGTCGGCTTCCGTCAGGGCATCTTCGAGGGCGGTGATCGCCTTTTGACAAGCCTCATACTGCCCCTGAAATACCTCGCTGGTCAACCGAGCAGCGATGGCTGGGTCTGCTGATGCCAACAGTTCATCGTAGGTCACCGTCCGGCCATCATCCAGGGACAACAGCATCGGGTTTCCTTTGTCACGGGCGGCGTATTCGCCCCATAACTCACCTGGCAGACTCAACATGGGACTGTGGGAAGTGCCTAGGCCCAAAACGATCTCAGCCATGTTCTCTCCTTTTGGGTTGCCAATCTTAACGCTATATCGAATATACCGGTAGGACAATTGTCGCATATATAATCCGCTGGAACGGCAGATTTCGCAACCTCCCTCACCAGCCAGGAAAGCCGAGCTAACTTTGACCTCTGATATAGTGTGATGGACATAGTCTCAAAGGTCCGCCAGCCTCTTTCTCAAGACATTCCAGGATCCGAACCCTCGAGATAAACGCCGAGAAAGATCGGTCGGAAACCACCTATCAAATGACCCAATACACCCTCAAAAGAATCGGCCTGTTCTTCCCGACTCTACTGCTGATGACCATCTTGGTGTTCGTGGTGATGCGGATCATCCCCGGAGACCCGGCCATCGCCCTGCTAGAGGGGGATGGAGGCGGCTCCTACACCACACAAGACTTGGAGAATCTCCGGGAAGAACTCGGCACCAACCGGAATATAGCTGTCCAGTACGCCAGTTGGATCGGAGGGATTCTACACGGAGACTTTGGCGACTCCTTCTGGTTCAAGGCCCCGGTGATGACAGAGTTGGGTGACAGGGTACCCCGAACATTGGAACTGGCCGTCCTCGCCATCGTCATATCAATGATCTTTTCCGTGCCTTTGGGCGTCCTCTCCGCCATCAAGCCCGGTAGCTGGCTGGACCTTGGCGCACGAACGTTCACCATAGTCGGCATCGCGATCCCCAATTTCTTGATGGCGGTCCTGATGATTCTGGTCTTGGTGACGGTGTTCAACTGGCTCCCACCCCTCGGCTACGTGGAACTGTGGAATGACCCCTTAGGCAATCTTCAGCAGATGATCTTTCCCGCTTTGGCCCTGGCTATCTATGACATGGCTTTCATCGCCCGGGTGACTCGGTCCGCAATGATGGAGGTCCTGAGGGAAGACTACATGCGCACGGCTAGGGCAAAAGGACTTTCCGAGCAGGTCGTATTGACCAGGCACGGGCTCAAGAACGCTTTCTTGCCCGTCTTGACCATCTCTGGCTGGCAGTTTGCCCGCCTCTTTGAGGGCGCCGTCATCATCGAGAGCATATTCCTGATCCCGGGGGTGGGGCGGATACTTATCGAGGCTATTTTCCACCGTGATTTCCCCATGATTCAGGCGGTGATCGTGGTCATCGGCACCGGCGTCTTGCTCATCAACCTGGCGGTGGACCTGCTCTACGGCTGGTTGGACCCCCGCATCCGCTACAACTAGGCTTCTGCCTGGACAGGGTGTAACAAACAGAAAAAGGGAGCTACAAATTTGCAGCCCCCTTTTTCTTTCGGTCTGTGTTGGTCCTGCTTAGCTGAGGTTCTTGCCGAAGAAACCAATCACCTTTTCCCAGGCGTCGGTGGCAGCCTCTTGACGGTAGCTGGGCCGGTCTACGGCAAAGAAGCCGTGGCCCGCGTTGGGGTACATGTGGAATTCGTAGTTCTTCCCTAGCCGCTTCAACTCGGCCTCGGTCTCAGCCACGTCGGCTGGCGACGGCCTGGCGTCTTCTTCGCCAAACAATCCCAATAGAGGGCAATTCAGACCGTCGGTGAACTCTATGGGCCAACGAGGCATAGCGGGGCTAAGTTCGTCATTACCCTTGGTTACGCCGCCTCCCCAACAATCAACCGCAGCGTTCACGTTTTCCAACGTGCAGGCGCCAAGATAAGTCTGACGACCACCAGAGCAGAAGCCGATGAGCCCTATCTTACCATTTGTGTAAGGCAAACTGCGTAGGTACTGCATCGCCGCCCCGACGTCGCCCATGGTCCGCTCGTCGGGCATTCCACCGGCCTCACGGATGCTGGTGCTATTTTCTGTTGGGGTTGCTTTGCCCTCGCGGAAGTGCAGGTTGGGCGAGATAGTGGCGAAACCGTTGTAGGCCAGTTTCCGCGCCATCTCTTTGGAAGCGTCGTCCCAACCGGGCATGTGATGGATCAAAACAACGCTGCCGACGGGGCCGGCGCCCAATGGCCTGGCCAGGTAGGCGTCAATCTGGGTTCCTTGATGTCCGTTGATGAGAACGGTCTCCGCTAGCATGCCTTGATAACTCATGGTTGGGCCTCCCTTAACGCAATATGATCATGAAATGTAGTCCGGCCCCAGCGCAAGCCTTGTGCCTTGGGGCAGGCAGTACATTACTCCCGGCGGCGTGCGGCGTCAATCGGAGTTAGGTTGACGCTCGGCTTCTCCGGATATTATCCGGATTTATTACCGGATTTATTACCGGATTTTCTCAGATGGAATTACCCGAAATTCTTGGATGGCATTCAAAAGTGCTGAAGGCTATAATGCGCCCAATCGCCCACCGCGACGATTCCGTGGCGGTTATGGACGCCAGCGTTGCGTTGGGTAAAACAATTTAGGAGAATTGACCGTTATGGCTCTACCAGAGCGAATGAAGTTCGGAATATTCATGGGGCCTTTCCACCGCGTTGGTGAAAATCCCACCCTGGCCCTGGACCGCGACTTGGAATTGGTGCAGTGGCTTGATTCCTTGGGCTATGACGAAGCCTGGATCGGCGAGCACCACAGCGCCGGTTGGGAGACGATATCCTCCCCTGAGATCTTCATGGGCGTGGCCGCCGACCGCACCAAGCACATCAAGTTGGGCACCGGGGTGATCAGCTTGCCCTACCATCATCCCTTCATGGTTGCCAACCGCATGGTGCAATTGGATCACATGACCCACGGACGGGTGATGCTGGGAGTGGGGCCTGGCGCGCTGCCGGGCGATGCTTATATGTTGGGCATCGATCCCACTGTGCAGCGGGAGCGCATGGATGAAGCGTTTGGCCTCGTATTACGTCTGATGACTGAAACCGAGCCCATCAGCTACAAGAGCGATTGGTTCGAACTCCGCGAGGCGATGCTTCAACTACGTCCCTATACCAAGCCCCACATGCCCATCGCCGTGGCCTCCGTCCAATCGCCCGCCGGTGTGGCCCTGGCGGGCAAGTACGGCGCGTCTGTGTTGACCATCACCCGGCCCCGCGACCCTTCTGCCGTAGAGTCTGACTTGGCTGGCCTATGGGCCATCGCCGAGGAGTCGGCCGCAGAACACAATAAGGTGGTGAACCGGGATGACTGGCGGCTGGTGATTCCCGTGCACATCGCCGAAACCCGCAAAGAGGCCTTCGAGCAGGCCAGACTCGGTGCAGGACGCTACCAGGCCGAGTATTTTGAACACACCATGGGCCGTGACCCCGTTATCGACGGACCCCCGGAAAAGATCATCGACGCGATGGTAGATAACGGCACCTGGATCATCGGTGACCCCGACGACTGCGTGGCTGGCATCCGCAGGCTCGAGGAGCGCAGCGGTGGATTCGGGGGCTTCATGGTCCAGACCATCGACTGGGCCAAGAGGGAGCATATCCTCCACAGCTTTGAGCTTCTAGCCCGTTACGTGATGCCTCAGTTCCAGGGCACCACCCTCAGCACCGCCGCTTCCAACAAGTGGGCCTTCGAGCACAGGGAAATCTTGACGGCGGGCAGGGTACAGGCCATCGACCGGGCCAAATCAGACTACGTCGCCAGGACTTAGAAGGCCTAGAGATCTAAATAAAGGCTCGGTTTAAGCCGAGCCTTTATTACGAGGAGAACGGGGAGAACCATGAAAGCGGTCTGGTACGAGCGTAACGGCGATGCCGATATCCTGGAGTACGGAGCGATGCCGGACCCAGAACCTGGGCCGGGCGAGGTCTTAGTAAGGGTAGCCACATCGGGAGTTAATCCATCAGATTGGAAACGCCGCCAGGGTTTGACCGCCCAGATCGGGTTTCCCAGGGTCATCCCAAACCAGGACGGCGCCGGATTGATCGAAGCGGTCGGCGTGGGTGTTTCCCAGGCTCGAATCGGAGAACGGGTCTGGCTGTTCGAGTCCCAATTCGGCCGGGCATTTGGCACGGGTTCTGAATACACCGTCCAACCCACTGAGCACGCTGTCCGCCTTCCCGAAAACACCGACTTCGCGATGGGCGCCGGGCTGGGCGTACCGGCTATGACCGCACACCGTTGCGTCTTCGCCGACGGCCCGGTCACCGGCAAGACAGTCTTAGTCACGGGTGGAGCAGGCGCTGTTGGCCACTATGCGATCCAGCAAGCCAAGCTGGGCGGTGCGACGGTCATCAGCACCGTAAGCTCCACTGAGAAGGCCAACATTGCCCTGGCCGCTGGCGCAGACGAAACGATCAACTACCGGGAAGGGGATACTGCTGCCAAGATTTTGGAGTTGACTAAAGGCCAAGGTGTCGACCACATCGTTGAGGTCAATATGGCGGCCAATTTCGCCGTGAGCCAGCAAGTGCTCAAATCATCAGGGGTTTTGGCAGTATATTCGGCGGGAAGCGCCCAGGGGCCGGCGGTGCCTCTCAAGTTCAAGTCGACCAACGTGACTGTGCGCCTAGTCTTGGTCTACGACATGCCCGAACCCGCCAAGACGGCTGCTATAAACGACATCACGGCCTGGCTTGAAAACAGCCAGCTAGTCGGCTTTGAAGGCCCGCATTTCCCTCTGGAGCAGCTCAAAGACGCGCACCTAGCCGTCGAGCACGGCGCCGTCGGCAAAGTTATCGTGGACGTTGATCCACTCTAGGCGCTAGGTGCGAACGTAGCGGTAGCCCACTCTGGGGAATGTGACGATGACGCTGGGTTTCTTGGGATCAGTCTCAATCTTATCTCTCAGAGCAGCTATATGCCACTTAAGAGAGTCGAGCGAGCCACCCGAGTCACCCCAGACTTTGTCCAAGAGTTCCTGGTGATGCAATACACGGTCTCCGTTGAGCACTAGATAGGTCAACAACCGGTATTCCGTGGGCCGCATGCGGATCGGTTTGCCGCGGCAAGTGGCTTCGTGGGTCAACAGGTCCATCTCGACTACGGAGTCTCGGTATTCCACCGGGACGTCGCCAGTAGGGACGGTGCGGCGGACCATGGAGCGAACCCGGGCCAGAAATTCGCGCTTGGGAACAGGTTTTACCAGGTAGTCGTCGGCGCCCAACTCCAGTCCGCGGACAGTATTTTCGGTGTCGCCAAAGGCAGTGAGAGCCAACACGTGGGCATCGGATATCTCGCGGATCCGGCTGATCAGTTGAAACCCGTCCATGGCTGGCATCCGGATGTCTGTGATCGTCACCTGGGGCCGGACCTCGGCAAAAAGCTGCAGACCCTCCCAGCCGTTGGCGGCGGCATACACATCGTAGCCTTCGTCTTCCAACCAGCTTCGAACTAGGGCCTGAAAATCGACCTCATCGTCGACGACTAATACCTTCGTATCAACCATTTGGCCGCCGGGCGTGGCGGTCTCCTCCTCCGGTAGCCGTGGAATTCGGCACTCGATTTCCGTGCCTAATTTCGCCTTTCCTGTTGCTATTAAGATTAGAACACTCTATAGATTTGATGCAAGCCATGAAATAAACAGAGCCGCGCGGATGTCACGAAATGGCCCATAGTGTGACAACAAGTAATGCGATCCGGCGGCCCATATGAGGAACCTTGGAAACGTCCAGTGAAACTATCGTCATCCAGGTGAACCCTAAGATCGGAGATATCGTCGAAAGCTACTTAGAGCACCGCAACAAGGATGTGGACTCGCTGCTAGATGCCTTGGACCGGGGAGAATTCGATCAGATCAGACACCTGGCCCACGATCTGGTGGGCACCGGTGGGTCGTTCGGATTCGAAGACATGTCTCTGATCGGCCGCTCACTCGAGAGCGCCGCTGCAAACAAGGAGATTGGAGAGATCAAGCTATTGGTGGGAGACCTGGCAGAGTACCTATCGAATGTGAAGGTAGTGTACTAGCAGCGGCCCAGCGGCGAGCATACTTCTCGGAATTATTTCTGGGAAGTTTCTGGTAAGTTTCAGGGAAGAAGGACTACTTCCGCATCCTGACCAGCAGCCCGACCCTTGGAATCTGGGCACGCCCAGATTCGCCAACGGCCCCCAACGGCCCAATGACCATCGTTACAAGATATTCGAGATATTGAATGAGCATCCTAATAGTCGACCAAAATCTAAAGGAATTATACAAACTTAAAACCGAGCTTGAGTCTGCGGGATACGATGACGTAGTAGCCGCCGAGTCTGTTGGAAATGCCCTGGCCTACTACGGCGTAGATTGTTTGGGAAAAGTACCTGCCAGCGTTGAACTGATCCTCATGGACTTCGCCACGCCAGACGCTCAAGAATCGGGGTTCCGCACTGGAACTAGGGCGTCTGCGTCCACTGGCAACACCGTCATGCTGGGACTCGTGGACCAGAACAACCCCGCAATGATCAAAAGGGCCGCAGTGGCCGGCGCCATGGACGTCATCTGCCGGCCAGTCCACAAGGCTGAACTATTGATGCGCTTCCGTTCCGCCCTCGCTCTGAAGGCAGAAAGGGACGCCGTGCCCCCCGCCGAAGGAACCTTCGCCACGGATTCAGACGAGAATGCGTTGGATTCGGCCCAGGGTGTCTCCCACACCACCAAGGTCTTGTCCCTGGCTAGCCATGAGCTAAAAACCCCACTGGCCAATATATCGGGCTTTGTGGACCTGATCCTCCTCGATTGGGAGCGTCATGGAGCGCCCAGCGAAAAACAACAGAAACAGATGGAAGCAGTCCAGCGAAACGGTTTTCGCATGGACGCCCTCGTGAACGACATCATGGCGATGGCCAATATCGAGTCGGGCACGTTAGAAATTTCGCCAACCGACCTGGACTTGGCTGAAGAATTGGATCACGTTCTCGGATACGTTCAAGGCCAGTTGAACGAGAAACGCATGACATTGGATCTGATCTTCGCGGAAGATTTGAGTCCGGTCCATGCCGACGAACTTCGGCTTTCGCAGATCATGGTTAATCTACTTGGCAATGCCTGCAAGTACTCCCCTCCCGACACCTCAATCACCGTCGAAGTCAGCGCGACAGACAGATTCGCCCAGATAGACCTCACTGATCATGGATACGGCATCTCAGCCAAAGATCAGGTCAACCTGTTTTGCCAATTCCACCGGGTTAATAATCCGTCTGCTCAGTCGGTTTCCGGCACTGGGCTGGGATTGTTTGTGACCAAACAGTTGGTTGAAGCCCACGGCGGTCAGATCTGGGTCAAGAGCGAAGAGGGCGAAGGAAGCACATTTAGCCTAACCCTCCCCCTTAGCAAACTGGCAGCAAGCCAATCCCTGCCGGTTGAGCAATTTCCTGAATTGGCAGCCGCTGCCTAGAACCGAGATACGAAAAACTTTATCCCGGAGGGTCTGCACCACCGGGAATCCGATTGCACATTGGAGTACGTGAGACATGTCTAAAATACTTGTTGCCGACGATGAACCGGATATGAGGTCATTGCTGTCCGATCTGCTCGAAGAAGCCGGCCACGTTGTAACCGAAGCGGAGAACGGCCAGATGGCCTACCACCAGATTCAGCGGGAAGCGCCAGACGTAGTCTTGATGGACGTGTTGATGCCGATGATGAACGGCATTCAGGTGCTGCAACGGCTCCGTAACGAACCTGGCACCCTGAACCTGCCGGTTATCCTATTGACCGCGTTTTCACTGGCGGACGAAGAGTCCGAAATACTGGAATCCCCGAACACCTACCATGTAACCAAGCCTTGGCGCCGGGGAGTGGTGGAATCCGCCGTAAACACCGCCCTAGCCAGAGACTAAGCTCAACATCAGCCCTTTTCGCAAAATTAGCTAACATTAAACAAAACACGGAAGTGATTGATATGGCGCAACTGCAAATCCTCATCGCAGACGATTCAGAATTCATGAGGATCGCTTACAAACGGATACTCGAATCACAGTCAAATTTTAGGGTCGTGGCAATGGCGTCAAACGGTGAGGAAGCAGTGCAAAAAGCGGCTGAATCAACGCCCGATGTTGCAATCTTGGATATACGCATGCCCAAGGTTGACGGCATCAAGGTGGCTCACGAACTCCTGAAAAGGCGCCCCAATACGGGCATCGTAATCATATCGGCCTACGACGACCTGTCATTCGTCGCCGACCTGATGCAGGGCGGCTCACAGCGCAAAGCCTATCTCCTTAAGAATTCCCTTTCCGATATTTCGGAACTCATCCGCATCGTCGAAGCCGTGTACCAAGGCCACACAGTGTTGGATTCGGGAATAGTACACAAGATGGCACGGCTTTATTGCAAGCACTCCGAGTTGCTCCAAACGACCATGACCGACTCGGAACAAGACCTGTTGGGCCTCATGGCGGAAGGTTACGACGACGCCTACATCTGCCGGGCGCTACACATGGGCCAAGATCAGGTGGAAGACAACGCAGAATCAATCTACCGGAAATTCGGCATTGACCAAAGCACAACTCAAACCCGGCGCATAAAGGCGATTCAGGCCTTCGTGGAGCAGATAAACAAGATCCCTTTAACAGTGGCCGGCGACCTCGTGGACTAGACCGCATCGGGCCGGGTCCCACCACCCTTTTGCCCGAAAGCGCCTACAGGAGTGATTGGCGAGTTATTGCGTCAACCACCGCCGGCTATAAACTAGACCGTAAAAACGATTGGCCAAATCTGCCGGGGGGGCCGCCAAAAGCTCCCCGGCGGGCGAAATGGTGATGACTCTCGTTTTCCACCCGGCATCCGCACTCCTTTGTTATTCCAAGGAGTGTCCGGTACACCTCTGAATCCTCTCCTGAAGCCCTAAGCCGGAAGCCTCAAGCCGATATCACTAGCCCAGATGTCGGTTGACCGCCCATTATCTCGCTGATAGAATGCGGCCAACCTGCCAAGCAGGCTGGAATCACAGCACAATCCCAGCAACTTTATCCTGGGAAAGAAGTTTGGGTTTTGACGCCTGATCCCGACCCCAACGCTCTATCTGCGGAGTGAATCATGCCACGAAAGATTTCGGTGTCCGTTGACCACGACGTTTGCGTGGGCAATGCAATGTGTATAACCATAGCCACCAAAGCCTTTGATCTGAACGACGAGCGGCAGGCGATATCCGCCGATCCTGATGGCGATACCGAGGAATTGATCTTGGAAGCTGCCGAGAGTTGCCCGGTGGCGGCAATCACGGTCACAGACGCCGACACAGGCGAGCAACTCTTCCCTTAAAACCCACCGGTAAAGCCCACCGGAAACAGGTTCATTCCAAGAGTCCTCCTTTGCGGCAATGTGATCGAGGGCTTTTGTTTTGTCTCACGGTAAAGTCCACCTGAAAGTCCAACTGAGATTCCACCTGATATTCCAAAGGTCAGGCGCCGAGTCTGACAGTCCGAAAAAGGAGAGATATGGACATCGGCATCGCTCTATTGATGACCCAGCACGATTTCAATACCATGGACCTGGCCCGAAAGGTCGAGGATCTAGGCTTCGAGTCCCTTTGGGTGCCGGAGCACGGGATCATCCCCGTCGACTTCAAAGTCGATCCCCCCACCGGACGGCAGGGTGGGATCCCCAAGTTCTACGCCGAGGGCGGCATCAACCATATAATCGATCCTTTGCTATTTCTGGCCGGGGCCGCCGCCGTAACCAAGAGGATCAAATTGGGGACTGGCATCTGCCTGGTGCCGGAGCGAAATCCCATCCGATTGGCCAAAGAAGTGGCCACGTTGGATCACATCTCTTGCGGCCGGTTCCTCTTCGGCGTCGGAGCTGGTTGGCTCAGGGGCGAGTCCGAGGTCCTTGGCGTCGACTTCCCCCACCGATGGAAGCAAACTCGCGAGTACCTGGATGTGATGAAGCAGCTATGGACGACAGAGATCACTGAGTACCACGGCGAGTACGTCGATTTTCCGCCGCTGGTGTGTTCCCCCAAGCCGGTGCAGAAGCCTCACCCGCCCATCTTCGTGGGAGGGGAGTTGGAGAGCGCCGCACGGCGCATCGCCGCCTACGGCGACGGTTGGCTGCCCAGGGCACGCAACACGTCCCAGTACCAAGACCCAGACAAGCTGGCCGGCGCTCGGAAACACATAGAAGACCTGATGACCCAGCGAGGCCGCGACGCCTCACTGCTGAACATCACGATGTGGGACGCCCCGCCCGACCGAGAGATGAACCGCCGGTTCTCCGACGCCGGCGCCAACCGGGTAGTTCACATGCTCAACACCACCGACGAGAAGTCGGCCCACCAAGCTATAGAACAAGTGGCCGAGGCAGTTTTATAGCTGGTGCGGGGGAGACTTGGGCGTAGACCAGCGGTTTAGGCAATTTACGCTTGGGAGTACAGGGGTTGCCCCATGAAAGCGGGGGAATCGAGCGAATCAGGCCGAATCAGGCCGCATCAGGGAGCTCTTGTCAAAACCTGTGGAAATTCCCTTCCAGGCTAATGGCGGATCAGTCCGCCGCAGCCGTCATCTCGTAGACCTGGCCACGCTTTAGGATGCCATCTTC
>JAQBXL010000083.1 GCA_027624135.1 Chloroflexota bacterium
TTTGCGGCCACCCATGCGTTTGGGGATGACATGATGACGGTCAAGGTTTCGAAGGACGCCGCAGATTTCACAAGATATTGTCATCGTCATGTGAGTGTTTCAAGACCAATTCAAATAGTATTAATATCGTCTGTTCAGTGGAAATAATAAATCTATCGATAGGAAATGTCAAGAAGCGTAATCCATTGTTCATGTGATCTGATCTTTGACTTGGGCAACAACATAGTCGGGGGAGCGGATGATTCAATGTAGACTACGCGAGTTGATTGGAGCCAAGGCAAGGCAAGAACGTCGAAGGATAACTTATGATGATGTCAGGGAACAGACAGGCGTAAACAAGAACACTCTCACCAGGCTAGCCAATGACCGGGCCGGCATGGTGGGATTATCGGTAATCGATCGCCTTTGTGTCTTTTTTGGCTGTCAGCCAGGGGACCTATTCGTCCACGTAAAGGATACTGACGAATCTTAATGGGATTGTCGGAGTAACGGTTCCGACCGCCTTCTTTAATGGTCAGTCCGCTTACCTGTACAGTCGAGGGATTACCCATTTGTCCAGAGCCCGCCTTCTCCAGCGATCGTCTACATAGGTGCGCGGCTCCGTGACAATCTACGATTCCAGATCAAGAATGCGTTTGATATAATAGCGGATATAGCGGTTTTATTTCAAATTTCATCATTATATGACGAAATATGCCAAAGCACTCCATAAAACGGTCAACTGCTATTAGGGGAACGTAGACGCATGACATCGCCGAAGAAACAGTCCGCAAACAAGAAAAACGCCCAATTATCCAAAGGCCCGATCGACACCTCAGAGACTCGATTCAACGCCTTGAGGCACGGAATACTCTCCAAAGAGTCCTTCATAGGAGTGGGAGATGGGCGGGAGGACGCCGAGGAATTCAGTGAGTTCGCCGCGTATTTGCAAGAATCGTTAAGTCCTGTTGGGGGCATCGAAGAATTGTTGGTCGACAAACTGATTGGTCTCACCTGGCGGAGCCGGAGGCTGCTCAGATTCGAAACCGCCGCAATCAGAAGCATGTCCGACACAGCCATCAATGACTGGGAGATAGAACAGGAAAGAGACATAGGTCGCCTGATTTTAGGGAAAGGACCATGGCAAACTAAAGAGAACCTGGACTCGACCGAAAAGCGGCTGAAAGAGGATGAGAAGGCATTCTCTCAAGAGAATCCGATTGACCTCCGGCTCGGGATCTGGAGATCGGTATTTGACTTCGTATCCAGTAGGTTCGAACTCGATATCGTGGATCTACTTGGTCTGGAAGAATCGTGGGAAGATTACGACAGTTTTTCGAAAGAGGACATTCGGAAAGTCGTAGCAGCTGCCCGCCGGGAATCGAAGATTAATGAGCCCCAATTTTGGTGGCAGGTGAAACAATACACCCGCTCCAGGTCTCAAGGTGTATCAAGGGAACAAGAACGGCGGAAATGGGACCTCGATCGGGTGCGTCTAGCGGCCAGCCTTCCTACCGAGGCCAACCTGAACAAAATCCAGAGGTACGAGGCCCATCTTTCCCGCGAGTTCTATAAGGCACTCCACGAGTTGCAGCGGCTGCAGGCAGCGCGCCTAATTCTTCGCCCTTTCATTGCGCTAGCGGTCGATATTGACTCCAGTCTCACACCCTCGCAGGAGCCAGAATAAAGACAAATTGGCAGCGCCGAAGATTCAACTGCCTTCTAGAGGCCAGACCAATTGTCTTTCGCCCAAGCTAGATCCGGAATCAATTGGTTTCTGGGCGTGGGCTGCAAGAAGGGGGTTTTTCTGGACCACTATAGGCGTTCAGAGATAATGGGACCGCGATGATAGGTCCGGGCCACCTCGGCTCGAGCCTGACCCTTAATGTGACTGGCAAGATGCCTTCAAAATTATCTGTCGACTCGATCTTGAGGTGGCCCATTAGGCGCCAAAGTCCTGTCCGCTCACCTAGCCTTCGCAACCATTCTTGAGGAGGTCGAGATGACAGCATTGATTGCTCGCCAAGGTAGCCACGCTGTCTTCACCTCGCAATCCAAGTCCCACCGGTTTGCACAGCGTCTGCCCCAAGCCGAAGTGGTGGAATTCGCAGAGAGCGGGCACATGCCGTGGCTCGACGAACCAGAGCGATTCTTCCAAGTGGTCGGGGACTGGCTAGGGCGTCACGTCGACTAACGTACAGCACCGGTTCTAGATGCGATTCGATCGGCGCTGGGAGCTACAGAGTCTTGGCGTTCAACTTGTGTAATGGGGCATCACCTCGTTGGTGAACAATTCGATGGATCTCAGAGCCTGCTCGTTGCTCAGGTCGCCCCACTGGAAGGCTGCTACAAAGTAGTTGGCCCCTGTCGCGACGTACTCATCCATGTATTTCCGAATCGTATCCGGAGAACCCGCGACCGAACCAAACCCGGCGGCCGAAACTCCCTCATTGGTCACGCGGCCCCGCAGGTTCTTGCGTCGCTCCTCCCGCTCTAGGCTTTCCAACGAAGCATCCAGGTCTCGCCTTTCCTCCTGCGGCAATTCCCGGGCCGGGATGGAAGACGGGCGGGGATTCATCCCTTCGCCCGCAAACTGGGTCAGCCCCCGCCTCTCCGCTTCCAACCGCCTGGGAGTTCCCAGGTTCCAGCGGTAATGCTCCCAGGCTGGCTCGGCCTGTTTCATCGCCTCTTCGTCGGTGTCCGCTAATAAGAGATGGACGACCAGACCGATCTTTGGCTCCGCGCCCTGGGCGGTCATCGCGCCCACGCCCTGATGTTTCTCCCATTCTTCGTGATAGCGTTTGACGTTGGCCTCGAAGCTGTCCAGTCCGCCCACGATGATGGTGTTCATGCCGTCCATCGCCGCCGTCTCCACATTGCGCATGTACCAAAATGGGGGCATCGGCTCCTGCAGAGGCCTGAGGCGCATGGGAAGCTCGTCGAAATTGTAGAATTCCCCATGATGGGTCAGCACATCATTGCTCAGGCCGTTCTGGACGGCGCTTAGGGTCTCTCGGTAGCGGGCGTAATTCGATTCCACATCCGAGTCTTGGCCCCAGAAAAAGGCTTCAAAAACCCCTCCCCGGCCAACCCCAATCTCCAGCCGCCCACCGCTCAGATGGTCGAGCATGCAATATTCCTCGATGAGCTGGACCGGGTGGTGAAGAGGCAGCACACAGATTCCAGGACCGAACCGGATGTTGCTGGTTCGTTGGGATACTGCGGCCAAGAACACGTTCTGTGACGGAGCCAAACTGTGCACTGCCGGAGTATGGTGCTCGGCCAGGTGGTAAGCGTAATAACCGGCCTGATCTAAAATCTCGATCTGTTCCATCCGAAGGTTGTAGGTCTCTTGCAGTCCCAAGCCGGGAACAGGTTCGATATGGTCAAATACTCCGAATTGAAGGGCCATTCGCTAGAACTCCTAGTTAATGTCGTTGCCTAAATCATCTTGCGGTATGAATTTCCCCTAAAGAATTCTACTCTCACCGTCAATCACGCTCCGCCTCACGCGATGGGCGCGCCACTTTCTGTTGGCGATGGGCGTGACAGACTCCAGCCACCGAACAAGAACACAATCGCCGAGAGCAGCCCGACAGACGAGCCGATAAGGAAAACGTCTTTGAATGCCTTGGTGAAGGCCATACCTTCCGTTTCCGCTCCAGACCCCAATCCCGCTAGGTGGTGGTCATTGCGCCAACCAAATACCCCGCCCATAACTGCCACCGCCAACACTGTTCCGCAAGCTTGAGCAAGAGAAAGGGCAGCTCCCGCAGTGCCAAACCTCTCGGAAGGAACGCTGCCCAACATCAACGAGTAGACCGCGGCCTGGAACAACCCCAATCCGGCGCCAACTATCCCGATCCGCAGCGCCACGTCTCCCAGATCCGACGTAGGATCCAAAAACCCCATATAGAACATTCCCACGGCCATCAGCAATAACCCAACCGAACCCACCGGCAAAGTGCCGGCGCGGTCGCAGAGCCAGCCACCAACTCCGGAGAATCCAGTGTTGAAGAAGGCCATGGTCGCCAGCATCAGACCTAAGGTGAGTGGCCCCCGTGCCAGACTGTCGGCCATGTAGAACGGAAAGATGAACCAGATCACGAAGACACCGAAGTGGGCCAGGAACATGCTCAAACAAGAGATCGTGAATCCTCGGGTGCGGAGCAGATGTCCGGGCAAAACCGGCCACTTAGCCGCTAGCTCGACCCGCCAGAATGTGCCCAGCAGCAAGGGTGCCAGTGGCAACATAACGAGCACTGCGGGTGAGGTCCAACCGGCGGAGCGTCCCATCCTCAAGCCGATGATCAAGCATAGTAGCCCGGCGACCAGCGTCACCGCACCGGCAATGTCGAAGGCGGGGCCAGAGGTCTGCTCAGAGTCGGAGTCGGCGCTTCCTTTCTGCATGAACCAGATCCCCAGGACGATGGCAATCACTGCGAAAGGCATCCGGCCCAAGAAGACCCATTCCCAACCGAGCCACCCGACCAGAAGACCGGCCCCGATAGTGCCCGCAAGCATGCCCAAAGCCTGGCTCCCCGCCGTGAAGCCCATGCTCAAGCCACGCCGGTGGCTGGGGAAGATGCTGGCCGCGATGGCCGGTGATACAGCGTAAAGGCAGCCTGTGGCCAAAGCCTGTAGCACACGGAACCCAACCACTGATTGCAAGTTGGGAGAGAGCGCGATGAGCAGCATGGCGGCCAAGTATGTCGCCGCCCCGAAGATGTAAACCGGACGCAGGCCGAACCTGTCGGCAAAACTGCCAGCCCCCATGACCAGTGCAGCCCGGGCGGCGATGAAGACGACGATCACCCACTGGATGCTCTGCAAGTCGGCGTCCAGGTCATCGGTCATCGATGGCAGGGCCACATTTACTGCGATGTCCAACGCAGCCAAGAACATGCCCAGCCCAGCAGCGGCGGCCACCAGGACTTTACCCCAAGGCACTGCTGCCTTCTCAGACGAAATCGAGAGTGGTTGTTGTGGAGGCAAGCTCATAAGTACCGAATTTTACGCCATCCGGCTTGAAAGGGGATATTATCTCACGATGCCGCCCTTCGTACTTCGCACCATGAGTCGATTGCAATGCCCTGCCGCTTGTGTTAAAAGTCCGATGATGATTTAGCCTGTGCAGCGGCTCTCAGGCACGCCTTGACGGCGTCCTTAAAATTGCGGAACCGCACGCTCAAATCGCCTAGGAGGTTGCCAAGTGGTAGAAGATTCCGGAAGATTCGATGCCCTGCTCCAAGAGGATCGAACATTTCCTCCTTCCGAGGCGTTCAAAACACAGGCCAATATATCCGATCCCAACATTTACGAAGAAGCCAAGCGCGACCCGGAGGCTTTCTGGGCCAAGTTTGCCGAAGAACTGGACTGGTTCAAGAAGTGGGATACGGTATTGGAGTGGAACCCGCCTCACGCCAAGTGGTTCATCGGCGGCAAGCTCAACGTTTCCTACAACTGCATCGACCGTCACCTGACCACCAGTCGCCGCAACAAAGCGGCTCTAGTCTGGGAGGGTGAACCGGGTGACCGCCGGGTCTACACCTACTGGGACCTATACAGAGAAGTCTGTCAGTTCGCCAATGGTCTAAAGAGCCTGGGAGTCAAGAAGGGCGACCGGGTCACCATCTACCTGCCCATGGTCCCAGAGCTTCCCATCGCCATGCTGGCCTGTGCCCGCATCGGGGCCGTGCACAGCGTAGTGTTCGGCGGATTCAGTGCAGAGTCATTGCGTGACCGCATCAACGACTCCGAATCCAAGATATTGATCACGGCCGACGGCGGCTACCGGCGCGGCGGCATCGTCCCTCTGAAACAGAATGCGGACGATTCGCTGAAGAACGCCGATGGACAAGGGAACGGCGCGCCCAGCATCGAGAAGGTTGTCGTGTTGCGCCGCACCGAGAGCGCCGACGACAAGATGGTCAATGGCCGGGACATCTGGTGGCACGACCTGATGCAGGGTCAGCCCCTCACCTGCGAACCGGAGCAGATGGATAGCGAGGACATGCTATACCTGCTGTACACGAGTGGGACCACGGGCAAGCCCAAGGGCATCGTTCACACCACAGCCGGTTACCTGCTGGGAACCTACGCAACATTCAAGTGGATCTTCGACATCAAAGAGAATGACACCTACTGGTGCACCGCCGACATCGGCTGGGTGACCGGCCACAGCTATATCGTCTACGGCCCCTTGGCCAACGGCGCCACGTCGGTCATGTACGAGGGCTCACCTGATTTTCCCGAACGGGACCGGTTCTGGGACATTGTCGCCAAATACGGCGTGACCATCCTATATACCGCGCCAACGGCTATTCGCACCTTCATGCGTTGGGGCGAAAGCTATCCCCAGAAACATGACCTCACATCCCTACGTCTCCTTGGCTCGGTGGGCGAGCCCATCAACCCGGAGGCCTGGATGTGGTATCACGAGTACATCGGCGGCGGCAATTGCCCGGTGGTCGATACCTGGTGGCAGACTGAGACCGGCAGCATCCTGATTGCGCCTCTACCTGGTATAACCACTTTGAAACCAGGATCGGCCACCCGCGCCTTCCCAGGCATCGAGGCGGAGATATTAGATGACCAGGGCAACTCAGTTGGCCCCGGCGGCGGCGGCTACCTGACGATCAAGAAGCCGTGGCCGTCCATGTTGCGCACAATTTACGGCGACGAAGAACGCTACGTAGAACAGTACTGGTCGCGCTATCCGGATATCTACTTCACCGCTGACGGCGCCAAGCTCGACGATGATGGCGACTTCTGGCTGCTGGGCCGGGTGGACGACGTGATCAACGTTTCAGGACACCGCATCGGCACCATGGAAGTGGAGAGCGCCTTGGTGGACAACCCCAAAGTCGCTGAGGCCGCCTGCATCGGCAAGTCCCATGAGATTAAGGGCCAGGCAGTCGTCGCCTTTGTGACGCTGAAAGACAGTGTGGCGATCTCTGATGCAATCATTACCGAATTGAAGGCCCACGTGGCCACCAAGATTGGCGCGATGGCTCGGCCGGACGACATCATATTCGCCGCCGAACTGCCGAAGACCCGCAGCGGCAAGATCATGCGGCGGTTGTTGCGGGACGTTGCGGAGGGCCGCGCCCTTGGCGACACTACCACCCTTGCCGACCCAGCAGTGGTAGACTCTCTCAAGGAACAATACGGCGAGGAAGAGTAGGCAGGAAGAATAGAAATCCCGGTAGCAAGATCAATCCTAATCGTTGACCTGAGAGTGGGCAAGGTTTGCCTTTAATCACGACAGCAGAAGAAGCAATCAATACTGGTGATAGATTCATGAGAAAATATTACCCGTTCCTGAGACCGCTTTCGGCCAAGAAAGAGGACCAGGCTTGGCTGGTTGTATTCGATGTCAGTGTTTTCCTTGAGAAGAAAGTCGAAGTTAAAATAGACTCCGAGTCCGGCTCGATTATCGAATTCGGTGAACTTACGCAATCATAACCCTTGGCCCTGCCTTGGCAGTTCAAAATCACGCGGCGCACTCTCAACAGTATTTCGAGAATGCTTTGGTCGCTCTTCAAAATCGTGAGGCAGGCAAAGCTGGCGAGTTGCTCTGGGGTAGTGTTGCTCAGGCGTTGGAGGCAGTTGCAACCTACAAGGACCGAATCATTCAGTCTCACCGTGACCTGAAGAATTTCGCGATACAGCTATAGAGCGAATTGGACGATGAGGCCCTAAAAAACGCCTTCATCCTAGCGGAAAGCCTCCACCACAATTTCTATGATGTACAACAAGAACCGCCGGACATTGATATCTTAGTTCCAACCGTAAGAGATTTGGTGGCAAAATTAATCAACTTGATCCCTTCACCGTTGTTGTCGGCAACTGATTTCACTCAGCCGACCTAACTTGATCCATAAAACAACCCCCACGCATGGACCCTGGAAACAGCAAAACGGGGCACAAATAAAAGGCGGAACCAATGGCAACCTATAAGAAACATGAGGCCCAGGAATGGGCTTGGGAGACTCTCAAGGGACAGTGGACCACCCTCATCACCCCCTTTACCCCCGATAATCATATCGACGTCGAAGGCATCAAGCGGAATGTCCGTCACGTCCGCAGCCTCGGAACGACCGGCGCGGGGTGCACCTGGAACATCGGGGAGTTCTGGAGCCTAACCTACGATGAGCGGATCCAGGTGATGGATGCCGTTGCCGAAGAAGCCGCCGGCAATTGGCCCATCGGAGCCCATGTCACCCATACGTCAGCCTCTGATATGGTTTCGTTGGCCCAACATGCCGAGGCGAAAGGGTTTGACCTCCTGATCGTGGCACCTTCCTATATGGCCACCAAAACAGAAGACCAGGTGGTGGAATTCGTGCGGATACTGGCCGACAACACCAACCTGGCCATCATGTTCTACAACTCGCCCCAGTTCGGAATCGTAATGAGCCCCTACGGGCTGGGACAACTGTGCAGCATCCCCAACGTGGTGGGCGTCAAAGAAGCCAGTTTCAACCAGCAGATATCCATCGAAACCCATCTTTCTTTGGGCAAGGAACACGTCATCAGCACCCCCGACGAGTGGATATACTTCAAGGGTCAAGAACTGGGGATCCAGCAACAGGTTATGTTCGCCAACACCTCAGACTGGCGTTTTGACGTTCCGGGTGCCAACAACTACGTCCAGTGGATCGACCGTGCCTGCAAGGGAGACCTGGACGAGGCATTCTACGAGAAAAATCTGCGCCGGTTGAAAGAACTTTCCGATACTTGGTGGACCAGGACTATGACCAAGTTCAACGGTGCCTTGCCTGTCTCAATGGTCAAGTATTGGGGCGAGCTAATGGGCCTGGCCGCCGGCTCGGTACGGCCACCTTTATTCGATTTATCACCAGTGGAGAAGTCCGATTTGAGAAAAGAACTAGAACCCCTTAAGCCCGTTCCCCCGCGTGTGGTTCACGCCGTGCCTGCGGCCCAGTCACGCGGTTCATGGCTCGATGGAAATAATAACTTCGCCTCGGGCATGCTGCTAATGGTCAGCGTGCAGAACATGGAGGAGGCGCTGGAGGCCGAACAGGGCGGCGCTGACGTGGTGGACGTTAAGAACCTGCAGGAAGCATTGGTCGGCTCCGGACACCCCAGCATCGTCAAGGCGGTGCGAGGCATCATGCCGGTGGAAAAACACGTCAGCGTAACTTTGGGCGTGGTGCCCAACCAGCCAGGTACCGTGGCCATGGCCGTCTACGCTGCGGCTGTGATGGACGCCACTTCAGTTAAGGTTGGCTTCCAAGAAGCACAGTACGATCAGGCAGTTCAGGTTCTTCGGGAGTCACGGATGGCCCTGGAGGGTTTCAATACCAAGTTGGTCGGCTCAGTATTCGCCGATAACGAATTGTTCGAAAACGGCCTTGATCCCATGTGCATGGTTGAACTGGCCAAAGACGGTGAGTGCGACGGCTTCCTGATCGATACGCTCACCAAAGATGGCCGCAACCTCTTTGATTTCATGTCGGAAGGCGTGCTGAAGGACATTGTGCTCAAAGGCAAAGAACTCGGAATGAGTACCGCCCTTTCCGGGCATCTGAAGTTGGCCGACCTGGACGAACTGGCCCGGATCAACCCCGACATCGTTGGAGTCCGGGGCGCCGTCTGCGGCAACGGAGAGCGGGACCGGGCCGTGGCCTGGGAAGCAGTCGCCGAATTCAAGCGCCAACTGGAACTAAGAAAAAGTGGCGAGGTCGACGTCTACGACGGTGAAGAGATACCAGTAACTGGCTCTGGAGGCTGGATAGTCATTGACGGGCGTGGCAAGAGTTGCGCCGGCGTCATTGCCGCACTGACCCGCCAGGTGGGGATGGACAAGGAGTCGTTCGTGGAAGCCATCTTGGCCGACGCCCTGAACATCTACGATGTCACGCTATGGGCCGAGAAGGCCGGGCACGAAGTTCTTACAAAGCGCTCAGACCCAGACGGAACGACTCGCGTGCTCATCCGCCCATAACCAGGCGGCGCAGCCGCGGGCAAATACCTGCCGGTTTCGGAACTGGAATCGTCCGCACAACTCGCCAAGAGAAACATGAGTCATCCCGGAGTTTGATAAAAAGCTAAAACCCATATAATAATTACTTGCAAGAGACGACCTCTTCAGGTGGATCGACTCGGTGAGAAATAGAATCAGACAAACAAAAAGGGAGCTGATTGCTCAGCTCCCCTAACCCTTGCTAATCGAACTTATACGAAAACGAGGATTTTAGTTTAGCCCTATTGGCACACCCCAGTGGTGCCGCTGGTTCCGACATAATCCAACAATAATTTTCCGTGCCGGTCGCTCTCAGCACTGTTTTTCCCGGTCGCCCTATAAAACTCAACTTTCCATACGTAGGATTTCCCCTCTTCGAGACTCACTAACGTGGTCAGATAATATGGTGGAGACCCAATCGAAATGCCGGCATCTATTCGGACGAAGTCTTCAGACTTCGAAATATATACGGGTGGGTTACCAACTACTACTTCAAGTAGTTCATATTTTACGAACCCGTCTCTCTTATTGAATTGGGTACCATGCCAATCAAGCAAGGCAGTCGCATGACAGTCGCATGACAGTCGGCGTCAATTTCCATAACTAGGCTTTTAATTGTAATGTCCACAGGTGGCTGCGCGTGTGACGTACCGGGGCCTGGCAGTATGAAAAAGGCCAAGCCCAACGCTAGCAGCAGACCACCAAAAGCCATCAAACTCCGAAGCCTCGTTCGTAGAATCACCATCTAATCACATCCTGGTTTGTAAACTTGGGCCGTAGCATTGATTGGTACCGAGGGCGGCTACTGAAAGCCACTTCTAATCCCCGGTATTAATGTCGATCAGTTCCACGCTTTGGGGTTAATTTATGCTCCAATTGGCTATTGTCCCGTCCTCGCCCTCGACAAACACCTGGAGGTCGATCAAATACTCGTTACCGTCAGCGTCGGTGGCCGTAACGTCGTAAACGTCTTTGATTGAGACCACGGCTGTGGGCCAGGTATACAACTTCGCGTCGAAGGTTCCTATTTCGAAGTCCACCAGAAGGTCAACCCAATACTTTCCCCGGCCACTGACAGCGGTCGATGCAAATTTAAGGGTTTGGGTTGTCCCGGACGCTATCGGAATGGTCGGGTCGAACTTCCAGGTCACCCGCTCGCGGTCGACGGAGTTGATGTAGAACGTTTTGAATGGGGCGTCGGTGATTGTCCCGGAAGAAAACGTCTCCAGGTAGTTAGAGCCCTTTGGCAGCAGATCTTCGAAACCTGAGAGTTCGAGGTCCTCCGTTCCGATATTTTCCACTGTGATGGTATAGCCGATCTCTAAGGTGTAGGTAAAAGGAATCGTGCTTAGATCGGTGGTAACCAGATTCACGTAGTCTACAGTTTGGCTGATCAGCGCGGCTTGGCCAGGGCACATTCCGCCGACAGGTTGCACGACAGTCACGATCGCAGTTTGGCCGCTCCTGGTATGCATTGAACCGGGTACAACGTAGGTCTCGTTACAATAGGTGCCAGGCACCGGAAAGGTGGTTGCAAAGAAAGTAAGTGTAACCACATCGGCTGGCTGGATCGTGGTGCTGGCCGGCATGTCCCACTGTAGGTCACTTCCGGCGGGACAGACTCCACCAAAGGGAACGATATCTTGAGGCGCCATTCCCGGTAGGGTCAACTGATCGTCTTCTAGCTCATCTAGTGGATCGCAATCGTAAGCAAACCCGGCAGGCAGAGTGTCATGAATCTCAGTCAGGCTAACGGGATCGGCGGACCGATTGATCACCGTGATTGTGTACTTGACTGATTCGCCGCCCAATACATCAGACTGTGACACGGTCTTGAATGTTTGAAAATCCCTCTGGTTGTAGGCTGCTAACAGAGGGTTGAAGGGCAATTCGTCGGTTAGAGGCGGGCCGTCCAAATCGGGAGGGTATTGGGCAACTTTGACGATTAGGTCCCTTCCACAGACGTCAACTGTCGCCGTGACCGTGCCGGGGTTGTAGGGGTCTTGGTTGTCGGCCAGAAAAGTATCCCAGCGTGTAACGTCCATCAGTAGGTAATCGATATATTCTTGCAACCCCAGGGCGCAATAATCCCGTTGCATGGCGTTGGTCTTCACCCGTGCATCGATGGCGACGCTCTCTGCCAGGCCCAACGACCCAGATAGCATGGGGACGGAGAACAGTAGAAAACCCATGGACGTCAGGATGGCTGTTCCGCCTTTCTGCCCTCTTAAAACTGCCAAAATTGATCGAATCATTTGGATTTCCTGACGCAATGGACTGGTTTGGACGATTGGTTCATCAAGCTAGCCAACTCCGCTACCCGGAGTAATTTCAGTATTTGCGGTAATTATCCCCGGACGAAACATCGAAGTAGTGTGGGCAAGGTGTGCTGATTTACGGCCTTGAATGTAGGGCATGATTCCTCCGTTCTTTTGGTATGTCCCACTCTTACATCACAGCAATGATTGGCTATCTGATCGGTAACAAACAATTCAGGCGACACATATCTAGACGGAGAATTAACTTGTACTTTGGCTCCCGACGGCGACGCTGCGGTCCAGTAGCCGAGACAGGTGCTGTCACCTGGAACATCGACGATTTATAGATAGAGACTCGGGACATGATTGTTGACAACGAAGGCTCATTTAAGCTGCAGAGATGGGGATTTCAGACCGAGCGGAATATCCAGTTGGGGTAGAGGAAGACCAATGGGAGATCGAGGTCGATGGTGCCTCCGAATTTCCTACAACCAATCTCGAGGCTATTGGCCGATGCTTTTTATCTAACGGGAAATTTCCAAATGGCGGATCGAATTTCCGACTGAATCAAGCAATACGGCCTCAGAAAAACATGAGTCATCCCGGAGTTTCCTGGCAGATGGGGAAGGCCGGGGGATAGGCGGTCCATAGGGAACTCAGAGCGGTACGGATTCTAGGAAGCGGTATCGC
>JAQBXL010000084.1 GCA_027624135.1 Chloroflexota bacterium
CCCCACCCCTAAGATGACTCTTATCCTACCATTGCCATCTCGCCTCAAATCAGATGCGATTGCCCTGATGAGGGAGGTTGACTAGATGTCAACATCACACGGCGGCCCAAGGCCCTGAATGGCCATAGCCGACGAGCAATTGACTCTGGACCAAGTTCAGGCAGCCATGAAGGCGATGATGGACCATGCCCTGGCAACGTCGGAGACTCCGGTATGCATGGCGATCGTCGATGCTTCGGGGAACATGGAGGCCTTCGCCAAGATGAACAACGCCCGCGTGTTCACCAGAAGGCACGCCGTCCGCAAGGCCTACACTGCTGCCATCTTGGGCATCAACAGCGGTGACTGGGGTCAGAACATGAACAATATCGGTCAGAGCGTCAGTGAAAATGGAGACCCCATGATCACCTATGAACAGGGCGGCGTCACCATCATCAAGGACGGCGCGATACTCGGCGGGATCGGCGTGGGCGGGATACGAGGCCATTACGCCGACGAAGAATTGGCAAAAGTCGGCTTACAGGCGATGGACCTGTAGGAACCACCTAGTCCTCGTCGTCCCTCATAAAGCGCAACTGCGATCGGTCGCCAAATCAGCTCTCATCTTGAAGTGGGGCGACGCTAAATATCACGTTGAAGGGTTTACACCATATCGTGACGCTGTTGTGGATCCCGATATCAACGTCATCGTGGATGGTGTAGTTCTGGTTACCGATGTTGCCCTTTAGTTTGCCCAGATCGATCCACCCTGGCGACATAAATTTACCGCCGGAGGTCCCATCCGGGCCTTCCCAGGGCGAGAGGACGACGTGCAGATCTGGCCCGTTCGTAACTTGGAAATCCTCCAGCCGGAGCAGCAGCGAGCCATCTGGCCCTCGGTAGATGGTCGCTGTTCCGGACCCTTTATGAAAGCCGTCGATGTCCTGGAACTGCCCCTCCTTGATTACCGTCGGCGCAACGGGTTCAGGGATCACGGTTGGAAGGGGAGTGGGCGTTGTCGCGGCCGGCATAACGGGCATGTCTTCGTTGACCGGAGACTCGACTTTGGCCAGGCCAGCCATGACCGTCTCCACCTGTGCTCTGTCCATGTCTGACGGCACGGTGGCAGTGGCCGCGAACGGAAACTCCTCGTCCACCGTGGTATTGGTGAACAAGGGCGAGCCTAGAAACCAGGCCAACCATAATGTCACCACAAGCACCGGTGCCGCAATCAACCCGGCACGGACTCGGTGTCGCCAAACGAACCGGTGCCAATCCTTCCAATAGGCGAATGAAAGAAACGCCGCCAGGAAAATTATCAACCCAGCCGCAAACGCCCACCGGTAAGGGTAGAGGTCGGCAAAGGCTCGTTCTAAGTCGCCGAATGTGGACATCAATCTTCTCTGGAAACTTTGGCTTGAGTAAGTGTTGTCAGAGCCTGCGCACCAGTTAGCGGCCCTTGAAGTTGGGGGCGCGCTTTTCCAAAAAAGCCATCCGGGCTTCTTCCGCGTCTTCCGAGTTGCCCAGTATGCCTCCGGCGTTGGATGTCAGCACCATTGTGTTCTCCAGGGTGGTGTCCACGGCCGTGCGCATGATTCGCTTGCTGACCCACTGGACCATGGGCGGCACCCGCATGATGCGATCACACAGGTCCCTGGTCGTCTGCTCCAACTCGCTGGAATCCACCAGGTAGTTGAGCAGTCCCCACTGATAGGCACGCTCTGCATCCAGCTGCCCAGTATAGGCAAACTCCAAAGCCCGCCCCAGTCCCGCCATCTTCGGCAGGTAGTAGCTGGCGCCGTTCTCGAATATCTGGCCCAATTGATGGTAGCCGATGAACCGAGTGGCCTCGCAGCCAACCCGGATGTCACAGTGAAGGGCCATGTCCATTCCTGAACCGACGGCGGCCCCGTTGATCATGGCGATGGTCGGTTTCCTGATCAATGAGATGTCGCGGTGCAACTGGGTGAAGCCGTGGAAGAAGTGCTGGCGGGTCAGGTCGGGGCCTTCGGTGTGGTCGCGGTTACCCACGAAGTTCTCGCCCAGCACCGAGGCGTCGTTGTCCCGGCGCATGTCGGCCCCGGAGCAGAACCCCTGACCCTCACCGGTTAGCACGATCACGCGGATGCTCGGGTCGTCGTCGGCTGCCCGCATGTATTCGCCGACCTTGGCCACGGTGCCCTTCTCCTGGGAGTTGCCCATCAAAGCGTTACGGCGTTCGGGCCGGTTGAATGTGATCCAAGCGATGCCCGTGTCCTCAGCTTCGTATCTCAGATATTCGACGAGTTCGGGTCCCATGTTTGGTTACTCCTTAAAACGCCTTTGGGAAAACGCCTTCCGGCGCGAGGGAATGATGGGACACATTCTGCCAAGGAATAGGGGCCGCGTCCAGCGCCGGCTCGCCGGGTTTCCATGGCGAGCGGCGACGGGCGCCAGTTTTTTGGAAGATATCGGCCACCCACGACGGCCGATTAGATACTCGCTCTATCCGCAGCCTTGTTCAGGTCCGTTTGAACCAAGAACCAAACTATGGGCAGGAATACAACCCAAGCGAGGAAAACCAGGAGAGCGGGGTGATTTTCGGTGGTGAATGAGGTGTACTCCGCTGAGTAGTGCCAGAAGGCGAACAAGCTCAAGATCGGCAGAAAGAGGAATAAGGTCCATATCCCCGCTCCTTCGTCTTTGCCGTTGGCTAAGTGCAACTCCCTCAAGGTAACGTGGAACCAGTAGATGGCATAGAACCCCAGGGTGATGAGCATCAGGGCGACCTGCATGACCATGTTCCGTTTCTTGATATGGTCGGTTTTCATCGGAAATCCTTTTGCTTCGACTAATACCGGGCCAGAAGTATGGCGGTTATGCTCGCAAATGATCGGGAGAAACGGAACCCGTCTGATTAATGGCCAACACCCTTTTAATCGCCAACACCCTTCGCGAGCTTTATCAGGGCTGGAAGCCGAGCAGGTGCATCCCCGAGTCTATCTTGATCATCTCGCCGGTGATGTAGCCAGCGTCCTCCAGCAGCCAAACCACGGTCCGGGCCACGGATTCGGGATCGGCGACTGATTTCAATGGAACCTGTTCGTTGAACTTTACGAATAGCTCTTTGGCCCGGTCTTCGCCCAGGCCGTCGGCCCACCAACGGGAAGGAAAGGCGCTGGGCAGAACGGCATTCACCCTGATCTCGGGAGCCAGCGAGCGGGCCAAAGATAGCGTCATGGTGTTCAAAGCGCCCTTGGATGCCGCATAGGCGATGGAGCTTCCGGCGCCGGTGATGGCCGAGATGGAAGACACGTTCACGATCGAGCCGTTACCCTGGGCCTTCATGTGAGGTTCAACTGCCCTGGTCATCTGGTATGGGCCCACCAGGTTGACCGCAAAGACATCCATGAACTGCTGGGCCGACAACGCCTCCAGGTCTTTGGAGTTGGCGAAGACCGAACGCGCGGCGTTGTTGACCAGCCCGTCTATGCGGCCCCACTTCTCCATCGCCTGGGCGGCCATGCGCCGGCAGTCTTCGTCCACCGACACATCTGCTTTACATAAGATAGACTCCACGCCCAGGTAGTCGCAGACCGCCTCAGTCTCGTGGGCCTCTTTCTCGCTCTTGGTGTAGTTGATGACCACCCGCGCGCCCTTCGCCGCAACCTGTTTCACGACGGCAGCGCCGAGCCCGGTGGCTGATCCGGTGACGATGATGACAGAATCTCTGAGGTTCATTTCGCTCCTTCGGGGCGAAGCTGACAGCTATCAGCGGTCAGCTTTCAGCGTTTTGGGTGCGGGTGGGCGAAATCCCTCTCGGTCCCCCTTTACGAAAGGGGGAGGACCAAGTCCCCCTTTGCAAAGGGGGATTTAGGGGGATTTCCGCCACCTGAAAAGTGTCTTCTATAATCCCAGCAGGCGTTCGGCGTTGCCGTGGTTGATCAACTCACGGTCGGACTCGGTACAGTCCAGGCTGTCCACCATCTCGTTGAATAGCTCGAAGTGGGCGAAGGGGTGGTCAGTGCCATAGAGCAGCCGGTCGGCCCCGTACACCTTTAAGCAATACTCAAGAGCCTCGGGACTGTGGGCCACGGTGTCCACGTAGATCTTGTCGAAGGACGTCTGGGAAGACTCGGACAGATCGGCCCAGTCGTCGGGCGAGGTCCAGGCGTCGATCATCCGGCCAACGCGCCCACGGATGAAGGGGACGAACCCTCCGGTATGGGGCACGATCAATTTCAGGTCCGGGATTTCTTGGAAAACGCCACTCATCACCATGCGCACCGTGGCCAGGGTAGTGTCGAACATAAAGGCCATGCCAGGAACCAGAGGCCGGTGGTCGATGCCGTTCATGTTGATGGGCGCCGTGGGGTGCATGTCCATGGGAATGTTAAGGCTCTCGATGTGCTTGTACACCGGCCAGAACTCCTTGCTGTCCAGGGTCTTCTGATTGATGTTGGAGAAGAGATAGACGCCCTTGAAGCCCAACTGGGTCACGCAGCGGTCGATCTCGGCGATGGTTCGTTCGGCGCTGCCCCAGCCCAATGTGGCCCAGACCTGGAACTTGCCCGGATGGGCCTGCATCACCTCAGCCAAGTGGTCGTTGATCCGCGAGGCCCAATCGTCGGCCTCGGACCCGCCCAGCAATTCGGGGCCGGGCATGCCGTGGCTCAGGACCGACATGCCGATGTCCAGGTCTTCCATGTCGCGCAGCTTCTGGTCGACGTCGGCGTGGACCAGAGGCGAGGCGTGTTGGTAGCCGCCGGTGCAGCTTACGAAGTAGGTGCCGCCCCTCAGAACTCCTTGGGGCAGGGAACTGCGGCCCGCCAGGTATTCCAGGTAAGGCAGGTAGACCAGGTGGCTGTGAACGTCGATGCGCATAAATCCCATCGGTCCCCCTTTACGAAAGGGGGAGGTTATTATTTTTTTGCCGTTAGCTTCTGACAATGCCTAGCATTCGGGGACAGTTTACCTTGAGGAAGGTCACGCCTCAACGGCCATCCAAGCGGGCAAAGTTGATCTGCTGGCCGCCGAAGGCAATCGGGTGCAGGCTCAGCCTGCCTCAGCCTGCCAGGTATTCGGGCATGACCAGGTAGCTATGTATGTCTACCAGCAAAAATCACCCTCTGTTCTTAGATAATCGTTAAGGTAGATCATTAGTATTCAATCGTATTGGATTGTAATAATGAAATAGTCGTTATATTATGAAATACGGTATCGGTGCGGCGTGGATTGGTCCTCGTGGTACGCCTCGGCCGCTCTTCCATCTGTAACACAAAGCTTTACTTGGTTTTTTGATTGATAGAAACGTTTTTCGCAGTCTGAACATTTTCGCCTCGTTCCGAGAACTGAGTTCAGACGGCACTCGCAAACAGGTCATACTCTCTCTGGCCTTCACCCAGTTGTTGGTCCAGCTTTCGACCCTCCCGCTGGCTCTTTCTGTGCCGTCGATGGCCGAGGCCTTTGACGTTGACGTATCGCAGGCAGCTTGGACGGTCATCGCCAGGCTGTTGGTCTTGGGCAGCACCGTGTTTTTCTTTGCCCGCCTGGGATCGAGGATCGGCCACGTCAGATTGTACTTCCTCGGGGCGGGGATCATGGCCGCAGCATCCGCGATGGCCGCAACCTCGGGTAATATTTACCAAGCGGTGATCTGGAGCGGCTTCGTGGGCGTTGGCGCGTCCATGATTACTGCCAATTCCAACCCCATATTGGCGATGGTCTTCACCGACACTGAGCGGGGCAGAGCATATTCGATCCCCATCATAGCGGCAAGGCTTGGCACTCTCTTGGGAATGGCGCTCTTCGGTGTGTTCCTACAGTTCTTCACCTGGCGGCTGGTGTTCCTGACGTCGGTACCCGTTGGGCTGATGGCCCTATACATGGCTCGCCCGCTATTGACCTATGAATTCCTGAAGCCCAGCCCAGAAGCGAAAAAGGTGATTGTCGGAGTGCCAAGCGCCTTGTTGATGACGGCCGCGCTGTCGGTGTTCATTCTCTCCGGCCTCCACGTCCACTCAGGGGAAGAGAGTTTCGTGAGCGCGGAGGCGCTGGGATACCACCTGCCAGCGCACGGTCTGTTCCTCGTGCTGGCAGGTGTGTTCATCTTCGTGCAACGCCGGTCGCTTCAGCCTTACCTAGACTTCGGCCATTTCAGGAAACGTCAGTTCTCCATGGCGCTATTTAGCGATCACACATTCCACATGTCCATGATGGCCGTGGTTACCCTGGTGCCGATCCTGGTGGAAAACGGACTTGGCTACGACCCGATAGTCGCGTCTTGGGTGCTGATACCCGGCCAAGGTCTCGGTATATTCCTGCCGTTGATTGCGGGGTACTACTTCGACAAATCGAACCCGCCATGGCTCCGGCCCGCTGGGTTGCTGTCCATCGCCTCTGGATTCGTGTTGCTGGCGCTGTTCGCCAGTCAGGTTCCCATCTGGGTGCTGCCGATCCTGCTGATACCCGCTTTCATTGGGACGCACACTTTCAACGCGCCCAGCAATGCGACGATCATGAACAGTTTGCCCGAGGACCGGAGCTTCGCTTCGGGAGCGATGGAGACCAGCCGCCAGATGGGGCACACCATCGGAGCGACGATCGCGGCCACGATGCTGGGTTTGGCTTTGCCGGCGTCGATCAGCTTCATGACTGCCGGTGAAGCCGAGCCGTTCTACCGCACCGGGTTTCAGTACGCTGCAACCGCAGTGATCTTCACCATCATGTGCGGGGCCATCGTAGCTGCGATCCAGGGTGGGTTGATCAGCCGAAGGTCAGCGACGAAAGTGCCGGTTCCGGCTAACCGCTAAGGCTTCTAACCGCCTACTCCACGATCACGTCTACCGAATGGGCCATGTTGTTGCCCATGCCCTGTATGTTCCACTCCGGTTCAACAGACTGGCGGTTGCCTTCAGTATCGGTGGCCCGGACCATCAGAGTGTATCTGCCCCCAGCGGCGTTCAATTGGGCATTCCACTGGGCGGTCCATCCGCGCCAGGCGAACCGCGAAGGCTGAACTCCTAGTTGAGCATCGGACCAGTTCTCGCCGCCGTCGGCGCTGATTTCGACTCTCGATATGCCTGACCGGCCAGCCCAAGCACGGCCCGTTAGCGTCACCGGCCCTGGCGAAAGAAGCCTCGTCCGGGTCAGAAAATCGGGTATGCCCGGAGGGACCATCAGCGCCCGCACCCGGATGAGATCGACCGGCTCGCCGGGGTCGTCCGCGCTTTGGGCATAGCGGTAGGTGGAGTGCATCTGGTATCCGTTGAACGGTTCTGAGATGGCTTCGATGCTTTCCAGCCATTTCACGCTGGTCATCCCGTACCAACCTGGCACGATAAGGCGCAGCGGATAGCCGTGTTGTGGCTCCAGAGGCCGACCGTTCATCTCATAGACCAACATCACCTCGTCTCTGTTGGCCTCTTCGATGGTGAGACTGCGTTGGTAGTATTGGACCTCTTCTCCCTGAACGCCCTGGTCAGACCCGGTGAACAGAATCTCCACTGCCTCCCGCCCCACACCGGCCGCATCCAAAACACCTTTGAGGGGCGTGCCGGTCCATTCGGAGGTGCCTACTGCTTCCAGGAGCCAGGGCTGTGAGACCGAGCGCGGACTGAATAAGGCCCGCCCGTTGCCCGCGCACTCCATGGTGACAACCTCCGTCCGGGCCGGCAGGGCTTTGATGTCATCCAGGGATAGGGCTGCAGGGCGGTCAACAAGCCCGCCAACCTTGAGGTTCCAGGTTGCCAGGTCCACTTCCGGAATGTCGAAATGGATCAAGAGATAGTGCATGCCGGTGGGCGTTGCGTCATAGCGCAGGCCCTCTAGGGGCATGCCTCGGTTGCGGAAAGTTAGCTGAAGTTCTTCCCGGTAGAAGCGTGGGTCGGAAGTCATTCCGCTCCCATCGCCCACAGAGGGGAATCTGCTACCGGCGTCTTGCTGGGTCATTGGTTTCCTCCGATTAGGGGGTTTTAGCGCTCAGGATATGCGCTGAAAAATCATAACATCGGGCCAATAAGAAGACACCTGTCCGGCGAGAAACACAAGGGTTAACCCATGTTGAAGGGCAGGTGAGCCGTCAGTCGGCTGGGGCCGGGGCTGGGACAGGGGCCGGTGTCTGGGCTTCTTGAGGCAGGTTCTCTTCCCAGTCGGGAATCAGCTCCCGGTTCGTCGACTCCATCATAAAGATGGCAACCATCCCGCCCATGCTAGCGGCGAAGGACACGACCCAGGCGAGACTGTAGGAGTCGAAGGCGTCGTAGATCACGCTGCCCACCAAGCCGCCCGCAGCCATCCCAAGACCTGCCCCCATGCTTTGGATGCCGAAGACGGCCCGCACCGGGCCCATGCCGAAGTACTGCCGGTTGACCACCAAGAATGCTGACATCTCGCCACCGAATCCGATCCCGAAGACCGCAGCGAACAGGTAGAACTGCCAGGCGTCTTGAGTCCAGAAAAGCATCAGGACCGCTGCACCCTGAAGGAAGTAGAAAAAGGCCATCACTCCCTTGGCGCCCAGCCGGTCGGCCAGGACGGGCACCATGAACCGGCTGGCGATGCTGGTGAACGAGTAGATGCTGATGATGAAAGTGGCAGCCTCCAAGGAGACTCCCTTGGTGGTGGCGTAATTAACGCCGTGGACGATGACGATGGCGTGTCCCATGCAGCCCAGGTGGTGCACCAAGGGCAGGAACCAAAAGGCCCTCGTCCCCTTGGCTCGCTTCATGAAGACCTGGCTTCTGATCTTGGCGATGGTCCCGCTGAAGGCCGCCGGCTTCTCAATGCTCAGGTCAGCGCCGTAGGGCTGTTTACCGCGGTCTGCCGGCTCGCTGTGGAAGAAGGTTACCAACAAGAAGACGAAGGCCCCGCCGATCCCTCCAATCAGCAGGAAGGCTGTTTGCCAGTCGGTCTGGGTCAGCAGTATCGCCAGTCCGGGGGCCAGCACCGATGCGCCCATACCGCCTGCTGACTGCTGGATGCCCACGGCCACGCCCAGCTTGATCTTGAACCAAGCGGCGACGGTGGTGGGAATGTTGACCCGAAACATGGCCTGGGCAATGCCCAAGATGAGGCTGTAGTAGAGGAAAAGCTGCCAGATGGCGTTGATGGTGCTGAGCAGCAGCAACCCACCCATGAAGAACGCTGCGCCAACAAACATGACTTTCTTGGCGCCGTAGCGGTCTCCCATGGACCCGGCCCACGGTGACAGCAACGCGCCGATGATGTTGCGGATGGAGTAGGCAAGGACGATGGCGGTCAGCGACCAACCAAAGTTGTCACGCATGACAACCACTAGGATGGCAAACGCCTGGCTGACAAAGTTGGTGGTCAACTGCAAGGTGGTGCCCAAGGCCACGATGTACCAGGCATAGTGGGCGTTGGTTACAGAAGAGACGGCCCGGCTGACCGGGTTCTGATCAGCCAAGCGTAGGCCTGAGAATACTCGTCATAACGTAAATCAAACAGAATCCGATTGGGGGGAGAGACATAATAAGAGGTCGTGGCTAATATAGCACAGCCGGGGGTCGGAGTTCTGCCAAGTGCCGTATATCTATGCCTGGATCCTTATTCGTCCGCAGCTTGCGAATTTAACCGATACGGATACCGCCTATTGCACTTAACATGGAAATTGGTAGCCTTATGCTATACGAATACACTTGAGAGAGGTCAAAAGATGATTGACGCTCTTATTGTTGAAGACGAAGCAGACATCAGAAATTTGCTGGGTGAACAGCTGCAAGATAAAGGTTGCGCAGTTCGGAAAGCCAGCAATGGCGCCGCTGGATTGCGGAGCGTCAACAGACGGAAACCCGACATCATGTTTGTGGTCATCATGATGCCAGTGATGGACGGGATCGATCTCATATCAGAACTGCATAAAAACCCAGAGACCGTCGATATTCCGGTGGTGCTGGTAACCGGTGTCAGCGCCCCCGCCGAAACGATGAAGGTGGTGGGATTGGGAGTAAGATACCGCCTAAGCAAACCCTGGAAGCAAGAGGAATTGGATTTTGTGTTCGAGCAGTCCCTGAAAAACATGACCGGGACCGTCACGGCTCGAACCTGAGTTGAACGATCTGTGGATGTATGAAAAAGGCCCCGGACACTTGTGTGTGCCCGGGGCCTTTTTCAATGCTTTCTGCATACGCTAATACATCTGCTATTGCTTTGGCGGCCTCGTTAGCGCTGCCTACGCCAGCAGATGTTTCATGATGAACCGGTAGGCCGATTGGGCCTTCTCGCCGCCCCGAAACTCGAACTCAAATTGGTTCGCACCCGATGTCACGACCAATTCGCTGGTTGTTCCAAACAAACCCCTGCCCTCATCGACGCTGGAAACTGACGTGATTCGGCCGAATGGCACGCTAGTCAGGGCCTTTCTCTTTCGGAGAAAGGCCTTGTCATAGAACATCAGGCGCTTGTCTGTGATGGCGATGAAGCCTGTGCCGGCGCCCTTACAATCGTAGACGCAGTGGAGGGTTTCGCCATCAGTGATCCAGGGGGTTATCTGATCCAACTGGTCTTGCTTGTCAAAGATCGTATCTGCCATGAATCACCTCGAAATAATGCTACGTGACTTGGATTCGGGGCGTATCGCGCTATCCACGACAGCCAATTCGCCTGCAAATAATCCTAGCTGCAGACCGGCACTAAGACGAGCCCTCTCATCACACAAAAAAACCCTAGAACAGCTCAAGCGGTTCTCTATTTGTGCCCAAATCTACGGGGCGCTTGGCGAATTCAAGCCCGTCGTGCCCGCCAGCCTCACCGTGCCTTGCGCAAGCGCAATTGCTCCGTATCTGGCGGTTTGGACAGGCTAACCACACCCGCGCCTATTAGGGCCAGGATGGCAAAAGTTAGGAAGGCGACCTGGTAGCTGCCGTTGATGTCGAACGCCAGGCCTGATAGAACCGGGCCGATGCTCTGACCGATCTGAACCCCGGTCTCACCAATTCCACGGATGCTGCCGATGGAACGGCGGCCGAAGTAGGAGGCGTAGGCCACGGGGGGAATGACATTGCCGCCGGAACCCACAATTCCGATGACTGCCGAAACCGCGAATGCCGCGATGACTGAGTGGACCGATAACAGGGCCATTGCGGAGCCGGCGGTGAGGACCATCAAAAAGGCCATAGCCCACCGGACCGGGGTCCGCTCGATTACCGCTCCCCAGACCAAACTCCCAACGGCATTAACGATTCCGGTGATCGTGATCGCCGTGGCCACCACGGTCAGGCTCAATCCCCGATCCTGAAAGAACGCGCCGATGTGCACCGAGACACCAGCCTGAATCAGGAATAGCGCTCCGACAACGCCCGTTAGGATCCATAGGGATCTCGTCCCCATCGCTTCCCGGAGCGTCCAATCAACTTCGCCTTGTTTTGGAGGGGACTGAAGGTCTAAAGCGACCGTTCCGGGTGAATTCGCGGAGCTGGGTGACGGCAAGCCGTCAGGTTCCAATCCAATGTCTTCCGGGCGTTCCACGATCAGCAAGGCTGCCGGCAATACCGACACGGCGAATACTGTGATTCCCAGAGCGATCCAAGCTGCGCTGATGCTCCAATGGGATATGACCAATGATGCGATCTCGATGCCCAGGATATTCCCGGCCGCCCCAGCCAGATATATCACCCCTATGGCCCGCCCCCGCTTCCTGATGAACCATCTTGATACCACGGCCCCGGACCCGATCTGCACCGGAACGTGGAAGATTACTCTTCCAGTGGCGTAACCCAAATAGAAGAAGACCGGGACTGTTGCCCAAGCCAATGATATCATGGCGACGCCCAGAATCACCATGCTGACAGGCAGAATCAGCCGGGCGCCGTAGCGGTCCACAGCCCAACCGACGACCGGAGAGACGAAGATCGACGCGATCGCCCCCGCGTTTACGGCACCGGCGATCAGGGTCCGGCTCCAGCCAAACTCTTCGGCCATCGGGGACAAAAATATCGCCAGTATGGAAACCGAGGGCGCCATCCTGGCGAAAACGGTCGTGCCCGCGGCGAATACCACTACCCACCCGTAGTAGAAGGGCAACCGGGGACTGAGGTACCTGGCGATCGCCAGCGAGATGTTATTCAACTGTCGAATGCTTATCTTGAGCGACTACGCCGGACATGAACAACTAGGACGGCCTGAGTGGCGGCATGAATATCCAAAAAATATGGCCCCGGTAAAAGTTCCGGGGCCTCTTGCGTCTAGTAATGGTGCGCTTGGCGGGATTTGAACCCACGACCCCTGGCTCCGCAAGCCAGTGCTCTATCCGCTGAGCTACAAGCGCAATAAGATGATGGTGCCGAGGGAGGGATCTGAACCCCGGCGTATCAACCTATCCCTTTGAGTCTGAAATGATCCTGATTAGTATACACGACCACGGTCGATTCGTGCGTAGGTTGCCGTTCCGTCACTTTTGGCCCAAAAAAAGATGGCAAAATGCCGAAGCTAACTCAGGCACGCCGGACACCAACCCAATCACCTCAACAACAACTGGCGCCGGGGCTAGTACTCAGTCAACCACATATTGGTAGTTATTTAAGAAATTGACCAAAGTTGCTACCCTCTTTATTTGGGACATAT
>JAQBXL010000085.1 GCA_027624135.1 Chloroflexota bacterium
CGGCTGTGCGTATTTTAGGAGCAGGACCCTCACTTAGCTACCTGTCCGAATTTCCGGGTCCACCTCACAGGGCATCTTGGACCTTTTGGTAGAGGGCCTTTCAGAAGAGGGGTTCGACGTTACGTCGGCGACGAACGGCGCATCGGCTCTGGTTGAGATTTACCGGAATCAGCCCGACATCGTGCTGCTTGATCTGATGATTCCAGTTGTCAACGGCTACCAGGTTCTCCGGGAACTCAGAAACAACCCAACGACCAAGAAATTGCCGATCATACTGCTTACGGGAGTTTCACCTACAGAGGGAGAGCAAGCCGCGGTACGGTCGGGCGCCAACTATTACATGAGCAAACCCTGGAAAATGGGCGCCCTGTTGAAAGTAATCGAGGACGCCCTTGGCGAGCGGGGAACCCCTCCAGCCAGATCAATCCCGCGCCACTACCACAATAGCAGCGGGCAAGTGGGCATTAAATCCCCCCCGACCTGGCTGCCAACCTAGGCGCTCATATCAGTTCATGGGCGTTGGCCGCGCCCAATCCCGCCAAGTTATTGTCGGTCTTATCAGGCAATCTTGCTCGATAGATTCTGCTTAACGCCAGGCCATTCATGCGCAGTGATGCTGTAGATTACCGAATCCCGAATTCGCCCGTCGGGCATCACCATGTGGCTCCGCAATATCCCCTCCTCCTTGGCCCCAAGACGCGCGATGGCCCGCCGCGAATTGCTATTCAGGTAGTCCGTCAGCAACTCCACACGATTCAAATGCAACGTTTCGAATGCGTGGGTAAGCATCAATAGTTTTGCTTCTGTGTTGATCTTCGACTTCTGCCAGGTCTGGCCCAGAAACGTGTACCCGATCTCGATGCGCTTATTAGGCAGGTCAGCCTTCATGAAGCGCGTGGAGCCGGCAACAATGTCGTCAGAAGCCTTATCAATAGTTGCGAACGCCAGACCGTCGCCTCGTGCCTGGGCCGATTTAGCGTTGCGCAGGAACTGCTCGGTGTCGTCTGGATGAGGAACAAGCGTCACGAACAGGTTCCACAACTCTCCATCGGATATCGCCTGGCAAAGCCTTTCTCGATGGCCCTCATCCAGCGGCTCCAAGCGAACATGCTTCCCTTCCAGCACAACCGGTTCGATCATTACACTGACCCCTTTCGATATAAAACATCATGGTAACAGGCCTGCCCATGAATTCTCCAAACACAACCGGATACCCAAGGCCTCTAGCAAAACCTCAGTTGGTGTGATGGGCAACGGTATCCCACTTAGGCATCTGGCGCCGGCGTGTCGCTGGTTATTTCACTCCAAACCAGGTCGTCGAACTCGCTTGGCGAGATACCGGGCGATCCGTTCAATACCTGAAAGTGGTGCTCCCCAAGTCCCCGTCCAGTATCTGATTGCGATCTGACCACGGTGGACAATCGATTTGCCCATGGTTAATATCCAGAGGTCGGGGCGGGCATCTAGGCCAGATCCCCGCTCCTTACTGAGCAGATTGTTCGGGCAAATGCATCACGTTTTTGGCTATCTGTCGCTGGCGAGGCGATCGTCTCGGAGAACCGGAAGTGACGACACATGATGAAACTGAGGGCATAGATTGGCGGAGTTGGGGCGACGATGCCTTTGCCGCAAGCCGCCAGGAGCAAAAACCGCTACTACTAACCCTTGGGGCCACCTGGTGCCATTGGTGCCATGTGGTAGATCAAACATCCTACTCTGATCCTCGGGTCATCCAGCGCATCAATTCTGATTTCATTCCGGTGCGGGTGGACGTCGATCGTCGTCCGGATATTTCGAAACGCTACAACCAGGGTGGGTTTCCGTCGGTCGCCATCATGAACGACAAAGGAGACCTGCTCGCCGGCCGAGGTTACATCCCGCCCGACGAGATGGTCGAACTCCTGGAACAAGTCACCGCCAGCTACCCGTTTCCTCCGTCATACCTCAGCGCCAAGAGCCAGGACGAGACCCGGCAAGATGTGCCGCAACACCCGACCGGAAAACGCGATGCATCTGCCGATGACCGGGTCTTGCAGCGTTTGAAGGAGCTCCACGACCCTGAATTCGGCGGATTCGGCATGGAGCCGAAACAGCCTCCATGGGAGGGCCTGCGGTATCTCTTGGGGTTGTATAGCCGCACCGGCGAGAAAATTTATCTGAAGCTGGTTGTTGATTGCCTCGATGGGATGATGGCTGGCCTCTACGACCGAAAAGACCAAGGCTTCTTTCGCTACTCGGTAACTCGAGATTGGAAGGTGCCTCACTACGAAAAAATGGTTGTGACCAACGCTAATCTTGCAGACCTGTACCTAGACGCATTTCAAATCACCCATAACAAGGCTTACAAAGAAGTCGCTGCTGGGACACTGCAATATCTGGCCGGGACGCTGCACGACACATCAACAGGACTGTTCTATTCCAGCCAGGACGCCTGGGAAGAGTTTTACAGATTGCCGTGGAAAGACCGCGACACAGCCGAGCCACCGACCGTGGATCACACATCATATGTGGGTTGGAACGCCCTGGCCGCCAGCGCCTTTATCAAGTCCTATTGCGTGCTGGGCGGTACGTCTAATCTCGGGGTTGCATCGCGTGTCCTGGAACTACTGTGGTCTGACTCTTGGGATGGCAAATCGGGCTTCCGCCACATGGTCGGCGTTTCCGGAGAGCAACCCCGGATATTAGAGGACCACGTTTCGTTCTTGCGAGCGTCGCTGGACCTACATCAGGCCACAGGGGAAGAAAAGCATCTCCAAAGGGCCCGAGTCGTCGCCTCCAGCATCCGCAACCAATTTAAAGCCGACGATGGTGGGTACTACGACATCGCCGGGACTAGTTCTGCGCTGGGCGGCGCCCCACTCGTGAGGGAAAGGCCAGTCCTGGAAAACTCAATGTTCGCCGAAAGCCTGGCAGTCTTGTCATGCCTCACAGGTGACGAGGAGTACCTGAAGCAAGCGTCAGAAGCCCTACATATTTTCGAATCTATCGTTCCGGACAGCAGCTTTCTTGGGCCGAGACAATCGCGTCGCGTGGAAGAAGATGAAGAGCGGCTCTTCATACCGGCCAGCTCGGCTTGGGCCAGAGCTCGGCATCTAATCTCCTCCGGTCCGGTCCACCTCGTGATCGTGGGTAGCGCTGACCATCCCCTGACGAAGAAGCTCTTGAGGGCCGCGCTGATGACCTATGTGCCACATCGGGTTGTCCAGGCGTTGGACCCTGAGCGGGACCGAGAGCGCATTGAATCCCTCGGGTTTCCGGCCGCCAACGATCCCGCGCTGTACGCATGCATGAACAATATGTGCCTCGCGCCGATGCGTTCCGCACAAGAGGTGAGCAGGTTGCAGGTCACCCGGCCCTGGGCATCGACCGTTGGTTGATTTATCCAGATGTCAACATTTGCGCTTTCGAGACAATGTTGAAGCAGCGTAAGACCCCAATTATTCTTGCCGTCCCCGATCCTGCTTGGAGTGTATCGTCCATCTGCGCTCCATCTATCTTGAAGAGAGGCGCTCCATGACCTTCGACCTTGAACAAACCGACGAACTTCTAAGCACGACGCGGGCGGTGCGGCGTCGGCTGGATCTTGAGCGCCATGTGCCCGATGACTTGCTGCTGCGCTGTATTGAGCTGGCAGAGCAAGCACCAACAGGCGGAGACGTCGCCAGCCGACGTTGGATCGTCATCCGCGACCCTGACACCAAAGCAAAACTCGCTGATCTCTACCGCGCAGCCGGGGGAAGCAATATCATCAAAACGGCCGACGATCGGAGGGGGGCGGGGCACCCTAAAGAACGAGTGGTTGAATCAGCGGCGCATCTGGCAGCAAACCTGGAGCGAGTGCCGGTGATGATCCTGGTCACGGTTTGGGGTGTTCATGACGGCAGTGGCCGGCCGGGCCTGTTTGACTCGGTGATCCAAGCTGCCTGGAACCTCTGCCTCGCGTTGCGTTCCCGGGGCCTGGGCTCAGCCTGGACGACAATGCACCTCGGTAAGGCACAGGAAGTCGGCGAGTTACTGGGGATTCCCGACGGCGTGACTCAGATAGTGCTCTTGCCTGTCGCCTGGACGATCGGCACTGATTTCAAGCCCGCAGCCCGGCGGCCAGCTTCGGAAATAGTTTGGTTCGACCGTTGGGGGTACACCAAGGGAAACCTGGGCGACGCTAGTGATCTGCTCGCCACCATGCCCGGCGTGACGGTAGAAGTCGACATCTCCGCTCCGCCTGAGCGTGTTTGGGAATTCGCCAGTGATATCAACCTCCCGGCTCGGTTCAGCCACGAGTTCCAAGGCGCAGAATGGATCGACGCTGACGGCCCTCGGGAAGGCGCATCATTCATCGGCAGGAATGAAAGAGTCGAGGTAGACCGTAAATGGGAGACTACGTCTTGGGTCGTCGCTTGTGACCCGCCTCGGGTTTTCGCCTGGAACGTGAACGACCGCAACCGGCCCAGCGCCCAATGGCGATTTGAACTAGAACGCATCCCGGGAGGCACCAGGCTGCGTCAAAGCCTGGTCATCGGGCCCAGATTGTCCGCCACCGGTACCGCCATGGTGGAAAACCCTGACCGAGCGCACCAGATCCTTGCCGATTGCCAGGAACAACACCGTGGCAACATGAACTTGACCATTCAGGGGATCAAACGCCTGGCGGAGACCGAACAAGACGTTTAGGCCCGTGGTTTTCGGCAATCGGAACCTGAATCATTCGCCAGGAGGTCAGCATGACTAGCGATCAAGAAAAGATTCTGCAACAGGTTATCCAGTGTTTCCGCACCGGAGCGCCCACTGCACCGTTTCCGGACTCGGATCTGACCGACAACGACGCCTACGCGGTCCAATATGCCCTCATCGAACGTCTCAAAGGGGAGGGCGAGGTCGTCCGAGGCCATAAAGTGGCATTGACTACCAAGGCTGCCAGGGAACACGTGGGTGTGGACGAACCTTGTTATGGCCACATCCTGAATACTCGGGTGTACCCCACCGGAGCCCAGATCCCTTTGGGGGAGTATGCCGACCCGCATTGCGAGGCAGAGGTCGCCTTCATCCTGGGAGAAGACCTGAAAGGCCCGGGGGTTACATCCGTCTAGGTCATGTCGGCCATCCGGGCTGGTGGATATCAAAGTTCAAGGAGCAGGGATCCGCGCGGCCGACGTCATCGCGCATCAAGCGCTGCATGGTGGCGTGGTAATCGGCTCTCGCCTGATCGACCCTGCGACGGTCGACCTGCAGTATGAGGGGGTCACTGCCGAGTACAACGGTCACTTGGAAGGCTCGGGAACCGGGTCAGAAGTGATGGGCAATCCGATCAACCCTGTCGTTTGGCTGGCCAACAAGATGGCCGAGTTCGACGACTACCTCAAGGCTGGAGAAATCATCATATCCGGATCTGTGGTAACCCCAGTGCGGGTAAAGCCGGGCAGTCATATCAATATGACCTTCACTCGGCTCGGTAGCGTTGGGGCAACGTTCATCTGACAGAGCCCCTCGGGATCGGCCTATAGCAGATATCGGATCGTTGTTCTTCGCCTCGGGCATCGGATCGCTGGCCGGTGGTCTTGTCCAGCCGGCAAGAGGCCGCGGTGGCCTAGGGGCTAGCTAAGAACGACAGTTCATGAAAGCGGAGAATGACCGGATGGCCTAGATCACTCCCGCTTCCGCCAGGTAAGCCAGTTCCGTTCTTTGCAGACCCAACTCACCGCAGAAAATCTCCTCGTTATGCTCCCCGATCAAAGGAGCCCGACTGGATATTCGCCAGGGTGACCCGTTGTAGATCCCTGCGGTGCCGGGGTATTTGAAGCTCCGCCCCAGTTCAGGATGGTCTACATCGACCCAAAAGCCCCGGTCGTTCAGGTGGCCCTCGTCCACCAGCTCGTCGGCCGCCCGAATCGCGCCCCAGGCGAACCCCCTCTCTTGACCCCCGTGGGCAATCTCGTCTCGAGTCAGATGCTTGGCAAAACTGGCAACCACGTCGTTGATGTGGTCGCTGCTCCCCGAGAAGACAGCACGGTCTTGGTAGCGTTCATCCGCGAGGTCTTCGGCCAGACCATAGCTATCCATCCATTCAACCAACGCCGGGAATTGCCGAAAAGTGATCCGTGAGCCAGAGGCGTTCACGTATTTGCCGTCTTTACAGATGAGTTGCGACTGCGGAGTCTGCAACACTGAGGCGTGACGCCCGGTCTGTCGCATGACAACATCGCCTTGGTAGATATAGGTGTTCACGTGCATCTCGGTCGTAAGAGCACAGGCATCATGAACGGATGCATCAATATGCTGGCCTCGCCCGGATCTGGTGCGGTAAACCAGGGCGGCGATTATCGCCATGTAGGCGTAATGGCTGCCCGTGTGCCACGCATTTCCACCGCCAGGCGCGATCGGAATTTCGCCCGGCACATGTTCCTTGTCGTAACCACAGCACCCCATCTGCCCGCCTGCCGCCATGTGAAGCAGGTCGCTGGTCTGGAAATCACGCCACGGCCCGGTCTGGCCGAACGGGGTTAGTGAGCACATGATCAACCTGGGATTAAATTCGGCGAGGTCCTGGTATCCCAATCCGAGAGAAGGCAGGTATCTAGCGGCAAAGGTCTCCAAGATGACATCGGCGGTGTCTGCCAACCGCCGGAAAAGGGCCCGGCCGTCCTCGGTGCCCAGGTTAAGAGTGATTCCGCGTTTGGAAGTGTTGTAGTGCCAGAAGGACAGGCTGCGATCGCGGTGTGGTATGTCGTTCAGGAATGGCCCCACTGTCCGCGATCGTTCACCTCCAGTAGGTTCGATCTTGATGACTTCAGCGCCTAGATCGGCCATCAGTTTTCCGCAGAACTGCCCTTTTTCGTCGGCCAACTCTAACACGCGTAAGCCGGATAGCGGACCCGGCAGATGCTCGTCGCTGGAGGCGGCGATCGTTCTTGGCGGCTCCCCAATCTTGTCTGCAGAAACCTGACCAGCGGATGGCAAGGGCTCGGCTTTAATCATGTCGTCCATGTAGGGGTAGCGTTCTAGGCTGCTGGGCCAGAACGTCCCATCTTCGTACCCGGCCACGAACTCTTCGTGACTGAGACCCAATATGCCCTCGAATATCTCTTGGTTGTGCTCGCCTATTAGGGGAGCAGACCGGAAGTTGTGGGCTGGAGTCTCTGAGAGCTTGAAGGGAGCATTCTGGAACTTGTGCTGGCCCAACTCGGCGTGAGCCAGGTCTAGGTACAGTTCCCGGTGGCGTAGCTGGGGGTCATCCTCCACCCGGTTCTCGTTGCTCTGCACCGGCATCGCGGGCACACCGGACGCTTGGCACACCTCCATCAGTTGGTACTTCTCAAGGGTTTGTGCCCACTCTTGAATGCCCTCGTCCATCTCTTCTTGATGCTGGAGTCGTCCTGCTAGAATAGCGAACTTGGACGAAGTCGCCCACTGAGGAGAACCCATCACCCCCACCAGACGGCGCCATTCCTCGTCGGAGAAGCAGGCGATAGTGCACCAATCGTTATAACCGCCGCCCTTGGTGCGGTAGGCGTTATGGGGAGCGGTGGTAGGTCCACGGTAGTTGTTGACCATAGGGGTGCCAGGCCAATGTGCCCGGTTGCCGGGAGGGTATCCCTCCCTCTGTGAGGAACGGCCGTTGACCGTGGCGTCCAGTAATGCGGAGCCATTTAGCGTAGCGCCAACGATCATCTGAGACAGGTCAACATGCTGGCCTTGGCCGGTGGTGTTCCGGCGGTACAGAGAAGTCATGGTCGAAAAGGCTATGTACATGCCGCCGGTGTCGTCCAAGTAGGACCAACCCCAACCTGCTGGCGGTTCGCCGGGCAGGCCCGAGAGGTAGGTCAAACCTGAGAAAGCCTGGGCGATGGGCCCCATGGTCAGGTATTCGCGATGCCGGCCGGTGTGGCCGAACCCGGATTGGGAGACGTAAACGATGTCTGGTTTGAGCTTGCATAGTTCATCATAGCCCAAGCCCCAACTTTTCAACGCCCTGGCGCTGAAGTTCTCGACGACCACGTCCGAAACCGAGATCAGTTCCTTGATCAGCTCCAGTCCCCGCTCTGTCCGCAGGTTGACAGTGATGCCCTTCTTATTGGCGTTGGTGTCGTTGAAGTTGGTCGCAGTGTTGAGCGTAGTCTTCACACCCGGCGCCGGCGTTCCGGTGGTTCTACCCCTCTCGTTCAGAGGCCATTCCACCTTTATCACTTCGGCGCCCAGAGCGCCCAGCCAGCGCGTCGCCCAGGGACCGGCCCTCACCCAAGTGAAATCCACCACCCTAACCCCCGCCAGGGCCTTAGGTGTAGCCGCCATCTGTTCTTGAGTAAGGGCCATTCTCTCTCCTCGATACTGGGTCGCCTGCATCGGATCGGTGGTTACTCTGGGTTGATTGACCGGTTGATTGACCGCGCGGTGGTTGGAGTGTTAGTTTTCGCGCATCTTCTGCCGCTTCAGCTTCTCCGCGACAAAACTCGCCTCAAATTGTGCCATCCAATCGGGGTTGATTGTCCAAATCCACCGACAACTTGATCCGCGCGGGCAATCCATTCTCCGTTTTTAGGTACCGTAATTTTTCCTTTGTTTGGGCTTCCACCACGTTGGTTACCATGGGCACCCAGATGGAAGCGGTGGTTTTAGGCTGGTTAATCCTCACGCTGACCGACTCGCCATTCCTCGTGGGAGCGATCTCGGCAGCCCGGATGGCCCTAAATATTATGGCCCTTTTCGCCGGTGCAGTCGCCGACCGGGTTCCCCGCCACCGTATCTTGGCCACAGTGGAATTTCTGATGGCCGCCTTAGCCCTAGTGATGATTGTATTGATCCTAAGCGATGTGTTGGAGATGTGGCACATCTTCGCGATCGCGGTGATTGCCGGGATGGTTCGTGTGTTCCAGATGCCGTCGGCCCAATCGCTGGTCGCGGATACCCTGCCCCAGGACCGCATCGGCAACGGCGCGGCGTTCAACAACCCGGGAAGAAATATCGCCATGTTATTAGGGCCTCTGGCCGGCGGGATCCTCTTTAACACCTTTGGGCCCAAAGGTGCTTTTACCGCCATTGCCATTCTATATTTCCTGAGTGGTTGGGTTGCCCTCTATATTCGTTCACCGGGCAATGGCATTGCCGGTAGTGGTCTGATCGGAGATTCCCGTGAAAAACCCAGTGAGCTAGGATCCGTGATTCACGCCGTTATCGCGGGATTGAGATACGTCAAAGGACAGCAAGTCCTCTGGGGAACACTGGTATTGGCCTTGGTCATCGAGTCTTCCGGGTGGACGTTTCACACCACTCTGATGCCGATATTTGCGCGGGAGGTATTGGACACTGATTCCACCGGATTGGGATTTCTGTTGTTTGCCTTCGGTATTGGAGCGGTTGCCGCGTCTCTGGGCTGGGCGATGATCGGTAATCTGCGGCACGTCGGAAAATTGATGATTGGATCGGTGGTGGTGTGGCACGCCAGCATCTTGGTTTTCTCCACCTCCCAGTCTTTTTACTTGTCGTTCGCGATCCTTACCGTAACCGGCGCGGGTTTCGCCTCAACTCAAGTATTCCTTCTTTCAGCCTTGCTCGACACCGCTAAGTCCGAATATAGGGGCCGCGTCATGAGCTTGCGGTCCCTGGCGATCTACGCCTTCGCTTTGGGCAGTTTGTCTTCGGGATTCATGGCTGGCCTCTGGAGCGCACCGGTCGCGGCAAACATCGTTGAAACGATGGGTATCGTCCTGGTCCTTCTATTGGCCGTTCTCGCTCCCAAGCTGCGAACGCTGTAGGCTTCAGAAGCCGAGCCTAGTCTTCGATCTCCAGAATCATCTCTATCTCGATACATGCGCCGTTGGGAAGTGATGACATGCCAACTGCGGACCTGGCATGAGCTCCTGAATCGCCGTAAAGTTGGCTTAGCAGGTCGGTCGCTCCGTTGGCAACCGCGGGCTGCTGGCCGAAATCCGGAGTGCAGTTGACCATACACAGCAGCTTCGCCACTCGTTTCACTTTATCCAAGTCGCCAATGGCAAATTTTACGTCAGCCAAACAGGAGAGGCAGGCATGCTCGGCCCCCTCATAAGCCTCTTCCACGGTGATATCCGAGCCAAGTTTACCCTTGTGTTCCGGACCGGCCGTGTGCCCGCCCACGAACAGGATATTCCCGACCCTGACCGCCCCCGCGCGGCCCGGCGGTGGGGTTCCGGCGGCAGGCAATTCCAGCCCCAAAGCCTTCAGTTTGTTCTCCACATCCATATTGTTTTCCCTCATTTTTAGTGTTTAATCGCCCTCTGTGATAGCCCTTGTCATGCCGTTTGCTCAGAAGTTGTACTGGGTGCGTAAGTAACCCAGCGCGATACCCGAGAGTGTAAGGCGGGGCAGAGGAGAAAGCCAGTAGCGTTGTACTCCCGCTGCCTGACCCTCTTGTGGGCGAGGCAGCGGGACTCTCCTGGCAACGCCAGTGACGAGCATCGCTCGACGCATGGTCGGCCTGGTCGACGCGCTAACCCCATGTATTTTCCTCAATCAAAATCATTTGACCCTCTCCTCGTGGAGCCATGATATCTTTAGTCTTAAGCCTTACCGTACCAACCGTCGCGACATGTGGGCGCACTTCGGCCACCACTTTGGAGACCGACAATGTCTGATCCTGATCGATTACAAATAGCCAAGGACCTCAATGAGCTGACTCAGAATCAACTGATCGATGATGTTCAGATAATGCTAACGGACGCTATGGCAGCTGTAGTCAGGGGCGATGAAAATGCCGACGACTACATGCAGCGAGACTTGAACGATAAATTCCCTAGGTTGTATGAACTAAGCATTCTTGCGAAGGGAGTCCACGATTCGGGGGCAGCCGTCCTCAAGCTTTGCAGGGACGGTGACGTCAATAGTGCATACATCGTGGCTCGGGCGTTGGTCGAGAGATCTGTAAATTTCGCATATCTGACCGTCTGCGAAGATGAGGAATTCTTGGCTTGGCGGAACTACAGCTACCAGAAAGCGTTACGCATGATAAACAAGGGAAAACGTGTTGGTTCATTTGACGCATACCTCAAACGTCTGCCTCGCATAGATTTGGTTAACGACCCTAATTTGAAGTCTATGTTCCAACCCTTCACTGGAAAGGGCGGCGGGGAAATTACTCGGTGGTCTTCTAGAACATTTGATGAAAGGATTGGCTACATTGAAGGTAAATTTGATCTCTCAGACCGAGTGGTCGCAATGCTGGCGACCGCCTCACTGTTTGTTTATGAAATCGGAGCGGAGGTTCAGCACGGTACATTCCTTGGCGTAGAGATTCGACGTGGATTCATGCCGCCGAATGCGGTCGAAGACACATATCACGATGTAGCACTGGAAAACGCCGTCTTGTTGTCTGCAATATCAACTTTACGCTCGTTATCAAATTTTGCGGGCCACCCCGAATGGGCTGAATGGGTATCCATCCACGTATCTCCTCAATTGCAAACGATGAATGAAGGGTTGCTGCCGGAAGACGGGATTGCTCCCACCGATTGAACGTTTTCAAGAGCTCCCGAACCATTCCTCGACCAACTAATACGGAACCTCAAAAAGCTGATGCAGGCACCGAAACAATCCCCGTTTCTGTCGCTAATGATTTTCTGTGTCTTGCCCTTCATCCCTACCCTTCCAAGTCTTCTAGCAGACCGTCTACCCAAGCCGGAATGAAGCACTCCTCATCTAGGTGGCAGTACTCGTCAGCGAAGCAGAACGTCGCTAGGTGTTGGCACTTCATAATCACGTCGATCACCTCCTCTCGGTCACTCGATACGAGCCATGCCTCCGTGGGTTGCTGCTCCATCACACTTCACACTTGCATCGTCTGGTAGAATCGAATTACTTCACCAAATTGGATTTTCCCCATCGTGGCCCATGCCAGAATCGGACTGTCAGAGCGATGTTACTGAACAAATAGAATCTGTTTTTAAGTCGCATTGCGAATCAAAAGCAAAGGCCCCCAGCTTTCACCGAGGGTCTTTTTCGTGCCTGAAATTGGCAGGAGCGGGAGGATTCGAACCCCCGGCCACTGGTTTTGGAGACCAGCGCTCTGGCCAGACTGAGCTACGCTCCTGCGATATGTTGCGCAAACGGAAGCAGCGCAAACCCTAGATTTTATGGTGCCCTTGGAGGGACTCGAACCCCCGACGCGCGACTTAGGACGCCGCCGCTCTATCCTCTGAGCTACAAGGGCATTTTGGTGGAGATAGAGGGACTCGAACCCTCGGCCTCGGCATTGCGAACGCCGCGCTCTCCCAACTGAGCTATATCCCCTCTACAATCCCTAGAGACCCGCCCAGATGGACGCACCCCAGAGGAAATACGGTCCCGCTTCACATGATACCCCAATCTGAATCGTAAGGCCGCCACAGAAGCACTGTCAAGTCGGCCCGTTGACCCCAGATCCACCGCCTGCGGTGGGTGCGGCCCCTCTCGGGGGGTTCTGGGGCGAGGAAGCAGTGG
>JAQBXL010000086.1 GCA_027624135.1 Chloroflexota bacterium
CCACCTCCCTCTCCCTATGTCACCACGAGCTTACTCCTTCGAATACCTGCCTGGAAGGGGTTTATGGGACAGGCTCTTTATTAAGAACAAAACGATGCCTTGCCCAAGCTCACCGCAAAAGCGATGGCAGACGTAAATTACACAGGAAAATACACAGGAGGGAAGCGATTGACCCGCCTTCGACCTTTATCGCCTATCGCGGCCCATCGTTGCGTCTACGCGCCGCGTAGGTTCCTTATCATGTTCGGTCAACTATTCCACCCTCTCGCTAGAGCGATTTGTCGGCCATTAGTATATATTTCTTCCAGTGTCAGGAATGTGGGCTTAACCCATCCGGAGTACACGACCGGACTCGGAGTATGTCCGGCAAGAGGCCACGATTGCACATTGCCATAGTTGACAGCAAAACCGCGGCAGTAAGCCTCCTCGGGTCGCTCCATCTGGTATTCAGCGCCCTCCTGATTAGCAACCTGATCCGGGGTGACTACGGCGGCTTTGCCGTCAGCATGGCCCTCGTTTTGACCCTTACTGTCATTGGAGCCTTAAGTTTGCTTTTCCTAGCAAGGGCCCGGATAACAGGCTCTGCTGTGAGCGCCAGATACGCGATGAGACTAACAAAGGTGTTTGCTTGTCTTGCGGTAGCGTCGGTGCTCGTTTCGTGGACCTACATAGTTGGATTCGCCATCGCTTCGGTCGCATACCTCATAATATCGTTGCTGGCCTTAGCTTTCGCCTCACAGACCGCGAGGGATTTAAGGAACCGAAGCTAAGAAACAGAGACCCAGGCGGCTCCGTGCCGGGACAAATCGAATAATTCCCTGTGCGCCCGGGAGCCCGGAAGCGTGGCTGGAACGAATACGGTCCCCTTAGATCACCTAGTTAAATCACATGAAACAGCAACAGGTGGTCGCGTAGAACGTCTGCCGCGAAGTCGTTCTCGACGTCACGCCAGACTGAGTGGATGTGGTTCGCGCCGTCTTGGCGGTTGTCGAACTCCACCACGAAATCACCACCATGGATACGGTAGTAGTGGGCCGCATCCTTGGTGACCGGTCCGGCCCAAGCCAGGTACAGGCGGTCCAGTCCAGTCTTCTTCAACTCGGCCAACTTCTGCTCGGCCACATCGGTGCGCACCTGGTTCACGTACTCCGCAACCAGCGCCATCAGTAGTTCCTTCTGTGCGCCGTTCATCTTGGCGGCGGGCAGTCCTTCGTAGGTCATGAGCGAGGCCTTGGATGAGTTGAAAGTGACGATGTCAGCCGGCGCGGCGGCGCAGATGATCGACTCCTCCACCTGTTTCGCGTCCAGGGAATCCATCAGGTTGAAGGCCAGGTCTTCGCGATTGCCGAGGATTCGCAGACCGTTCTTGGGGCCTTTACGGACCTCAGCGGGGTTCGCGCCGAAGAAGAACGGAGTGGTGCTGATCACTTTGTCGCCCATGATGCTGAAGTGAATCGAGATATGGTGGCCCTCAACCCGCCAGCCCCAGGGGTCGTTGTCGCCTGGCTCGCCGAAAATGGTGAAATAGTAGAGCTGGACGTCGCGAACGAACGTGACGATGCCGTTCTCTTTCTCCAAAGGGCCAAGGACTTCTTCGTGCTCGATGATCAGCTTGGCCTGTTCGTAGGATTCGGGAGCTAGGCCGCTGGCCATGATAGCCATGGCCAATTCGCGCTGGGCCGGCTCCATGTCCCGGAGAGGCAGGCCGTGGCGGTTCATGGGCGGGTAGTACCAGAAGATCCGCTCACCGTCCAGGTATTCGAAAGTCGCCTTGGCTTTCTGTTCGGGGTTCAGGCTGCTGACAAAGGCTTTGGCGGCAGCAGACATCTGTGCGACTGCCTGCGGATTTGCTGCTTGCTGTGTCGCCATATGAAATACTCCCTTCGTTTACGCTCCACATTCGCGATACCGATGGAGCGGGATTCGCGATTTCTGCGAGTGTAGAGAGGGGCAGATTAACTGTCAACCAAGACTGAGCGTGGCTATAACTGACAAGGGCCATTCCGGATTTGACCCATGCAGGACCGATTCCGTCTCTTTGGCGCGCGGCCCGTCCGAAGAAATGACCAAGTCGCCGCTCATGGTGAGCCCGTCTAACCACCAACTCCGCCCGAACCGTCATTTACCGAAGACTCCTTCGACAGGCTCAGGATGAGCGGAATCAAGTGTTGCACTTCAAATGTGAATCCACCTTCCAGCTTTCCCTGGGATGACGGAGTGGGCGTCCTAGCGGTGTTCTTGTTTAGTTGTGGTTTAAGCCTGGGGGAGCACCAGTACGAGGGCGGCTTCTAGTTCATGCACCGTGGCAAATCCTTCGAAGCGGTCCCGTATCTTGCCGTCAGCGTCCAGGATGAATGTCCAGCTCTCGTTGAAGTAATCCTCTAGAGATGTGAGTCCCCAGTCATTTACGACGCTGAATATCTCTGCACGGTCAAGGTCTCCTTGAATCTCATCGGGATTGTCGTAGATCTCGACGTGAATGAAGTTTGCCCGGCCAGCGTATGCGTCCTTCAATTCGCCAACAGCGTCTACCTGTGGCCCGCAGGTGGGGCTTGTGCAAAACGCGGGTGTGGCGAAGACTATTACCGACGGCAACGGACTCTCCACCGCCTCTTTGATCGATACTTGGTACAGGTCGGGATCCGGGGTGTAGTCCGTGGTTATCTTTGCTATGTCACCCTGCTCAGACAGGGTCTTGGTGACGCTCAATGGCGCGGCGGTACCCACAGCCGGAACCGGCGACTGCTCCATGACTTCCACTTCGATCTGAACCTCGTCGACACCGTTCGGGTTTTCTACCCGAACGTCTAGACGCCAACGCCCGGCACGATCAAAGTCGACGTAGGTGCTGTAAGAACCCCGGACGCCGTAAGGCCATAGGTTGAACTCAGCCTCCAATGTCTCTCCGGGTACGCCATCTCCGTCCCCATCGCGTTCAAAATAGACCGGCGTGATCAAAGCGGTAGGGGATTTGATCAATCCCTTGGTTGTGGTCAAGAGGAACGCCACCCGCTGTTCCCCCACTTCCAAAACCGTGGTGGCGAGGATTGGGGTTATGGCCGTCGGGTCGGCTGGTGCTGATGTGGGCCGGGGCGTCAACGTTGGTGCGGCAGATGAACCACAAGCCACTGCCAGCGCAACGCCGAGTATCGCGATCGCCGGAATCACCCTAAGGGAGATGCCGACGCGGGGATTCAAGCGCTCCAGAAGTCTTTGGGTCGTTGATGTGATGCTGCTCATGGTCCTTTCTGATAAACACCGAATGTGAAAGCAAATATTCCGAAATCATCGGAATTGGAACTCATCGAGAAGGTAACGTCTTTGGCGTAGGCCGGGGCCTCCACCACGTTGTACATCCTGGGTTCATTCACCGTTAGGAAGCTCTCCCCGGTGTCGGAAATAGTAATGTCTTGGCCTTTGTTCTCTTCTGTAAGAGGGTCTCCGTTGAGCTGTATCCTTGCCGTATAGGGGTCTCCGGACTCCGAAGATAGTACCGCGTTGAGACTGCGGGCCGAATATACGAACGAAAGTGTATCCTCGAATTCGGTCGTCTCCCTCCCGTGGCGGGTGCTTTCCGGTCCGACCACCCAAGAGCCATCGAAGTAGACGATTCCAGACTTGAGGTCATCCGGCGCCTCCAACTCCACGACCGTTCCCACGTTCTTGAAGAACTCTGATTGCCGCACGTACTGCCCTAGTTCCGCCAGAACGTATCCAGTGTACAGCTCACGAGTGACATCCCCCCTGCGCGATTGGGCATAGGTCGGGTCCAGCGGCTGGTCTCCAGAGCGTTCAAAAGGACTGTCCAGCAGATCGGCACCGGCGTCAACGAGCAATTCGCGTATGTGTTCTTCGGTCTGGTCGTATGCTCCCTCTCCGAAGTGGGTGTAGCGAACGATCCCATCTTTGTCGATCAGGTATTTGGCCGGCCAAAACCGGTTCGAATAATTGCTCCAGGTCTCAAAATCGTTGTCCTGGGCCACCGGCCAAGTTATGCCATTCTCCTTGGTTGCTTGGAGCACGTTAGTGTAATTCTTCTCGAAATCGAACTCGGGAGAGTGGATTCCAATTATCACCAGGCCATCGTCGGAATACTGGGCGTTCCATTGTTTTAGGTACGGAAACGTCCTGATGCAATTAACACAGGTATAAGTCCAGAAATCGATCAACACCACCTTGCCCCGAAGCTCTTCGATGGTCAGGGGTTCGCTGTTGATCCAGGCCCTGATCCCCGTGATCTCAGGCGCTTTGAAACTGGTGCAGGCGGCGGAGACTATGATGGCGACCAGAGCGGCCAACGCCAGCTTGGCCGGAGATGACAATGAGCATTTCACTAAGGTCCCGTATCGTAGACGCCAAAGGTGAAGGCGAATAGCCCGAAATCAGGGGAGTTCGAGGACATCTTGAGGGTCTCGCGCCGAATGTACGAGGGATTACTAATCACATTGTAGAGCGTGGGAGCGGTGACCAAGATATAGCTCTCTCCATCATCTCCGATGACGACGTCGCTGCCTTTGTTTTTATCGGTGAGATATTCATCGTTGACCGTGACCCGAACTTTGTAGGGTTCACCGGAGTCTGAAGTCAGCACAGCGTTAACCGCAGTCGCCGAATAAACGATGCTCAGATAGTCCTCAAATGACTCTGTGGTCCTGCCATGACTCGAGCTTTCCGGTCCAACGTGCCAGGCCCCTTGGAAATTTATCTTGTGAGGCTCCAATTCGTCTGGGATGACGAAGTCGGACACTTTGTTCTTATTCTCAAAATATTGCATCTGTTGAACGTAGCCGCCCTGTCCGAACGTCCGGTCTCCTTCTCCCCGTTCGTAGCCACCGTAAAGCTCTCGGGTGACCTCCGCGTTACGCGTGGTCAAGAATCCAGGGTCCAGGGTTTGGTCCTCGGGCAACGGCAATGCTTCGTCGCGGAACGCCGGGTTGGCTTCGGCCAGAAGCTCACGGATCACATCTTCAGTCTCCGCGTAACCACCCTCGCCAAAGTGGGTGTAGCGCACCACACCGTCCTTGTCGATGAGGTATTTGGCGGGCCAGAACCTGTTGGAATAACTTCGCCAAGTTACAAAGTCGTTGTCTTGGGCCATGGGCCAGACGAGAGCTTCATTCTGAGTAGCTTGTACCACGTTCTCGTAGGTCTTTTCGAACTCGAACTCAGGCGTGTGGACACCCACAATCACCAGGCCATCGTCGGCGTACCTGGAATGCCACTGCTTCAAGAACGGAAAGGTGCGGATGCAGTTTATGCAGGTGTAGGTCCAGAAATCGATCAATACGACCTGACCTCGAAGTTCCTCCATGGTCAGGGGTCCACCATTTATCCAGGCGTCGATGCCGCCAAATTCAGGCGCAAGATTGCCAACGGCGCCGCCCACTTTTCGGTCGGCGTTGTCTGCCGCAGATTTCGTGGCGATCGCAGTGGTAGTCACTGCCGGTTGTTCCTGAGTTGCCGACGACTTCGTTGGTTCAGCCGTTGCTGAACTGCCGCAAGCGGCCATCAGGAAGATAATCGCCATTGCTGCCGCAACAATCAACGGCACTCTTTTACATAACACGGTGGGGCGCTCTCTCCTCAACTTTGCTAACATCACAACCTATCGGTACAATCGGTACAAATTTTGAAGGGTTCGCACTGGATCACCTGACTTGAAGGCCAATGGCAGTCAGATGCGCCCGTTGATATTAATTACGAGATTAATTGGGCTCTGGATTTATCCGAATATGAACCGAAGACAGGAGCCAGTCCGTATCTACCTAACCATACACGAGGGTAGACCTTAGCTGATAGGGCAGGCCTTCCAGGCCCTACTTCTTGGCTTCGGGACCGTAGTCTATTCTGCTGTGATAAACTTTGGATGCAGCTAAGGGTCCAGTCTGCAGCCAGGCACTGGAGAAGCAAGTGACAGCGACCCAATCTCCGGCGAAATTAGCCCGGGAAATCGTCGACAACGTCTCCTCTGTTATCGTCGGCAAAACACCGGTGATTGAGCAGGCCTTGGCCGCAGTTATCGCCCGAGGCCACATCTTGATCGAGGATGTGCCTGGCGTGGGCAAGACCATGCTGGCAAAAAGCATCTCAGTCTCCATAGGATGTACATTCAAGCGCATCCAGTTCACCCCAGACCTCTTGCCCAGCGATATCGTCGGCGTCTCTATTTACAATCAGAGCACCGGGGAGTTTCAGTTCCGGCCGGGACCGGTCATGGCCCAGATAGTTTTGGCCGATGAGATTAACCGTGCCACCCCCAAGACCCAGTCCGCATTGCTTGAGGCCATGGAAGAGTTGCAGGTATCTGTGGACGGGGTGACTCGCCCTCTGGATAGGCCCTTTGTGGTGATGGCGACGCAGAACCCCATCGAATACGAAGGGACATTCCCCCTGCCAGAAGCACAATTAGACCGTTTCTTGCTGCGAATCAGCCTTGGTTACCCCAGTTTCAGCGAAGAGCTCGCGGTCATCCAGCAGCAAGAGCAGACACATCCGATCGACCAACTAAAGGCCGTCGCCACTGCCGAAGATGTGGTTGGTCTTCAGGTCGCCGCTCAGAGCGTATACGTTGATGGTGCGGTGCGGGAATATATCGTGGGTCTGATAGAGGCGACTCGAACCCACGAAGACGTGTTCTTGGGCGCTTCTCCCCGGGCTTCTCTGGGCATGTTCAGGGCTGTCCGCGCCCTGGCACTGATTCAAGACCGGGACTACGTGATCCCGGACGATGTTAAAGGCCTAGCCCATGCGGTTTTGGCCCACCGGATGATTCTTGCCCCGTCCGCCCGTATGCGGGGCCTAAAGACGGGTCAGGTTATTGATGGGCTTCTCGAGTTAGTTCCGGTTCCCGGCACCAGCCGCTAACCGGTTCGACCTGACAAAGCCGCTTTATGGAACCGCTTTATAGAACCGCTTTCCGGTGGGGATAGATCGATTCTCCCGCCGCATCGACTTCATCGCAGCTTGCACTATGACACCCTTCAATCACACTCTACCACCACCCAGAGGCAGAAGAGGCAAACGATGAATAAACGGGCCGTTGGCATGCTGGTTTTGCTGGTGGTGGTGGCGTTCTAGGCTCTGGGCACCGGCTTCGATTTTTTCTACAGATTTCTTTACGCTCTGCTATTGCTCATCGGCATCGGATTCACTTGGGCCTGGCTTAACCTCCGTGGTATCGAACTAACCGTGACCAGAGACGCCAACAGAGGACGAGTGGGTGGTTATCTGGTCGGCCAAGTTTCGATCACCAACCCCACCTTTCTGCCAAAGTCATGGCTGGAGGTTGTGGAAGCGACCGGGCCTTCCGCCAACAGTAGCGGGCGGGGCCTGGCGCTAGTCCGTGATCAGGTGCGAACCTGGCGCGTAGAGACTTATCTGGCCAAAAGGGGCGTTTACCGCTCGGGCCAGGTCCACGTGGTCAGCCAAGACCCCTTCGGTCTTTTTCGGCTCCGCCGGGAGTTTCTGGACCCTCAACCGTATATAGTCCTACCCGCCGTGGAGCCGTTGCCCAATCTGAACGCCAGGTTTGCCGGCCTGCCCAGCGACAGCCGAACCACTCGCCATTGGGAGCAGATCACCACCGACGTAGCCTCCGTCCGCGCCTACGTCGATGGCGACAGCATGCGCCGCATACACTGGCCTTACTCCGCCCGCATGAATCAGTTGATGGTCAAGGAATTTGACATGGGGCTGTCCGCAGAGGCCTGGGTGCTGCTGGACATGCACCCAGATTCCCACTATGGGGTGGACCTGGACGACGTGAACAATACCGAGGAACTGTCGGTTACAGTGGCCGCATCGATCATCGACCGCCTCATGGACCAGTCGATGCCGGTGGGTCTGGCGTCCAACGGAGACCAAGACCATATATATAGGCCAGACAGCAGCCCGGAACAGCGCGGACGGTTGATGGAGACCCTTGCCGAAGTGAGGGCTCAAGGCAAACGACCGCTGCAAGAGTTCATCTACGGAGTTCGGCCCCACCTGAACCAGTACAACGCCCTGACAGTAGTCACCTCATCCGTGAGCGCTGAATGGGTAGCGAGCCTAGCCGACCTGCGCCACCAGGGAGTGGAGATCGCGGTGGTTCTGGTTGACCGGTCCAGTTTCGGCTCGACAGAGGTCATGGACGGCCCCCTGGAGTCTCTAAGCGCCAACCTGATACCGGTCTTCATGGTGAAACGTGGCGACGCTCTGAACGATGTTCTCCAAGCGCCGGTGAGAGAGATCCCACGCAACTGGTCATCCGGTGTCTCTGGAGGGGTCGAATGACCACTGACGCAATTACTAGTAAAGCGCTGACCGGCCGCCCAGACACGCGCCATGGTATCAGCACCGAAGCGATCGGCGACGGTATCTTGTCGTTGGAACGCACCTTGCGGCCTAATGATGGTTGGATTGCTGCGGCGTTATTGACGCTCAATCTGGTTGTCGTGGTCTTATCGGTGGAGCAGGCCGATTGGGCCCCGTCCCCGAATCTTGTCTTTCTGCTCTTCATTGCCATGCTGACCGGGCTGGCCCTTTACCGGGTGCCCATATGGTCGGTCGCACTCCTGCCCGTCGGGTTCGCCGTGGCGTTTGCTGTCATCTTGTGGCAACTCTCTTCCCTTGAGATCGAGGGCGTCAGCGTCGGCGGGACCGGCCAGGTTTTAGAACGTCTCGGCTTTTGGCTAGACGCGGCGCGCGATGGATCGATCAACATTGACCGGATCCCATTCTCTTTTGGGTTGATGGTCGCAACCTGGCTGACCGGCTTTCTGGGTGCGTGGCTGTTCTTGCGCTACAGCAATTTTTGGGGAGTGTTTGTGCTTGGAGGGATCGGTTTGTTGTCCAACCTCACCTTCCTGCCGCCCAACGCCGCGTTCCACCTTGGTTTTTACCTGTTCACGGCCCTGCTTCTGGTTGCCCGGGTCCAGTCGATACGCCGCAAGAAGGAATGGGAAGGGCGCGGGGTCAAAGTGGACGATCACCTTGGCGGCCTCTCGCTCGCAGGCAGTTTTACGATCACGGTTGTGGTTATCCTGATAGCTTTCTTGCTTCCGATGGCGCCCAAATGGGGCAAGGCCAACGACGCTTACGAGACCATGCGGAATCCACTGGAAGCTATGGAAGGGGATTTCAACCGGCTTTTTGCCGGCCTGCCCGCGCGACGGCCCATGGGATTCCGCATCTGGGACGACGTGTTGGCTCTTCAGGGAACCATCAACCCCACCACGAGCCAGGTGCTCTGGGTGGATTCACCGACAGAGTTGTATTGGAAGGCGCGGACTTACAGCACCTACAACGGCAAGGGCTGGCTCTCGGAGAACACAATCACCAAACCGTTAGGATACTCGCCGGAATTCTCGTCTGGCGTGAACGACCTACTACGGTCCGAGGTCACCTATGCTGTGACCCCACTTTACGAGTCTCAAAAGCTATTCTCCGGAGACCAAGTACGGGACGTTGACCGAGAAGTCATGATTGAGACTCAGGCTCCGCCGCTGTTCAATATCGACGTGGCGGGGCTACAGCGGGGCGACGTCCCCCCCGGTTATCTGACGGAAGTAAGCGAAGCCCTCCTTCAAACGATTGCGGACGCCGGCGACACCGCCAGCTTTCAAGACCTAGCCGAGGCCCTCCCACCCCAATTTCGGCTCGATGGGGTTGATCGGGAAGATGGAAGGGTGACCGGTGTTCAGATATTGGAATCGCTTCCCCCGTTCCCCGAGGTCTTATCTGTCAGCAGTCCTGACGGCGAGTTCAAGATCGGGGAGCCTTATGAGGTGACCTCTGCCGTTTCACTGGCTACTCCGGCGCAATTACGGCTGGCCGGCTCGGAATATCCGGCTTGGGTGTCGCAGCGCTACCTCCAGCTACCGGGAGACCTACCCCAACGCGTTAGAGACCTATCCATCGAAGTGACCGGCGGACAAGCAGCGCCCTACGACAAAGCCAAGGCCGTAGAGCGGTTCCTACAGGGCAACTTTCCCTACAACCTCAGCGTGAATCCGCCGCCATTTAACGCCGATGGCGTGGACCATTTCCTGTTTACCCTTGGTGAGGGCTACAGCGAGTATTTCGCATCCACTATGGCCGTCATGTTGCGTTCTGTGGGGGTCCCTTCCCGGATGGCGGTTGGCTACACCACCGGAGATCAGATCGGTGAAGAAGAACTTTACTCGGTTACCGACAGCCACAGCCATGGATGGGTAGAGGTCTATTTCCCTGAATACGGCTGGATCCCCTTTGAACCCACGCCCGGCGAGGCATTGCCAGAGATCTATCAACCGGGTGACGATGCGCAAGATGGTTCGGCTTCAGGTGTAGCAAATACCAATCTATTGGACGATATCTGCTTCGATGAGGTTGACATCTGCGACGAGGAGGAAGCGTTGCAGACAGGAGCCCAAAACAGCGCCGTCAACGATCAGACCGACTCATTGACGAACAAATGGCCTTGGGCGCTTCTTGGATTGGCTATAATTGCTGGTGTGGCCGGGTCTATCCGCTGGTTCTGGAGAAGGTTCATGGCGATGCCGGGCAGTCCAACGGTAGCGTTCCAACGGATGACCAAGCTAGCATCCCTAGCGTCGGCGGGACCAGCGGACTTCCAGACACCCTATCAGTTTGGCAACCAGCTTCAACTAGTCTTGCCCGCCCACGAGACCCCTGTCGCTGTAATCGTGGATTCCTACGTCCGCAGCCGGTACGGCAGAAAGACGCCAACGATCCTCGAACAAAATAACTTGGCAGCAGCGTGGAAAGCCCTTCGGCTACCCATGCTTTGGGCTGTTATAGCAAGGAGGGTGCGGTGAAGGGCGACAAATACCGCCTGGTCGAAATGCCCATGGGTTGGATGGTCCTCTTGGCCGGAGAAGACGGGCTGAAACGGGCATCGTTGAAGCCCTCGCCTCAAGAAGCTCTGGAAGACTTGGGCACCGACCTAGACGACGCTGAAGACGATCCGGATGCGTTCGCTCAAGTGGTGGAATGCCTGCATCGCTACACCAACGGAGACATGACGGCGCTGGACCAGATCGAGTTGGACTTTAGCGGGGTCACACCATTCTTCAGCGCAGCATGGAATGCCTGCCGAAGCATCCCGCCGGGAGAAACCAGAAGCTACGCCTGGTTGGCTGCCGAGGCAGGGAGTCCGCTGGCGATGCGCGCCGCCGGGCAGGCCATGGCCCGCAACCGATTCTCCCTGATCATCCCCTGTCACCGCGTTATCGCCAGCGACGGCGGTCTGGGAGGCTATGGCGGCGGCGGTTTGGGAGTAAAAGCCCGTTTGCTTCAGATGGAATTGGGCGGACTTAAATAACGAAAAAAACAGACGCTCCGGTTCTGGAGCGGTCAATTAGGATGCCTGGCTGTCCGGTTCGGGCCAGAACAAGCAAGATTTCACTCCGGCGGGGCCTCGTAGTATCTTCGGAATCTTGCGGGTAAAAGGTTGGCCAGCACGGCCAGCAGTTGAACAATCTGGCCGTTTCCCGGTTTCCTTTGAATGCGACAGACAGAAGGGTCGACACGCCCATGGCGATGAGAACGCCCGGCCAGATAGACACATCCAACAGCGCTCCTACTCCAACAGCAATCAGAACTAATGCCCATACAATCATTTGTTGTTCTCCGTGCCAAAGTGCATTGTCGTCAATCATAACAAACTCGGGCCGGAGGGTTCTCCAGTGCGAGCCTGGGCTACTTCCGAGGTCTTTCGACCGTTGCTATACTATCCGGTAGCCAGCTAGAGCGGAGGGGATTGATTGGTAGACGGCAAAGCAGACGTAATGACACCCGGCGAGCATTGGGCTGACATTGGAGACTTGAAGGTCCGCTATTTGGACTGGGGCGGCGACGGCGAGCCATTGTTGGCCCTTCATGGCCTGGCCTCCACTGCCCATTGGTATGACATCGTGGCGCCAATGCTCCGAGACCGCTACCGGCTGATAGCGCCAGACCAACGCGGTCACGGTCAGACCACCAGCGCCCCCAGCGGTTACGACTGGCAGACGTTGTCAGATGATCTAGCCGCTCTCCTAGACCACGTTGGGCTGGACAAAGTTGCAGTCATGGGACATTCGTGGGGCGGCAACGTGGCCACGAATTTCGCCGCCAATCACCCCGACCGGGTGGAACGCCTGATCATGATCGATGGTGGTTTCTTGGATTGGACCCTTGTGCCCGGCGCTACCTGGGAATCGTTCGCCCACCGCGTGCGCCCTAGGGACGTGACCGGAAACAGGCAAGATTTTTTGGACAGGATCCGAAATCAGATGGGCGTGATCTGGAACGGTGAGATCGAGCGTATCGTCCAGACAATGGTCTACGAGGATGAGAACGGTCAGATCCAGGACATCTTGCAACCGGAGAACCACGCCCAGGTGATTCGTGCCATGTGGG
>JAQBXL010000087.1 GCA_027624135.1 Chloroflexota bacterium
CCATCAACCAGCCGGACCGGTCAGGAGGGGTGTTTATCCACCAGTCAGGCAGGTGACATGGTGACAAACTCGAACGTTGGGCTCGATTTAGGGTGTGAAGCCACCCTTGAGTGCCCGTGTGGTGGCTTTTGGCACTTCGACATCAGCAAATTGGGGAGTTTGTCACCCTGTCACCCGCCTGACCGGAGGGTATGCCCCCATATTTGTTTCTCGGCGTCAAAGAGCCAAAGAAGGCTATCTAGGAGTGCAAACCCACATTCTTGGAGGCCCGCAACCAGGTGCCCTTGGAACCCTTGACCCAGGATGAACTCCGGGACCGGCTCGATGGAATCCGAAAGAGCATCACGCTCCCGGAGTAGGCTTATTGATTATCGTGACATCATCTTCAGCCGGACCGGGGGCGGTTGAGGCTGTATAATCCCCGCGTATTAGCTGAGGGAATTAAAAATGAAGCTGCTCTTTGGGTTAGTAATCTTCGGCACGATGTTTGCGCTGGCATGCGGGAGTTCGTCGGCACCGACAGAACCGACCAGTGTGTCTGTCCCAACTTCGACATTGGCCAATACGTCGAACTTAGAAGGACCGGCAACCCCAACTCCACGCCCGACAGCAACTCCGACGCGAACACCAACTGCTCTGCCAACCGCCACACCGCCGGCTACCAATACTCCTGCGCCTCCTCCTTTAACAGGGTTATGGGAATATGATGAGGAACGCGATGTCATCACCGACAAGTTGAGCCAGGGCATCTTGACGCTGGCGGTTTCCGGAGAGTCCCGTTTTGGGGAACCTATAAGAATGTACATCGGTTGCATCCAACCTGATTTCTTTTCGGTGCATTTTTCATGGGACACCTTTATCGACCTAGATTCTACCGTTGTTACATATCGGATCGACTCGCAGGATTCTCAGACTTCAAGTTGGTCGCTGTTATCAGACGGCGATCTAACCTATTTATCAGGCGCGACAGCGAAAAGTTTCGTGATTTCTCTTTGGGGGGGCAAGCAACTATTAGCTAGAGTCCTGCCGTATTCAGGACCCCCATTGACAGCAACTTTCGACATTACCGGTATCGAGGAAGCTGCTAAACCAATTTTTGAGGGTTGTCCCTCGCAATAGCCCAATCCGCATTGGCCCTGGCGGTCGTGCCCTTGGTGGTCGGAACGCTTGGTGTTGTAGAACCGGAAGTAGTTGTCCAGGCCGGTCTTGGCCTTCCTGCCCGGGGTAATCTAGCATATGAAAGCGTATCGTCCAGACAATGGTCTACGAGGATGAGAACGGTCAGATCCAGGACATCTTGCAACCGGAGAACCACGCCCAGGTGATCCGTGCCATGTGGGACGAACCGGCGTCGATAACGCTGCCCCGTATCGTGTGCCCTGCTTTGGTCGTGCCTGCCGGGCCCACGCCGGAGCGCGCCGGCACAGAATTCGCCGAGACGCGCCGCCGAATGGTCGACGCGGCGGAAAAAACCCTCAAGAATGGCCGGGTCTATTGGGTCCCGGAGACCATCCACGACATCGGCTACCACAAACCCCAGGAATTGGCGCAGGTGATTGGCGACTTCTTAGCGGAATAAGGGATTGGAGGCAGCTACCTAACGCGGGTGGCTAATTGACTCGGTAGACCCAGATACGGTGCCAGACCTCGGGCTCACCTTTGGGCAGCGGCTGAAACTCGTCAGTCATCTCGGCAAGCTGCCATACTCCGGCTTCTTCCATGCCAGTTTGCTGCTCTTTGAAGCCATCAGGCTCGTACATGTCCACCCTGAGGCTAAAGACGATCAACCCACCGGGCTTAGTGATACGGGCCAATTCATCGAACGATTTGGCCGGGGCATGGCCTTGAGTGAAGACACCGACGCTGATCACAGCGTCGAATTCGTCAGTGGCGAAATCCAAAGCTCCGCCCAGAGCCATTTGATGGAAGGCATTGTAGATGTTCTTGCTCTTGGCCTCATCAAGCATGCCTTGAGACAGGTCCATCGCCACCAAATCGTTGTATCCAGCCTTGACCAAACATTCTCCAACCAGCCCAGTTCCAGCGCCAGCGTCCAACACGTGAGCTGATTTGTCCACATGTTTGGCGAAAACGTCGGCGGCGTTTTGAGGAGCGTTCCAAGCGAATTCAGCCGCCAGGTCATTGTCGTAATCTACGGCCCATTGGTCATAGCGATCTTCCAGTTCCTTGTCGCTGGTTGACTCATAGACCCACTGAACTCGTTTATGACTTTCTTGCATGCCGTGACGCTCCTATCTCGTGGCTAGGGGATAGAAATCAAATGGCCCGGCAGAACCGGGCCATCGTGATAATTCGATTCTGCCAGGTTACTTCTGGCAGACGAACAGACCCCATCCCAATTCGCGGTTGTCCACCGCGCGGGCGGTTTCCCGGTAGGCGTTTGTTAGCTCGGCATAGTGCTCTGCATCCGGTCCGCCGAATTTGGGAGTCCGGTCGGCCAACCGTAGATAACTGTTCTTGAGGTGGGACGACAGGTCATAGGCTTCCACTATCTTGAACCCTTGATCTTTGAGAGCGTCCTGATAGGTATCGAAGCTGTACGGCGTGTCATAAAGGAGCCGATCGTAGACGAACTTCTGGGCGTCGGCGCTGATCTCCGGTTGGGGCTTGGTCAAGTCGTCAAAGACCATGATGCCACCGTCTTCCAAGACCCGGTAGGCCTCTTTAAGCGCGGTTTCCTTGTCTGGCACATGATAGATGACGGCCTGGCTCCACAAGTGGCTGAAACTACCGTCGCTGAAGGGCAGATCGGTGGCCGACGCCTTCTCGAACGCCAGCTTTTCCTGGGCTGACTGGTCAAGCCCGGCCCGCTTGTCTTGGGCGTTCTGCACGCGTACGCCGCTCAGGTCTACGCCAGTGACCTGGCAACCTTGGTCGCCGCTGAGCCAGATGGCGGTGGTTCCGTTGCCGCAGCCCATGTCCAAGACATTCGACGATGAATCTATGCGGCCCTTGTCCACCATCATGTCGTTCAAGTTGGCACAAGCCTTGAGGAAGTCGTCGCCTGTGTTGTCGTCAAAGACGCCCCAGTGGACACTGCCATCTTCGTCCCAGAAGGAACGGTAGATGGCGTCTTCTGAATCGTAATAAGTTTCTGTTTCTTGTTCAGTGAACCTGCTGGACATGTTTGGCACCCTCCAAATATTCGACGAACCGGTTTTCCTCGTCGACAAGAATCATCTGCGGGTCGATCGGCACGTCGGAAACCTCGAATGACATGATGATTAGGCAGTTGCCTTTTGAGCTCAGTCGGGCCGCGGCGCCTTGGACTGAACAAACTCCGGAACCGCGCTCGCCGGCGATGGCATAGGTCTCGAAGCGATTGCCGTTGGTCACGTCACAGATCAATACTTTTTCGAAATTCCAAAGATCGATCTTATCCATCAGGTCTTCATCGATCAGAATGCTGCCAACGTAGTCCGGGTTGGCGTCGGTCACCCAGGCTCGGTGAATCTTGGACCTCAGTACTTCTCTCATATTTTCTCTCCTTAACTTGATATTCTCGATTCAGGATAATTGCCGTCAGTGATGCAAGGGGTTCTAAGTATCTTTGCCTTAATTTTGACCGCAAGTATCTGTATTGTTATTGGCCGTGGTTAACAGCCAAATCACCATGCGCTGGCGGGGTTTACAGATGGGGGGCGGGAGCTATGCAGTTGGTGGTGGGAGTTAGGGCTCGCAGGGGACGGCGTGCTTGACGCGGCAGCGAATTTCTGCGGCAGCTAGAGGGGAAAGATACCAGGATTCACTTGTTCGAACCCTGTTGGAAGGCCGTTCTTTCGAAGGACCGTAATAACGTTTAAACATACTCTCGTCCGGCTTATTTGACGTTCGGTGACAGCACCTGAACGCCGTCTTCCAGACCTGGTATCGGCCTGCGGCGAGTTTTGGAGCATTCTATCAGCGAGTCAAGAACCGGTCAAGTTTTCGAAGAGGACTCAATAAATATTTTGAGCGTTAGAATTCGTCCGATTTAGTCATCTACGACGGTTTCCGGCAACCAATTACCCGGTTTGCGTAGAGTGCTACCATCAATCTTTGAGGTTTCCGAAACAATATATGGACGAGCCTGTGGACCGATATTAAGCCTGCGGCAAAGCCCCGCTGACGTTACGTAGCAGGCGAAAAGGGCGGCAGGCGATCAGAAAGGAGGTTCGTCACCTGCAAACTCCGCGCCGACGGGTTCAGACACTTCGGCGGGAACTGTAACCGGTATCTCCGCTACGGGCACGGAAATAGATTTCGGTGTGGCGATAATATCAGCGGATGTATCTTGGGGCGGTGTCGGCGCATATAGGGCGTCGGCATTTAAGGGCAAGGTTGTCGGCTCCGGGGATGGTGACTCCAAGCCCAATCCCAGTTCCTGCTGGACCGTCACTGTGTCGGGCCCCAACAATTCCTCAAGCCGAGTATGCAAGTCCTCGCAATAACCGGTGCTGACTACTGGGAGGTCCATCCTGACACGTTTCTCGCCGGTGCGAATGTCCAGGTTCACCCGGTCCCTACCGGGGTATTCCAACAAGACGCCAATCATCTCGCGCAGCAGATGGGCGTCGTAACTCGCATCATCGGTCTCAGTTATCGTGAGGCGGAGCACCTTCTGTGGTGAGGCGGGGCCGTTGTTGCCGATGGTCATCTGAGCCTTCTTTGAACTTGTCGCGGAATTTATTGCGGGTTTTGGGCCATCACTTTTGCTGTGGTAGCCGCTTGAATTTCTATTCTGGCCGTCGCCGTTCTTGTAGCCCCCGTTCTTATATGCTCCGTTCCCGTAGCCGCCGTTGGTCTTTCCGGGAACTGGTATCTCCGGCGGGTTCTCCAAGTCGTATTCCGTCGCGGCATCACAGGCCAACGACATCTCGTCACCCCGCAGACGCAGCTTGCCGGTGACCAACACCAGCCGACCCGATTGCCAAACCTCGGAGGTACGCTGGAGAGTGTCTGGCCACACCATCACTTCCAATGATCCACCCAGAACCTCAAGATTCACGATCAGGAATCGCTTTCCTTCCCGGGTGGTACGCTCGGTTACTGTGGAGACAAAGCCCAGAGCGTTGACGGACTGACCGGACATTTCACCGTCCAGCTGGTCCAGGGATTTGACAGCATCGCCAACGTCGATTTCGGCGAGACCGCTCAGGGGGTTATGAGAAAAGGCCATCCCCAACAACTCCCGTTCCCAGTCGGCTTTTTCTCGGTCTGAGATGTCGGGACCAGTCAGGGGTATTCCACTCATTCCAGCAGAATTGGAAACCGCGTCGTCACCGCCGAACATGCTGCTCTGGCCTGAATCGCGGGTTTGGGCCTCTCTCTGTGCCGTAGCGATTATCTGGTCCAGAGCGCCAATCACCTGCCCTCGGGGAGCCAGGCTGTCAAACGACCCAGCCCTAGCCAAGCTTTCCAAAGTGCGGCGGTTAAGACCTGATGCGCACGCTCGGCGGCAAAAATCGTCGATCGACTTATACGGCCCGTTCTCCTTCCGATCTTCCACGATTGGGCGGACCGCGCCTTCCCCGATCGTTTTGATGGCTGCCAGACCGATCCTGAGACCAGGACCTTTGGGAACGCTCTCACCATTGGCATCGAAATTGTCGTCTAAGTTTGACCCGCGAGTGTCGTGGTCGATGCTGAAGAACTCCTCCGACCGGTTGATGTCCGGAAGCAGGATCGGGATATGGATCCGCAGGCACTCGTTCATGGAGTTCAGAGTCTTCTCCGGATTGTCCATGCGAGAGTTGAGCACCGCCGCCATGTATTCCACTGGGTAATAGTTCTTGAAATAGGCGGTCCAGTAAGAGATCAGAGCGTAACTTACGCTGTGGGCCTTGTTGAACGCGTATCCGGCGAACGGCTCGATGAGATCAAATATCTCGATCGCCACCTCTTCGTTGTAACCCTTTGCCTGGGCGCCGGCGACGAAATTGACCCGTTCCTCGGCCATCATCGAAGCGATCTTCTTGCCCATCGCCTTCCGCACAATGTCGGCTGAACCCAGGGTGTAACCGGCGAACTGCTGCAGGATCAACAGCACCTGGTCCTGGTACACGATAACGCCGTAAGTTTCGTCCAGCAGTTCTTTGAAGCTGGGATGCGGGTATGCGATGGGCTTGCGGCCGTGCTTGGCATCGATAAAGGTCTCGATGTTTTCCATCGGTCCAGGACGATAGAGGGCGATCATCGCCGCGATATCGCCCAGGTTGGAAGGTTTTAGCTCTTTTATGTACCGTTGCATCCCGGCGCTTTCAAGCTGGAACAGGTCGGTGGTGTTACCTGAGGAAAGCAGTTCGTAGGTTGATTTGTCATCCAGGGGCAGCTTCTGCAGGTCTATCTCAACTCCCTGACTTTGAGCAACAAGTTTGACGGCCCGGTCAAGTATGGTCAGGTTGGTCAATCCGAGGAAGTCCATCTTCAACAGACCCAGGTGGGCCACCGGTTCCATCGAGAACTGAGTCATCAGAACCGGGCTGCTTTCGTCGCCACGGACCGGCCTCTGCAGAGGCACGGTCTCGGTTAAGGGTTCATCAGCGATCAACACCCCGGCGGCATGGGTACTGACATGGTGGACGATGCCTTCTAAGCCTTGAGCATTGTTCACCAACTTGGTGACGTCGGGCTCCTGCTCGTAGGCCGTCTTAAGCTCTGGACTAACCCGCAGGGCGTCCTCCAGGGTCCGGGCCTTCAATGGAACCATCCGGGCGATGCGATCCACATCGCTGTAGCCCATGCCCAGAGCCCGTCCCACGTCCCTAAGCGCCGCTTTGGCGCCCAGAGTCCCAAAGGTGATTATCTGGGCTACCCGGTCATTGCCGTACCGATCGATGACGTAATGAAGCACTTCATCCCGGCGGTCGTCTTGAAAGTCCAAGTCTATGTCGGGCATCTCTTTGCGCTCAAGATTCAGGAACCGCTCGAAGACCAGACGATATTCCATAGGGTCAACATCGGTGATGCCAAGACAATACAGAGCCACACTGGCAGCGGCGCTGCCCCGGACACCGTATAAGATATGGCTACGCCGCACGAAATCTATGATGTCCCAGACCACTAGGAAGTAATTGGCGAACCGGGTATGGCGTATGACATCCAATTCGTAGCGCAGTCGTTCCACAGCCTCCGGGGTCGCATGTGGATAGCGGCGCCGGAAGCCTTCTTCGCACAACTGCGCCAGGTATTCGTCGGCGTCCATGTCATTGGGCGTTGGATACTTGGGTAGGTGGGTCTGGCCGAAGTCCAGTTCCACGTTACACATGTTGGAGACTAACTGAGTGTTCTCCAGAGCTGGCAGAAAATCCGGAAAGAGTTGGAGCATCTCTTGAGGGCTTTTTATGTAGTATGAATCGTCCTCCATCCGGAGGCGCTTTTCGTCCTGCACCGTGGTGCTGGTCTGGATGCAGATATAGATGTCCTGCAGGGGGGAATCCGCCTGGTTCACATAATGAGAGTCATTGGTGACGATCAGGGGAATGTCCAGCTTCTTCCCCATGGCGATCAGACCTTCGTTGATCCGGGGCAGTTGGGGAACGTGTTCGTGACGCTGGATCTCTAGGAAGTAACCGTCGCCGAACCGCTCCTTGTACCAACCGGCGGCCTTTGCGGCTGCTTCATCGTTGCCGTCGGCTAGCTGGCGTGGAATCTCGGCAGATGGACAAGCGGAAAGAACAGCGAGACCCTGGCCAAATTCTTCAAGCAGGCCTTTGTCGATACGGGGGCGGTAGTGAAAGCCCTCGACATGGGCCTTGGTGACCAACTGCATCAGATTGCGGTACCCGGTATTGTCTCGGGCTAACAGAACCAGATGGTTGGGGCTACGCTCGGAAGGGTCTCTGTCGAAGCGGCTGTTGTGGGCTACATAGACTTCACAGCCGATAATGGGCTTGATGCCTGCCTCTTTGCATGCCGAGTAGAATTCCACCACCCCGTAGAACGTGCCATGATCGGTGATGGCCAGGGATTCCATTCCCAACTCTTTGGTGCGGGCCACCAAACCGGGAATACGGCTGATCCCGTCCAACATGCTGTATTCGGTATGAACGTGAAGGTGCGTAAACACTAAACCCGTCTGCCTCCCCCCGTATCTGCGGCTGTGCCGGCCGCATTGCGCCAGGACACCCATCCCATTATAGGTCTGGGTTATACGTCTCTGTACCCTGGCAGTGGCTTATTATAAACCCTGTTTACCCAACTGGGTTGAAGCAAAACAGCAAGAATAATCGGATTGTAATGTGATGTTATCGGCGTAGCTCCAATCCCGACCTAGCGCAACAAAAATTGGCCGCTCATCCCGCCACCGTGGAACGGTCGTAGGATGAGCGGCCAATTAAAGCCAATCGAGATCGATCGATTACTCGCTAGGACTAAACCTTAGTCCTCCAGCTCTATCTCAGAGCCATCCGGCTCGGGTTCGTCGTCAGCAATATCTGGGCCGTCAGTTTCTGCCTCGTCATCCGAAGTTGATTCAGTTGACGCAGACGCTGAAGAACTCTTTCCGGTCGTGCGGCTATCGCCCCAGGTTGCAGATTCTACGTAGTTCGTGAACTCGCGAATCTCACCACAAACCTGGCATGATCCGTTGCTAACTGGGCCATCGGCGGGTTGGATCACCCAATGATGACAGCATGTGACGACAGACTCCTCAGCGATGGATTCTGTCTTGTTCTCTTCCAGGTTTTCTACTTTGGGTGCTTTGGGTGCCTCAGGTGCTTTGACTGCGGTTGTTTGTTGAGCCATGATTCCTTAGCCTCAAGTTGGTTCGTCTTTATGATATCGAGGAATGACCGTATTCGTCAATATTCTTCGTATCAGTTCTGGATTTGTTTTGTATGTTATCCGTGTTACTTATATGAAATGCATAAAATCAACTGATTTCGTTCAATACAAGTTGTAAAGGGTGTCTAGCAATCGTAATCGTTCTCTGCGCTAATCATTACGTCAAGGAAATCCATTTGGACCTATGCGAACAGCCGCTGTTTATCGCATTGCCTCTGAATCCATAGTGCCCTGAATTGACCAATCAACTGGTTAGATGCCGTAAATCTCGCCTGGGTCCGAGGTTCGTTGCGACAGGAATTTATAGTCGAACCGCCCTACATCACCTAAATTCTCTGGCAGGCGCAGATTAGGGTCAAGCCGGGGACATCGAAAAGATGGGGATATGGGATCGTGAAGCGAAAAAGGCGAATGGGTTACCTGAATGGGTCAGCAGAAGAGAGGGGAAAGACGGTCTCTCGGCGATCAGGCGTGCGTGAGGATCTCTTCGGTTGCCATCCGGGTAACGCCCCATCCGGCCAACCAGGCGGAATGACGGCCGTCACCACCAGCAACTATGACCACAATGTCTTCAGCCGCACGCACGATGGGCACGAGCGTTTCTGGGTTGGTCTGATCGATCCAACGGGGCCAGTTACGGTTGCCGTAATGGGCCCGGCCAAGCAAGGAGTGCAGCGGCATGCGGGCGTTCTGGTAGATGTACTCCCGCACGTCGGATTTGGAAAGTCCCGAAGAGGCAATCTCGTCGGCATGCTCAGGGCAGATCACCAGGATAATCTGGGCTCCTGTGCCGATCTGGTAGTAGTTGGATATTCCAATCGCTCTCATGTTGCCGGTGATCGTCTGAAGCACCTCGAGTCCGGTCGCCACCGTCGTTTCCATGATCGTGTACACGCCTCTGATCGCAGCGAGAGTGACGGTGCTAGACCCTTCGGGATAGCCAAGTTGGACATTTCTAGGTTCCCAGGGGCTTCGTTCTTCGTTCTCTGAGAAGCAGAAGCTGTACCGGCCCGGCGTGGCCAGTGCCGCTTTATCCATCTCGCCGGGAATCAGCCCGCCGATGTTGCGGATCACCAACCTCAGCGCCCGCCCAATGGCCGCGTTGGCCCTCCAGCCAGGCCCGAAACAAGCGGCGTCGCCATTTATTCCCAACTCTTTGGCAATGGGGCCGTTAACGATCACGACTTGAGCTGCCCCGCCAGTGGTCGCGGCGTTGCCACCCAGATTGAAGTCCTCATCCAGGGCCGCCTTGACTGCCGCCACAACCACCGGGAAGTGCTCTGGCAGGCAGCCGGCCATCACTGCATTGATGGCTAATTTCACCAAGGTGGCCTGGGCGTTCCGGGGTTGCATCGTTCCCAAAGAGAGCGAAGGGTCTCCGCCGTAGGAGGCTAACATCTCGCGCACCAGAGGTTCCGTAGGCGGCACAACCGGCAGTCCGTCGGTCCACCCCTGCTCCCAGCAATAGTTCTGGATCGCCTGGAAGGAGTCTGGAACTTCGGCACGCCTGGCATTTAGATGAACGGAACTCACAGCGTTGGACCTCTTCGTCAAATTTTCGAGAACCGAACTTTGGGCGGAATGTTCGCCAAGCACATCAGCCCAGGTGAGAATAACCAAGAGGGGCCGTTTTGGCCCCTCTTGAAATTCATACCAGTACCCACGATCCCCGACGGGAAAACGGTCATTTACCAGTCAGGAATCCCACTATTTCGGGTGCGAAGTCATGAGCCATCTGTTGTACTTCGGGGATGGTCCTGGGGGCTAATGGGCTGGGAAGGACCACTATTCGAGCGCCCGGCATGCCTAGAGCCGTGGCTCTCGCATGGGCAGCTCTGGTGAACGTGCTGGTAATGACACTGACCGATGGCACGCCTTTGGACTCTGTGATCACTGTGTCGTGGAGACCCCACGCTGTGCAGGACCCTCAATCAGCGATGGCGTGTATCACAGCATCGCAGTCGTTGATCAACGACTGCAGGGTATCTTCGGCGCATGGGGCGCTGTAGGTGAACTTGGTGGCATAGACCACTTTGGCCACGCCATACTCGTTCAGCAATACCTCTTTTAGCTCTCCCAAGAAGGCATCTGCGTGGTATTTTCGGTTCTCAAGCAGGCCCACAACCTTTCCCTTGAGGTTGGGCAGGGTCTTGCTGAGACCAAGTTCCTCGGGAACATCCTCGGCGGTAGGGTCCAGAATCTCAATCATCCCAGTTGATGCTGCCATAAGTCTCCTTCCAATCTATAAGGGCAAATGGGCCGATTCAGGTGCGCGTCAGCCGCCCAGTTGGAAGTATTTCCCCTCGGTCTTCATGGCGGGGGCAATGACCATCTCGGCCTTCTGTAGGTCACGGATGGTGTAGGCCCCACACATCCCCATGGCCACTTTCAGGGCGCCAACGAAATTCTGTGTGCCGTCGGTTCTGGAGGTTGGACCGTACAGTATCTGCCTTAAGGTGCCCTTGGTCCCGACAGCGATGCGAGTGCCTCTGGGAAGTTCGGGGTTGGGATTAGCCATGCCCCAGTTGAAGCCGCGACCGGGCGCCTCTTCAGCCTGGGCGAATGGTGTGCCCAGCATCACGGCGTCCGCGCCACTGGCCATGGCCTTGCAGATATCGCCGCCCGTCCGGAACCCGCCGTCGGTTATCACTGTGACATAGCGGCCGGTGCGCCGGTAGTAATCTTCGCGGGCAGCCGCACACTGGAGAGTCGCGGTGACCTGGGGAACGCCCATTCCCGTGACCTCACGGGTGGTGCAGGCCGCGCCGGGGCCAACGCCGACTAGGAGTCCGTCGATACCAGTCTCCATCAACTCGGTCGCCACTTCATAAGTGACGCAGTTGCCAACGACCACCGGGACTTTCAAAGATTCGATCAACTCCGAGAACACCAGCCCACGGTAACTGTTGGACATGTGCCGGGCGGTGGTGACTGTTGACTGCACCACGATCATATCGGCCCCGGCTTCAACGGCTGCGGGGGACATGCGCTTGGTGTTCTGAGGGGTGAATGAAACGGCGCAGGTGGCGCCGGAGTTCTTAATCTCCCGGACCCGCTCGCCGATCAACTCTTCGCGGATGGGTTCGGAATAAACCTTCTGGAGTAATTCAGTCACATTCTCTTGGGGAGTGGAAATAATCTCTTCCAAGACCGCATACGGGTCATCGTACCTGCTGTATAGACCCTCGGCGTTCAGAACCCCCAATCCGCCCATCTCACCCATGTGTGAGGCGAATCTCGGAGAAACGGCGCCATCCATCGCGGAAGCCATGAATGGAATCTCAAATTCCAGGTTACCGATCGTCATTTTTGTAGAGGTCAGCTCAGGGTTTATCGTGACCTGTCCAGGAACGATTGCTACCTCGTCGAATCCGTACGTACGCTCGAGTTCTTTTAACTGTCTTCTCCCCATCCCTGCGCACCCCTTCTTGTAAACGAATCTTGGAATGATAGTTGGAACGATAGTTGGAACGATAGTTGTGGAGATTTAATCAGTATATTCAGGCAAAAGTCAACGGATTTTCCCGCTTGCACAAGCCCGTGAACTAATCGATGAACATACTAAA
>JAQBXL010000088.1 GCA_027624135.1 Chloroflexota bacterium
CTTTTCTTGCAAGCAATATTTATACGAGTTTTAGCTTTTTACCAAACTCCGGGATGACTCATGTTCTTTGCCGGGCGCTTGATGACCCTACAGTCCGTGTTTGGACTCGTAGTCGTCGATGTCCTGCTCCATGCGGAGAGTTAGGCCGATGTCGTCTAGGCCATTGACCAGGGCGTCCTTGCGGGCGGGGTCGATGTTGAAGGATATGGAGATCTCCTCGCTGTCGTCCCAGACCCTTTGGCTCACCAGATCGACATTCAATTCGATGCCAGGATCGGACTCTGCTTTATCCATGATCTGCCGAACCTGTTCCTCGGGCAGTATCAACGGCAGCACACCGTTCTTGAAGCAGTTGTTGTAGAAGATGTCGGCGAAACTGCTGGAGATGATGCACTTGATCCCGTAGTCGCGCAGGGCCCAAGGGGCGTGTTCCCGGGACGAACCGCAGCCGAAATTGGGGCCAGCCACCAGGACATGCGCATCCTTGTACGCGGGTTTGTTCAATACGAAGTCCGGGTTGGGAGTGCCGTCGTCGTTATACCTCCATGAAGAGAACAGAGCATCTTCGAATCCTTTCCGCTCGATGCTCTTTAGGAATACCGCCGGGATGATCTGGTCGGTATCGATGTTAACGCGGTCGATCGGGGCGACCACGCCGTTAAGTTTCGTGAATGAGTCCATGGTGAATCTCCTAAAAGTTGCGGTCGCTGTGACTAGAAATCCCTGACATCGACGAAGTGGCCGGCGATGGCCGCCGCCGCCGCCATGGCGGGGCTGACCAGATGGGTGCGGCCCCCCTTGCCCTGCCGTCCTTCGAAGTTGCGGTTGGAGGTCGAGGCGCAGCGCTGTCCCGGCGTAAGGACGTCGGGATTCATGCCCAGGCACATAGAGCACCCGGCCACACGCCAGTCCAAGCCTGCTTCCTCGAAAATCTTGTCCAGGCCCTCGTCCTCGGCCTCTTTCTTGATCTTGGCCGAGCCGGGGACGATCATGGCGTAAACGTCGGCGTGGACCTTCTTGCCCTTCACCACCTCGGCGGCGGCCCGCAGGTCTTCCAGCCGGGCGTTGGTACAGGCGCCGACGAAGATGCGGTCAATCTTGATGTCTTGAATGGCCATTCCGGCCTTCAGGCCCATGTATTGCAGAGCGCGGATGGTGGACTCCCTCTGGGCCTCGTCTTCCATGTCCGCCGGGTCCGGAATCTTGCCGGAGATGGGGGCGACCATGCCGGGGTTGGTTCCCCAGGTCACGTGGGGCTCCAGAGTAGATGCGTCGATCTCCACCAACCGGTCGTACTTGGCGCCGGGGTCGGTGGTCAGGGCCTTCCAACGTTCCACTGCTGTATCAAACTCAGTGCCTTGGGGAGCGAATTGCCGGCCGCGAAGGTAGTCGAAAGTGGTCTGGTCGGGGGCAATCATTCCAGCCCGCGCCCCTGCTTCGATGCTCATGTTGCAGACTGTCATCCGGCCGTCCATGGACAGGGATCGAATAGCTTCGCCGGTGTATTCGATCACGTGACCAACGCCGCCGTACACGCCGATCTTGCCGATGATCGCCAGGATGATGTCTTTGGCCGTTACGCCCCTGGGCAGTTGGCCGTTGACCCGTATCTCCATGGTTTCTGGCTTGAACGCCCGCAGCGTCTGAGTCGCCAACACGTGCTCGACCTCGGACGTGCCGATTCCGAACGCAAACGCGCCGAGAGCGCCGTGGGTGGACGTATGGCTGTCACCGCAGACCACAGTCTTGCCTGGTTGTGTGTAGCCAAGGTCTGGCCCGATTATGTGAACTATCCCCTGCAAGGGACTGAACCGGTCATAAAGCGTAACGCCGAACTCGGCGCAGTTGCGGTCCAGGGCGTCGAGTTGTTTCTTGGAAATCTCGTCGGTCACCGGAAGGGACAGGTCCCAGGTCGGGGTGTTGTGGTCAGCGGTGGCAACGGTCAGATCAAGTCTGCGCACCTTCCGGCCAGCGTCCCTAAGACCGTCAAAGGCCTGGGGTGAGGTTACTTCATGGACCAGGTGCAGATCGATGTAGATCACCGCTGGCTCGCCGGGTTCTTGTGCGACAACGTGGTCGTCCCAGATTTTCTCGAACATGGTCTTAGGGGGCATTTGGTCGATCCTTAGTGAGATAAGATTCCGGTCGCCCACCGGTGTGTCGTAAAACGGGGAGAGACCGATGGCAGTCTGTCTCCCGTGACTGTGAAAAACGAACCCAACCCCCCAGCCCACGCCTGTTCGGGGTGATAAAAACCGGCCCGTATTATAGCACCAAGTGGAACATGCGCTATGCCTTGATCTAACGGGACCAGCGCGCACGCTACAGCTAGAGGATACAGCAGCTTATGGTACACTGGCTCTACGCTTAAATAGAGGCCTATCGTCGGCTAATATGACGGTGATGAGCCTTTTTCGAACCCGCTGCCACAGCGGTTTTGGCCACTTTTCGTGAGAGCCTGCGACGGCAGTTACCTCACGCCCATCTTAGTGTTCCCGGGGGAGGAAGATTTCTATGCCCGCATCTGAAGCGGTGGTTCTACCTGAAACAGCGAGACCCAGCAAATACCGCATCACGCTCCAGCCTGACCTGAAGAATTTCACCTTCAAAGGCGAGCAGAGCATTGACCTCTCGATATTAGAGCCGACCTCGGTCATTGTGCTTAACGCCATCGATCTCGATATAACCTCGGTGGCCCTTCACGCCAATGGCACCACTCTGACCAGTCGCTCGGTGACCATAGATAAAGATGCCGAGGCAGCAACCTTGGATTTTGGTGAAACGGTGCAGCCAGGTGACGCCCGCTTGGAGATGGTATTCACCGGAGAACTTAACGACAAACTGATTGGTTTCTACCGATCGGAATACACATCCCAAGACGGCGAAACACGGTATCTGGCCACCACCCAATTCGAGCCTACCGACGCCCGCCGGGCCTTCCCCTGTTGGGACGAGCCGGCCAAAAAGGCGACTTTCCAGGTGACCTTGGTGTTCTCGGATGAATACCAGGCTGTCTCGAACACCCCGGCGGTAGAAGAAGCCGTCCCAGGCCCAGGACTGAAGTCGATCCGGTTCTCCGAGACTCCGATCATGTCGACCTATCTATTGGCATTTATCGTCGGAAACCTGGTGTCGGTGGAGGCACGGTCTGAGAGCGGCACGATGGTTGGTGTGTGGACCACGCCAGGCAAGGAAAGCCAGGCTGCCTTCGCGTTAGACACTTCCGTGAAGCTGTTGGGTTATTTCAACGAGTACTTCGGGATACCGTACCCGCTGGCCAAGCTGGATCACATCGCCATCCCCGACTTCGCCGCAGGCGCCATGGAGAACTGGGGCGCCGTTACTTACCGGGAAACAGCCTTATTGGTGGATCCGGATAACTCGTCAGCCGGTACCCGCCAGAGAGTGGCCGAGGTTATCGCCCACGAGATGGCGCATATGTGGTTCGGCGACCTGGTGACCATGGAATGGTGGGACGACCTGTGGTTGAACGAGAGCTTCGCATCATGGATGGGCAACAAGGCCGTCGATTGGCTATTCCCCGAGTGGGAGATGTGGACCCAGTTCGTAAACATGGACACCAATAGGGCGCTTAGCCTTGATGGTCTGAAGAATTCTCACCCCATCGAACAAGAGGTCAAGAACCCGGCAGAAGTCAGCCAGTTGTTCGACGCCATCAGTTACAGCAAGGGCGCTTCCGTAATCCGCATGCTGGAGAACTTCTTGGGAGTTGAGACCTTTCGGAAGGGCCTGAACCGCTACCTGTCGGGTCATATGTACGCCAACGCCAAGACCCAAGACCTGTGGTCGGCTCTGGAAACCGAGTCGGGCCAGCCGGTTACCGCTATCATGGATTCCTGGGTGAAGCAGATGGGATACCCGGTCCTACAGGTCGAAACGGACCGCAGCGAAGGGCAAACAAGAGTGTCGATCACCCAAGAACGCTTCGTCTACGACCGGTTGCTTGGTGAAAGTGAACCTGACCCAGAGATTTGGCGAATTCCGCTCAGCGCCAGCCAAGGTGGGCAGGAATCGGCAATCACGGTTATGGATGGACGTCATGCCCAGGTGGATGTCCCAGGGGCCGGTGACGGCTGGATCAAGGTTAATCCATTGCAGACCGGTTTCTACCGTGTGAATTACAGCGCCGACGACTGGCAGCGGCTGGTGCCGGCCATCAGTTCCCTGGAATTGCATGCTACTGACCGCCTGGGCATCCAAAACGATGCCTATGCCTTGTCCCGCGCCGGACTTTTGCCGGTTACGCAGTTCCTTTCCCTGGCCCAGGCCTACCAGAACGAAAACGACGCATCAGTCTGGGGCGATCTGGCCAGCAACCTGCGGGATATCGAGCAGTTACTAGCCAACGAACCGGTGCATCCGGCCTACCAGAAATTCGCCCGCGACATCTTTGGCCCGGCGGCTAGGAAGGCCGGTTGGGAACCCAAGGCCGGCGAGGGTCATCTCGACGCGTTGCTCCGATCCACGGTGCTAAGCCAAGCAGGGAGCTATAACGACCCCGAACTGATAGGACAGACAGGTGAGCGGTTCCAGCAGTACCTGCAGAACCGGGGGAGCCTGGTTCCCGACCTCCGTGGAGTAGTTTTCACGCTGGCAGCTCAGGGTGGCGGGAAGGACACCTACGATCAGATATGGCAGCTCGAAGGAGAGACCGACCTGGCGGAAGAGAAGATTCGTCTTCTGATGTCTCTGACCCGATTTCAGCAGCCGGAACTGCTGATTGCAACGCTGGAGGACTCCCTGTCATCCAAGGTCCGCTCCCAAGACAGCATCACTCTGGTGACCGGCGTGGCTGCCAACCCCAAGGGCCGCGAGTTGGCCTGGGAGTTCGTAAAAGCCAACTGGGGAGAATTCGACCGGCGCTACGGCGGAGGCGGGTTCGGTCTCATGCGGCTGGTGTCCATCTGCGGTAATTTCAACACCCAGGAGAAAGCCGACGAGGTGGACAGTTTCTTCGCCGAGCATCCAGCGCCCGCCGCCGAACGGACCATCCGCCAAGCGCTTGAGCGGGTCCGGCTCAACATCAAATGGCTGGAGATTAACCGGCAAGAGATCACCACTTGGTTCGCCGGTTAGCGGCCTGAAACTACCTGATTCAGACCTCGTGTCATTTCGGCCATAGCGTCGCCAAATGGGGCGTTCCACGTCCCACGGCCATCGGCTATGTTAAAATCGTAGCTGAATCTTGTTTACCATATGAGCATTTATGTCAACTATTTCCCGTATCAATGAACTGAAATCGGCGTTAAAGCAACGCTTACTGGTTATGGATGGAGCCATGGGCACCGCAATCCAGAACCGAGATCTGGGACCCGAAGACTTCGGAGGCCCAGAATACGAAGGTTGCAACGAATGGCTGATTGTAACCCGGCCTGACGTTATCGAAGACATTCATCTTGACTATCTGGAAGCCGGCGCAGATATCATCGAGACCAACACCTTTGGCGCAACCCCCGTGGTTCTAGCGGAGTACGGTCTGGCCCACGAAGCCCGGCGTATAAATCGCGAGGCCGCTGAACTCGCCCGCCGAGTGGCCGACAGCATCTCCACGGACGACAAGCCCCGGTTCGTGGCTGGTTCCATGGGTCCAACCACCAAGACCATCTCGGTTACTGGCGGGATCACCTTCGATGAACTGGCTGTGGATTACCACATACAGGCCGCCGGACTCATCGAGGGCGGCGTTGATTTGCTTCTGCTGGAGACCAGTCAGGACACGCTGAACGTGAAAGCCGGATTAGAAGGCATCGACCGGGCCTTCGCTGAGCTGGGTCAAGAAGTGCCGGTGGCGGTGCAGGGCACCGTTGAGCCCATGGGCACACTGCTAGCCGGTCAGGATGTTGAGGCCTTCTATACCTCGCTGGCCCACCGGGACCTGCTCTGGATCGGACTGAACTGCGCCACCGGGCCCAATTTCATGACCGACCACATACGGACTTTGGCATCCCTATCCCGTTTCCCAGTGGCCTGTGTCCCCAATGCGGGGATGCCAGATGAAGACGGCAACTACAACGAGACACCGGAAATGATGGCTGAAACCGTGGGACGCTTCGTCGAGTCCGGCTGGGTGAACATTGTTGGCGGCTGCTGCGGCACCGTCTCAAGCCACGTGGCGTTGCTGGCGGAGATGGCAGCGGGAAAGCCGGTGCGTCCATTGGTGGAGTCCTCGGAAACCAGGGTCTCAGGCATCGACTCCCTGGTTGTAGATGACGATGTCCGCCCGGCAATCGTCGGCGAGCGCACCAACGTTTTGGGCAGCCGGAGATTCCGTCGGCTCATCGCCGAAGGTTCATTCGAAGAAGCAGCCGAGATTGGCCGCCGACAGGTGCGGAACGGCGCACATATTCTCGACGTCTGCCTCCAAGACCCGGACCGGGACGAGGCATCGGACGTTGCGATATTCCTGGACCTGGTCACTAAGAAAGTCAAAGCACCAATCATGATCGACTCCACCGATTCTGCGGTGATTGAATTGGCTCTGAAGCGGCTTCAAGGCAAGTCGATCATCAACTCCATCAACCTGGAAGATGGTGAAGAACGCTTCCAGTCCGTGGTGCCGTTGGCCCGGCGATTCGGCGCGGCCCTGGTGGTCGGTTGTATCGACGACGATAAGGAACAGGCCCAGGCCATCACCAAAGAGCGCAAGCTTGAGGTGGCCCTCCGGTCGGCCAAGCTACTGACCGAAAAGTACGGCATTCCTATCGAAGACATCATCTTCGATCCCCTGGTGTTCCCCGTCGGCACCGGTGACAAGAATTATGTTGGCTCGGGCGCTGAGACCGTCGAAGGTGTGCGTCTGATCAAAGAGGCCCTCCCCGGCGTCAAGACGGTGCTCGGCATATCCAACGTATCGTTCGGTCTGCCCGCGGCTGGCCGGGAGGTCCTCAACTCGGTCTTCCTCTACCACTGCGTCCAGGCGGGGCTGGATATGGCCATCGTAAATTCCGAGGGTATGGAGCGATATGGGTCCATTCCCGAAGAGGAACGCAAGCTGGCCGAAGACCTGATCTGGTACCGGGGTGATGACCCGGTGGCGGCCTTCGCCGATCACTTTCGAGATAAGGCTCCCAAGGCGACTTCTGAAGAGCGCCTGAGCCTGCCCTTGGACGAAAGGCTTGCCCTGGCCATCATTGAAGGTTCCAAGGAAGGGCTGGCCGAAGACCTGGATGAAGCCCTCACTGGGCGGACCCCCTTGGAGATCATCAACGGGCCCCTGATGGCCGGGATGGCCGAGGTGGGCCGGCAGTTCAACGCCAACGAATTGATCGTCGCAGAGGTGTTGCAGTCGGCTGAGGCAATGAAATTCTCAGTCACTCACCTTGAGCCGCATATGGAACAGACGGAGTCCGCCATCAAGGGCAAGGTCTTGCTGGCCACAGTGAAGGGCGATGTCCATGACATCGGCAAGAACTTGGTGGAGATCATTCTGTCAAACAACGGATACGAAGTTATCAACCTGGGGATCAAGGTCCCACCTCAGGATCTGATAGAAGGCTTCCAGAAACATAAACCAGACATGATTGGTCTTTCGGGGCTGTTGGTTAAGTCGGCCAAGATGATGGTCGAAACCGCGCAAGATTTCCGCCAAGCGGGCATCAACTGCCCTGTGCTGGTGGGAGGGGCGGCTTTGTCTAACCGGTTCACCCGGCTGCGCATAGCACCCGAATACGACGGCCTGGTGGCCTATGCCCCCGACGCCATGTCCGGACTGGCCCTGGCCAACGACATACAAGACGCCGACGAACGGGCCAAGTTGACGGCGTTGTTCGATGAAGAGACCGAGACCATGCTGGCGGCCGACCAAGCAGCTCGTGACGCCGAGCCAGAGGACCTCGTCGACGTGCCACCAGCCCAGGTGAGGCACGACATCGACATACCCAACCCTCCTGACCTGCGCCTGCACGTGCTGAAGGATCACCCGCTGGAAGAGATATTCCCCTACATCAATCCGCAGATGCTCTATGTTAGACACCTGGGCTACAAGGGCCGGTTTGCCGATGACTTGGAAGCTGGAGAGCAGGCGGCGATCGAGCTGAGAGACTCGGTGAGAAAGGTAGAAGACCTGCTGTTGGCCCAAGATGACATCAAGGCCAACGCCATCTTCAAATTCTTCCCCTGCAATTCTGACGGGCAACGGCTGCTGATCTACGGGTCAGAGGACCGTAAAGCCACCGAAGAATTCTATTTTGGACGGCAGTCCCAACGGGATGGTCTGTGCCTGGCGGACTACGTGCTGCCCCTAAGCAGCGGAAACGTCGATTACGTTGGGATGTTCGTCACGTCCATCGGCAACGGAGTCCGGGCGTTGGCGGAGCAATGGATGGCCGAGGGCCAGTTCTTGAACTCCCATATCCTGTCGGCCCTGGCCCTGGAAAGCGCCGAGGCCTTCGCCGAACTGCTTCATCAGCAGATCAGGCAGATGTGGGGCTTAGGCGACCGATTAGGCGCCACTTCTCAAGACCTGTTCCGAACCCAGTACCGTGGCAAGCGATTCTCGTTTGGCTACCCGGCCTGCCCCTGTTTGGAGGACCAGGAACAACTGTTCCGCCTGCTGGATGTCGAGAACAACTTGAGTGTTGAACTGACCGAAGGGTTCATGATGGACCCAGAATCTTCTGTGTCTGCCCTAGTCTTCCATCACCCCGACGCCAAGTACTTCAACCTAAGCGAGCGGGACATCGAGCGGCTGGAACAGGAAACATCCTAGCGGCAGCGGATCGGCGACGGCTCGCGGGCTCTCTTTAACAACGCCCAGAGTTGACGGCCTCTGATACCTTCGGCATATTGTCGGTATGCTTGGCTGAGCCAGGCGACGTTTCATCATACTTTTCCATAACCTGACGCCTGGAGGCGATGTGGAGCCGATAACCAAAGTTGCCGAAAACCTGGGCCTCGATCCCGACCACCTGATTCCCTATGGCCGGTATAAGGCCAAGATATCCCTCGACGCTCTCAGAGACCCCAGCGACCAGAAAGGCAAACTGGTGGTGGTGACCGGCATCACCCCAACTCCTGCAGGCGAGGGCAAGACCACGATGGCCATCGGCCTCACCCAGGGAATGGGGCGCTTGGGACACAAGGTCTCGGTTAACCTACGGGAGCCTACCCTGGGGCCCATCTTCGGGATCAAAGGCGGCGGCACCGGTGGCGGCATGGCGCGGGTGGTGCCCGAAGACGAGATCAACATCCACTTCACCGGAGACGCCCACGCCGTCGGCTCGGCCCACAACCTCTTGGCGGCCCTGGTTGAAAATGCCGTGTTCCGGGGCGCCGTGCCTGGCTTGGACGCCGGAGGAGTCATGTGGAACCGAGTGACCGACGCCTCCGACCGGGGCCTGCGCCAGGTGGTCACCGGAGTCGGCGGATCGGGTTACGGCCCACTGCGTGAGGCCCGGTTCGACATCGTTTCAGCGTCCGAGATTATGGCGATCCTGGCCTTGGCCGTCGGCCCCGATGACCTGCGGGAAAGGCTGAGCCGGATCGTGGTCGCCGAGACCAGAGAGGGTGAGCCGGTGACCGTGGCCCAACTGGAAGTGGTCGGGGCGTTGATGACCCTGCTTCATCAGACAGTGATGCCGAACCTGGTCCAGACCCTGGAAGGTCAACCGTCCATCATTCACGCCGGGCCTTTCGGAAACATCGCCCACGGCTGCAGTTCAATCATCGCGGACAGGATGGCCATGGGCTATGCCGACTATGTGATCACCGAAGCCGGTTTCGCATCGGACCTGGGTTTCGAGAAGTTCATGCACATCAAAACCCGCCAGAACGGACTTCTGCCCAGCGCCGCAGTGCTGGTGGCCTCGGCACGCGCCCTGAAATGGCATGGAGGCGTTCGCCGCCGAGACTTGGCCACAGCCGACGCCAATGCTGTGGTGACCGGCGGGGACAACCTGATTCATCACGTGGGCATCGTCAAAGGGTTCGGGCTTCCCTGCGTGGTGGCCATCAACCGGTTCAAGGACGACAGCCCAGAGGAACTGGCGGCCGTGAAGAAGATAGCGATGGACGCTGGCGCAACCTCAGCGGTGGAATGCGACGGATTCGCTAAGGGCGGGGTCGGCGGTGAAGAACTGGCTCAAGCCGTGATGGATGCCACAAAGGGCGACCCCCAGATCACCTACGCCTATCCAAGCGACGCGTCAGCCCAGGACAAAGTTTTGGCCCTGGCCCAGAAGATCTACGGCGCCGCCGATGTTAGCTGGTCCCCCGAAGCCCGACGCCGACTGCAATACTTCGAGTCCCAGGGTTGGGGTCAACTGCCCATCTGCATGGCCAAGACGCACCTATCCATATCCCACGATCAAAGCCTAAAGGGACGCCCCCAGGGTTATACCTTCCCCATCACCGACATCCGGGCTTCAGTTGGCGCGGGTTTCTTGTATGCCTTGGCCGGCCGCATCGAGACACTCCCCGGACTGCCCTCCCGCCCCAGAGCCTTGGACATGGACGTAACAGCCGATGGCGAAGTTATCGGGCTGAGCTAGGCCCCTGGTACCAAATTGAAAGCTCCAAGAAAGCTCTATGACGGCCCATTTATCTCCGGACTAGGAATCCTAGATGCAAAACGACACCAGGAACAAGGTCATAATCATGGGAGCCGCCGGCCGCGACTTCCACAACTTCAACGTGGTTTTCCGAAATGATCCAATGTCGAGGGTAGTGGCCTTCACCGCCTCCCAAATACCCGGTATCTCGGGCCGGACCTACCCTTCGTCGTTGAGCGGGCCCCTGTATCCGAACGGGATTCCCATAGCCGACGAGTCGGAATTGGCCGCACTGATTGAAAAAGAAAGAGTCGATTGGGTTTATTTCTCCTACAGCGACGTCTCCCACGCCGATGTGATGCACAAGGCCTCTGCGGTGCTTGCCGTCGGCGCCAGCTTTGGGTTTCTGGGCCCGAAACACACCGCAATCCTTTCCCGCAGACCGGTCATCAGTGTCTGTGCTGTCCGGACCGGGGTTGGCAAGAGCTCGGCCACCCGCCGCATCGCCCGGTTCTTCCTGGACCGGGACCGGCAGGTGAGCGTCATCCGCCACCCCATGCCCTACGGAGACTTGGAGGCACAGCGGCTGCAGCGGTTCGGCGACATGGAAGACCTGGAACGGTTTGAGGCCACCGTGGAAGAACGAGAGGAATACGAGCCGCTGCTGAGGATGGGGTTAGCCGTATATGCCGGTGTGGACTACCTTGCCGTACTCCGCCGGGCTGAGGAAGAGGCCGACCTGGTCATCTGGGATGGCGGCAACAACGACTTGCCTTTTCTGAAGCCGGACCTGCACGTGGTGCTTGTGGACCCCCACCGGCCCGGTGACGAGACCAGTTACCATCCGGGTGAAGCTAACCTGCGGATGGCCGACGTGGTCGTAATCAACAAAGCGGACAGCGCCACTCCGGAGCAATTGGCCTATGTCCAAGCTTCGGTGGTATCCGTGGCCCGGGAGGGCGTGCCTGTTATTCTGGCCGATTCCGTGCTCTCTGTGGCCGAGCCCGACCAAGTTAGCGGCAAGAAAGTGCTGGTGGTGGGTGACGGGCCAACTCTGACCCACGGCGGCATGGCCTACGGGGCCGGTACCATCGCGGCCAAGAATCTGAACGCTGCGGAGATAGTTCCGGGACGGCCGTTTGCCGTAGGCAGCATCAAAGCCGCATTCGCCGCCTACCCTCACATGAAAGCAGAAGTGCCGGCCTTGGGCTACCGTCAAGACCAGTTGGCTGACCTGGAGGCAACTCTAAACGCCGCTGAAGTAGACTTGGTTCTCTACTCAACTCCCGTGGATCTGGCCCGGCTGGTCACTGTGAATAAACCGATGGTCGCGGTGGAATACGAAATGCAAGAGCGGGGCGGCCAACTAACTGAGATTCTCACCGAGTTCGACGACCACCGTCTGGCGGAAGGATCAACGGACCGGGGACGGAATACTCGTTGATAGAAATTACCGAGGAACATACATGCGCGTTACCATGATTCATGCCATAGCCGAGTCCATTCCGCCGGTGCGACTGGCCTTTAAGGAGGAGTTTCCTGAGGCCGAGGTCATCAATGTGCTGGACGAATCGCTGCTGATCGATTTCAACGACCGGTTAACTCCCAATCTGCGCCGACGAATGACCGATCTAAACCGGGATTCCCCAGATCAAACCGACTTTCCTAGATATAGCCCCCTCTGGGATGGCGCCAACTATAGTCACGCATTCCAAGGATGTCAAATGCGGCCTGGATCACTCAAATTCCCCGCTTTCATAGGACAACC
>JAQBXL010000004.1 GCA_027624135.1 Chloroflexota bacterium
CCGTCACGGCTAAGTTCGCCGATGATCTGGGCTTTGTGCTCCCGTAGTTCATCAATCAACACCTCTGGGAAGCTATCTGGGATAACTAGTTCTAGGCGGTCCTTTTCCACCCAGATGGCACCGCCGTTCGACCGGACTTCTTGAATCAGTTGTGGCGCGTTCATATGGTCAAACGCCTCCCTCCGCTGGTTACGACTTTACCGACACTACTGACACTACTGACACTTTGTGCCTGGTTCTTGGCGTCGGTAGTGTCGGTAGCGCTGGCCGACAATCCATTACCGACACCCGTTTCCACGCCTGAGGTGTCAGTAGTGTCAGTAGTGTCAGTAGTTTCCGGAATTACTCTCAGCCTAATGAGCCGTCCACGGGTTCCGCCACGCGTAGGCTGGGAAACCTCTATCTGGTTTGCGGCCAGGGTCGCACCCATCTTGAACAACTCTTTAGACATGCGAGGGGCATCTTGAGGCCATCCGCTTCGCCGGTCAGTTGGTTCTATGCCAAAGCTATCGCGGGCAATGCCATCTAACAGTTCCTTCAACGAGGTAGGCGTACCTTCCCATTCAGTACGGTCATCCATGAACGCCAAAACCGCCTGGGCAACAAGACTAGCTGAAACCGCCTCGTCTTTTTGGCGTCCGATGTTTTGCTCGTAGGCAGCCAAGAACTTGTTCCCTCCCCAACCGGATGCTTCCGCAATGGCGTACCCCCACTTGGCGAAGTCGGCCATCCGGAACCGGCGCGGTATCGATACATCCGGCAAGATGCCGACGGCCTTTGAGAGCAGTTCAAATGCTCCGCCGATTATCCTAGGCAAGTCGGAATCAAACTCATCCCAGAACGTGGCCTCATCTTGTCGCTCGTTGATGCGGGAGAGAGTGACCAACAGAACTCTGTCGAGCAAGTCTGGTCGCTCAGCGGTGTGGGCGATACCGCTCAAGCAAAGCACGCGCCGGTACTGGAAAATTTGGGCTTCTTGGTCTGTATACAGCTTTCTCCGGAAATCAGCGTCGCCGGTGACGGCGGCGGCCAGAAGGTCAGATGTCTCGCCTCCTATACCATCGAGGTTATCTGCGAACAACGCCCAGGTCTGAGCCAGATGCTGCTGCAACGCTCGGAGGTCTTTTAGGCGTCGGATTGTCGGAACCAAAGAAGGGTCCAAGACACGTTTCATCACCCTGGAGGTTGTGCTTTTCCCGCTGCCTTCGGGTCCGGCCAAGTCCATGATCGCCCTCGGGCCATCAGGTGAGAGGCAACTTAATAGCCAGACCTTTAGCAGTAATGACTCAGTGCTGCCAGGTTCAACGGGTAGGTACTTATCAATCAGGTTGAAGTCGCCGGGAAATCCCGGAGTGATCTGGTCCATCTGATGGGGGAATCGCTTGAACAATATGGGAGGTGATTCGACGATGGCGCTCCCTTCGGGACTCATACAGACGGCTTCTTTGCCCAGGTCGTACCACAGGAGGCCGTCCTTCCACGCTACACGGACATTGAGGGCGATTGATTCCGCATCTTCGGCCAATGCGCCCAGATTGAACAAAGCGGTCTTGATGAGATCCCTAGGCGCAGGGTTGTCCTGGGATTGCAACCAAAGTCGGGTCAGCCATCTTTCCGACTCCGTGCTGTTCAGTCGCCATACCTGAGTACCATCCGCGTTGGGAGCGATATAATACTCGCCGGAACCGGAATCCAAGAACACCTTAGCTCCGCTTTTCCGTGCTAGATTCAGCAATAGGCCGCCCACGTTGGGTTTTTTCGGAGCGTCGCCTACCTCATCGTCCTCATCGGCGTTTAGGGACATAGCCCATTCAAGGTTAGCGTCAGTCATCTATGCGACCTCCATGCGGCCCAACGCCTGCATCAGGTCTACGACATCGCCGCCTCTGTTGCAACGACCGAAGCACCACCACCGCTGTGAATCGCGCCAGACGTGAAAGCTCTCTCCTATCTGCTCACGGTGTAGGGGGCACTTGCCCCTGAGATGGCTGCCGGAGCGCCGGAGATTTGTGAACTGCCCAGCTACATCCTCGACGCGGTTCTCAGCTTTAAGTTGGGCTATCGGACTGTTCGGCCCCAATTTTTTCGGCGGACCCGTCCTGCGCCTGAGTTCTTTGCGGATCGCTGGCAATACTTCAGTTACCCAGTAAGAGGGGCTTTCGAGTTGGGGTAGTCCAAATAGATCCAGTAACGCCGGAGTTAAGCCGGTCTCGGCCTCAGCGATGGTGGCGGCTGTACGCCGCAGCTCTCGATTGTCCGCTTTCCTCAGAACACGTCCATAATCGCTGCCGAGTATGTGGGCCGTGATGAGTTCCAATACGGGCCACATGTCTACACACGATACGACCTTACCGGCAGTCACCGGGCAGGGGCGAATCTTGGTGAAACGCTGGCCGGGAGGTACGGTCATTGCCCCGCCTCCGCCCCCGCCTCTTCCATCTGGCCCTCGCCGGATAGCCACTCCGCGAACTTTGCCCGGTGCAGGATGATGCGGTGGCCCAATCTCCGAGCGAAGGGGAGTTGCCCGGCGTGGTACATGGCATAGATGGTCGACTCGCTCACCCCTGCTTCCGCCGCGGCTTCGGCGACACTCATGCCGATGCGCGGTCTTTCCTCAGTGGTCATATCCTGAACCTCCTTATTTCGCTTGACTGGTCCATACGCTTCTCTTATAATACCCTTCAGTACGGCTAATTCTACGACTAACACCGGATATATTTTGCGGACAATCGACCAGCAGTTACGCGAGCTGGGGCTGACAACGCCCCGTGACACCGTTCTTCAAGTCGTAGCGCACTTGAGCCGGGGCGGGTCCAAATATGCTCTCTACGAGCGCCCACCGGGGGAACAAGTGGTGTCGAAAGGCACGGCAGAGAAGATAGAGCGGTTTCTGAAAGGGGGGCAGCTGAACTTCCTGCGCGACTACCTGGAGTCTCACCGGGTGGTGTCTCGTGTGTTCCAGGTGTTCGGTGAGACCGATGCCCAGCGGCGGGAGCGGGAAGCCGCAGAGGATGCGGAACTTGCGGACGAAGTGCTTGAGGCGCTAGAGGGTCCCTGCCCAAGCGGAGCAGAACGTGCCGCAGCGTGGGATGATCCCCTTCGGTTTGCCCGAATGGAGGCCGTAGAAGCGGCGGAAAGGCTGGCCCCGGAAACCAATTGGAGCATTGCCGGTCTGGAAGCCGCCGGTGTACCCAAGGACGAAACCCTAGGGTTCTTAGTGGAGTACGACGCCCTACACCTTCGCCGGGTTGAGGCGGAGATATATGCGGAGATAGATGGGGACCGGGAACGGTATATGCGGGACTTCCCCGGCATCGAGCGATACCTAGCCCTTCACTACATCGTTGAATTTCATCGCCGGTGCCCCGGTGCTCCGCCGCAGTTGGTTTCAATGGCGGGCGAACTGGTGGCCAAGGGCGTTTTGGCTAGCAATAACCGCTACACCTCCGCTGGAGAGGACTTGGTCCGGTATGAAATCTGGCGTGGTTTGGAACACCACCAAGCCTACTTCAAGTCTCTGGAACGGTACTACGGAACCAAAAGGGCATTGAAGCAGTTCCGCGCTCAGGTGCAACGGGCGATGGATGACCTTGAGGAAAAAACAGATAAGCAGAAAGGAGCGGAATAGGTTATGAACGGTTCAATAAGGCAACGGACAAAGGGGACCTGGCAGCTAAGGTACGATGCCCCGCCGGACGGGACTGGCAGGCGCAAGTTTGTCAGTGAGACGGTCAAGGGAAACAAGAAGGACGCCGAGCGGGTATTGAGGGAAAGGCTGGCCGCTATCGAGAACGGTGGTTACGTCGCCAGGGAGAAAGAGACGGTGAGCCAGTTCCTCAACCGCTGGCTGCAGACCTATGCGGCCACCAACACCACCCTCCGCACCCAGGAAGGCTACCGGGGCAACATCCAGCGGTACATCGCTCCGGCTATTGGCAGCGTAGAGCTTCAAAAGCTCACTCCCCAACACATCCAGAAGATGTATGCTGGGTTGCTGGAAAGGGGCCTTGGCAACCGGACGGTGCTCCATGTTCACCGAGTATTGAGGAAGGCATTGCAGGATGGGGTCAAGTGGGGCCTATTGGTCCGCAACGTGGCCGACGCCGCCACTTCGCCCCGGCCCGAGAATAAAGAGATGGAGATGTGGGACACGGAGACGATCAGCCGGTTCATCGACACCATCGAAGGCCACCGTTTCCGCGACTTCTACCTGTTGGCGCTGTTGACCGGGATGCGCCGCTCTGAGCTATGCGGCTTGAAGTGGGATAACGTGGACCTGGTGGCCGGACGCCTGAGCGTGGTAAGCACGCTACAGCGCATTATCGGGAAAGGGTTAGTGGAAGGGCAGCCCAAAACCCGCAGGTCCCGGCGCTCCATCGCCCTCAGTCCCCAGGCCGTTGACGTGCTGCACGCCATGCGGGGGCAGCAGATGGAGTACCAGCTGGCCGCCGGCCCACTGTGGCAGAGCACCGGGTATGTGCTCACCCAGGTGGACGGGCGCCCCATGAATCCCATCAAGGTTACCCAGGAGTTTACCGCCCTAGTCCGCAAGGCCGGGCTGCCCCATCTTACCCTTCACGGTCTGCGCCATGCCCATGCTACCCTGCTGCTGACCGCCGGGGTGCACCCCAAGGTTGTGAGTGAACGCCTGGGCCATTCCAACATCGCCATAACGATGGACACCTACTCCCATGTTATGCCGGGGCTGCAAGAGGAAGCCGTCCTGGGGCTGGACGCATTGGTGACCATCAAGCGGCCCTCAGCTACGAATTAGCTTGGAGGAAATGGCCACGAAATGTCCACGGAGTCCACGCGGTCGGACTCGACTGGACGGGCCAGATGGGGTGTTGCAGATACAAATTCCCAAGGGGACTAGACCAGAAAAACCCGTTACCACGTCTGGCATAGGACTCGAAAACCGGTATGGGGGCAACCTTATCGTGGGTTCGAATCCCACTCTCTCCGCCAGATGCAATTTGCCAAGCGAATATTGCATGCTTCACTTCGGCTTCCCATCCCGTGGCCAACCCTTTCGGCTATTCTCTACTCCCCTTGTGTCTATGCTAAAGTGCGCCTACGAATCGTTGTGGTTGTTTGACTTTTGCCAACCGGAGAGCAAACTCGATGCTAGAAATGAGGCGCGTGGCTGATGACGAATTTGTGCAGTGGGTTCATGCTGAGTCGCGAGCTCACGGCAACCGGTTGAACACTGACCCCGAGGTACTAAGGCCGCATTTCGATCTGGACCGCTCCATCGCTGTGTTCGACCAAGGCAACATCGTCGGTGGCGCGCACTCACACCGGGTTGAGATGTCCATTCCCGGAGCGTCGGCAAATATTGCCGGGGTGGCCAACATCGCTGTACAGCCCACCCATACGCGGCGTGGGGTGATGACTCAGATGATGAACCACCAGATGAAAGACCTCCACGAGCGCGGAGAGCCGATAGCCGCCCTGTTCGCCACTGAAAGCATAATCTACGGTCGATTCGGATACGGCATCGGGTCGCTACACGAGCAGTGGATGATCGATCGTCAGTACAACGGGTATGCCCGGCCATATGAAAGCAGTGGACGGATCGTCTTTGTGGATCCAGCGGACATCACGAAAGAGCTTCCCGACGTTTTCCGGCGCAGTACTATCGATCGCCCAGGCGTATTCCAGAGGGCGCCCCATCATTGGGAGCGGGATTCCCAAGCTCCAGAACACAGCCAAGGTGGCCCCGGAGGCCTGTTTTACGCTGCCTATGAATCTGACGGAAAAGTCGACGGATATGTAAACTACCGGACCAGCGGGACTACCCTCACCGTGATTGAGTTGATGGCGGCGACTAACGAGGCGAATTCCGCATTGTGGCGGTTTTGCTTCGATCTGGACCGCATGTATTCGACGGAGGCGCTTAAGCGCCCGGTGGATGATCCCCTGCCATGGATGTTGGCAGATCCCCGAAGGCTGCAGAGATCACCACGCGATGGAGTTTGGGTTCGGCTGATAGATGTGACCGCTTCCCTGCGGCTCCGGCGTTACGCGGACAGCGGCCGGTTGGTGCTGGAGGTACGTGACGAGCATTGCCCGTGGAACGAAGGCCGGTTCGAGCTAGAAGGGTCTCCTGAAGGGGCCACCTGCCGTGCTTCGAGTTCATCGCCGGATCTGGCGCTCGCTGTTTCCAGTTTGGCCTCGGCATATATGGGGGCCGTTAGTTTCAGCACTCTGGCAAAGGCTGGATCGGTAGAAGAGTGTACTCCATGGGCGCTTCTACGCGCTGACCGCATGTTCTCAGTCCAGTATCGGCCGTGGACGCCACATAACTTTTAGACGAAACTTTGAAGGCGTCTATCAGCATTATTCGGACTAGAGTCGGCGATGGTACCTTATCTTGGCTACCGGTGAAATAAGAGGATACTTCGAACAAATATGGATAGATTGCCCACGAATCGATTTGTTGATACCATTTCTGCCTCAAGTATTCGAGTCGCTAAAGCGATAGACGAGGAGAATGAGATGGCTGGAGACGGGGCATTGATCGCGCCGGATGTATACAAGGTAATTTTGGAAAACGACCGGGTAAGGGTCTTGGACACACGGACAAAGCCCGGCGCCACTTCTCAGATGCATGGCCACCCAGATATGGTTGGTTACGCAATCACCGCTTGCACCTGGGGCCTCACAGGACCAGACGGCGAGACAGTCCGCGTTGAGATACCGGCCGGAGAAACATTCTACCTAGATGCGGTAGAACATTCCGCTACTGATATTGGAACCACTGGTTCGCACGCGCTGCTTATTGAACTGAAATAGTAGAGCGACTTTTCGTAGGCGCCTGCCTTCCGAATCGATTGGATTCGAGATAAAAGGTTCTGAACAGGCCTCCTGTGGGTAAGCCCCGCAGGCGGCCTGTTTGTGCTTACCGCGAGCTCCAACTTGCCTCCATCCCAGACCGTCAATACAATCAAAGAAGCAAAGAATGGCGATAGGGCGAATGACGCAACACCGGAGCATGGGGAGATGGCGCAATGGCAGAAGAACTGGGCAGGATACAGCGGCCCCCGGCAAGCCAGTACGACGGGCGGCGCAAGCTGCTGCTAGTGCCCCTGATCTATGGGCCTCAGGCGGATAACCCTGAGGGCGCGGCCGTTCTTCAGAATTACTGGGAGCAGATGCAGACTCAAGTGGACGCGTTGGAAAGCGCCCTGGGTGGCCTGCAACATATCTATCACGAGAGTCTGACCGTTGGCGGAGACGAAGGCCTGGAGCAACTGGGCGCCGCCAATCAGCGCAGCCACGGCTTTATCGTCGGCAAGACGAGTTCGGGCGCGGTCTTGCAGCCGACCGAAGATATGGACGTGCTGCTGGAGACGTTGGACCTGCAGCGCTGCATGATGATTCCTCTTGCCAGCACCATCGTAGCGTCGAAACTGCAGGAATGGCATTCGGATAGCAACCGGCAACGCTACGAGCACATCGCCAATCAGATCGACAATACCCTGGGGGAGAACGAGACCGGCTTGCTGCTGATTAGCGAACGGCACCAGGTGCAGTTTCCCAGCGATATTGAGGTGTTTTACGTCTCGCCACCGGCCCTGGACGAGTACCGGCGCTGGTTCCAGAACTGGATGGACCAGCAGCAAGCGGCAGCAGTGGCGGGCAGAGCGGCGTCAGTAGATGATGGGGAAGAAGAAGACAGCGAGGCGGCGGACGTCGAGTCTGAGGCTGAGCAGTAGCGGCATTGGCCCCAATCTAAACCACTGCCACCGCAGTGACTTCGATCAACTGCTCCGGGCGGCCCAATATCTGGTGCATTGACACCCCGGTGGCCGACGGGAACCGGTCTCCAAAATAGTTGCGCCGAACCTCCCCAACTTTCCGGTATTCCATCAATCCGTTGGGAGCGACCCACTCGATCGTGTTGACGATGTCGTCCATGGAGTAGCCACCTTCGTCCATGATGCGGGCTATGTTGCTATAGGCCTGCTCGGTTTGAGCGACGATATCATACCCGCCGACGGTGGCTCCGGTGGCATGGTTGACCGAAGACTGCCCCGATATCTGGAGCAATCGGCCCTTCTTTACCCCCGCATTTTGGGTCAGACCGCCGTAGCCTGGCTCCCATTCCGGCACACGGATATCCTCCCGGGTTCCACCTTTTACAGCCACGACCTCTATCTCCACGAGACCGTCGGGGCGCAGAAGCCGGTTGACCGGGATGGCGGTCGATGCCGGAAACTGATTCCCGAAGAACCTACGCCGCACCTCGGCTGTGTCGGAATACTGGAGCAGCGACTGGGGAGAGATGTAGTCCAAGGTCTTGACCACGTCGCCAGGACCGGCCCCGGCTGCAGCCAACACCTCTCCTACGATCCCGTAAGCCATTTCCGCCTGCCGCGCCGTGTTCTGAGGGTAATGGGCCTGCCCATCCACCACTTCGTTGCCGACGAATCCGGAGGTCCAGACGATGTTCTCCACCTCCACTCCCGGCACGTAAGTGAGTTGGCCATCCCGCTCCCAGCCTGGATCGATGGGCTTCTTATCCCCCCTCATGGCGACCATGCTCACCTCGATGAAGGCATCGGGCCGCAAGAGCCGTTCGACACAGATGCCGGTTGCGCCCACCGGACTGTCACCCAGGTATTGCTTCCGTATCTCGCCGGTCTGGCGGTACAGGGGCAAAGCCGTGGCATCGATGTAGTCCACGGTCTGCACCACGTTCCGGAAGGTCATCCCGGCTGCCTCCAGCGCTACGGCCAACTTCTCGTAGATGACCCTGGTTTGGTCGAGGAGATTTCCCTTGCAGACCACTCGCCCCTGTTCTGGGTCGAACTCGCTGGCGGTTTGCCCTGAGAGGTACAGGATGCCGGCGTTCTCAGCCCCCATACAGAATGTATACCGCTTGAGGTCCAGCCAGGGAAACTTGGCCGGGTCCACCTCGATTATGTTCTTGCTCATCGATTCTCCGGGGATTATTGTGGCAAGACTGAAATGGCGGCTAGCCGATCACTTCTTGTCGCGCAGAGGGAACCGCACCAACGCGCTGGCGGGCGCCACCACTTTTTCGCCTCGTTGGTTCTCTACGGATAAATCGCACTCGACCATCCCACCCGCATCTTCGATGGAGCAATCGGTTACTACGCCTCGGCAGGTGATAGAGTCACCGGGGTAGACCATGATTCGGTTGCGGAACGCTAATTTACGCAGGAATGCTCCCGGTCCGGCCCAGTCCTGAACGAGTTGGGTGAGGAAACCGCCCAGCATCTGTCCGTCCATGACCGGGGCGGCAAATCCCAACTCTCTGGCGTAGTCTGCGTCGTAGTGCAGCCGGATGAAGTCCCAGGTTGCCGCCCCGTAGGCCATCATCCGAGCCATACCGATCTCTTTGACCAGAGGCGTAATTTCTTGGCCAACCTGCACGTCCTCGTAGTATCGAACCTGGTATCGAACCTGGGCGGCCAATCTATTCTTCATCATCGCGTTCGGGCCGGTAATACATGGTTTCCGTGTTCCGTGCCAGAAGTTCTTCGCGCTGATTGTAGAAAACCGCTTCTATCACCTGGAAGACCAGCACGCCCGATCGGCCTGTGCTCTCGTAAACGTCCTTCACGGTCCAGCGGGCGGTGATGACGTCGTCGGGATGGATCGGCTGGAAGAACTCGTATTCGTTGCCGGCCCGCAGCCCCTCAAACTCGCGCATTGGGCCCCGCCCGATAAGGTCGCCCCGGTCATCCATATCGCTGTCCAGATACTGCCAGGTGTCGCAGATCAGGGTGGGTGGCGCCATCACGTCACGGAGTCCGTGGTCCTCGGCGAACCCGCGGTCGGAATAAAGCGGATTGAAGTCGCCAATGGCCAGGGCGTATTGGCGCAAAGAGGCGCGGCCCATCTCGTCGGGGGCCTGAAAGACGATCTCTTGACCCACGGTCATTTTCAGTTTTTCCAGCAGGTCGGACATCTGGGCTCCGGTTCGATATCAGATTTAGGGCAGATTACTCTACGCCCGACACCGGGTCAAATCTTAAACCTGGCGGCCAGATACGGTTCGTTTACGTGTCAACTCATATAAGAATGTTACCGGGGCAGGGTAGTTCACTCATCTAGGAATGTTACCGGCGGGTGGTTGCCGCCTCCTTTCCGTTGGGTGCCTGGGCAGGCTTGGTATGCTGCCACAGGTGTTCCACCGCCTGATAGATGGTTTCCCGTAGTTGCCGTGGGTTGGTCCCCGCATAGAGGGCGGCTAGCCTCGCTTGCTGGTCCGCCGCCAGGATGCCGCTGGCCAGGAGCCGCTGATACGGGGTCTGCGCCCGGTCCCACCGGCGGCGGAGCTTGCCATTGGCCACCTCCTTGCCCACCAGGTGCAAGACCGGCTGGAACAGGTTGTAGTACACCCACAGTTGGTCGTAGAGGGCATTGAGGGCCACATACTGTCTTGGGGTTTCCAAGCGCTCGTAGCCCACGTAGGCCCGCACTAGGGTGGAGTTCTTCTGCTCCACGAACCGGTTGTCGTTCTTCCGGTAGGGCCGGCTCCGGCTGAGCTGTAGTCCCGTCATGGCCTCCCCAAAGTAGCGTATCAGGTGGCCGTTGAAGAACTCGCTCCCGTTGTCGGGGTGCAGATGGGTGATGGGAAAGGGCAACCGCCCATGCACCCGTTGGAACCCCGCCACCATAGCGGCCTGGCCGCGCCCCAACACCGCCACCCGCTCGCTCCACCCCGTGGCGATGTCCACCAATTGCAGGGTGTGGACGTACTCCCCGGCGGTGATCGGGCCGCAGTGGTGCACCAGGTCCGTCTCAAAGCTGCCCGGCGCCTGGGTGGCCCAGGACAACCGCTCCATGGGCGTCTGGCGCAGCAGTCCGTTGGGCGGCTGGGGCTTGCGCCGCGGCAGCTTGGGCCGGTCCAGCTGGAAGCGTTGTAGCAGGCGCTGTACCGTGGCCCGGCTGATCCTCCCCAACTGAGTTTCCACCTCGGCCGTCAGGACCAACTCTTCCCACCGGGCCAACTGTTGCGCCGTAGGCAGCAGGGCTGGCGTCAGGCGCTCCGCACACACATAGTCCAGGCTCTCCCAGACCACCCGAACCACGTCGGACACCGCCGCCCCGTAGCGCCTTCGCCGCACACGAGGCCGCTTGGCAGCTCGCTCCAGCGTCGGCCCGTGCAGCAGCCGGAGCAGGCTCTTGCGGTGCAACCCCGTCACCGCCGCCATCTCGGTGAGCAGCCCGCCGCGCTGCTCACGACTGGACCGGCCATAACGGGGCGCCACCAGTTTCAGGTATTTGCGCCGTTCATCCACCGTCATCCTCTCTTCACTCGGCATAGTCCCCTCAGTAACATTCTTAGTTGAGGGAACCCTACCCCATTGGGTAACATTTTAGGTGAGGGAATACGGTTTATTGACTAGCCATATCGTCGCGGCTATACTGGCAGCTATTCTGTCGGAATCTACTAATCATTGGTGAGTGCCCGCAACCTTTTCCCGCGCCAACATCGTATCCAACGGCATAGATGTAGGCCTGCTGAGGCCTCTATATGGAGTAACAATGGGCGAAAAACTGCAACAGGGAGACCGTTTCCCCCAGATCACACTCAAGATGCTGGACGGCGGCACGCTAACCTTGCCGGACGATGCTCCAAGCAGGTATATGGCCCTGCTCTTCTACCGGGGCCATTGGTGACCCTATTGCAAACGGCAGTTAGCCGAATGGGAAGCGAACAAAGCGGAACTGGAATCGCTGGGAGTGACCATCATAGCGGTTAGCGTTGATAGCGCCGAGGAAACCAGGATGGACGAAGGGTTTACCTTCCAATTTGCCTATGGCGCGACCAAAGAGGACGGCGAACTGATCGGCGCCTGGTGGTCTGAGGACCGCGGCGGTTACATCCAACCCTCAGAATTCATATTGGGCCGGGGCGGTGTGGTGCTGGGTTCGATGTACGCCTCCGGTCAGATCGGAAGGATGGGCGCCGACGAGGCTATCCGGTTCATCACAAGACGTGAGACCATCCGCCGCGAGGAAGGAGGCGCGACGGCCCATTGATTGGGAACCGGTAATTAAACCGCCTAATAACTTTGGGGGCACAATGAGCAATCAGCAGGTGGTTGATTTGATGGAACGGGTCTGGGGTTCCATAGATTCACTGTGCGCACCTCTGACCGAAGTCCAATGGAAGACGCCGACCGACTGCCCAGGGTGGTCGGTCCAAGATCAAGTCTCGCATCTGGTAGGCGCTGAATCCTATATCCTGGGCAACCCAAGACCGGACCATACTCCGGCAGATACCGGCCATGTTAAGAACGACGTGGGCCAGTCCAACGAAGTGGTGGTCGATTACCGCCGGTCTTGGTCTGGGCAGAAGGTCCTGGAAGAGTTCCGGGAGCTTACCGGCCAACGATTGGGGCTGCTACGAGGTTTAACCGACGAAGAGTTCGCGGTTGAGACCCAAACTCCCATCGGCCCCGGCACGGTGGCGGAGTTCGTGCGCATCCGTATCTTCGACGCCTGGGTCCACGAGCAAGACATGCGGCGTGCGCTGAGCATTCCCGGAGAACTGGAAGGGCCGGTTGCAGAGCATTCGGTGGGACGGGTGGCCAGGGCGATGCCTTTCGTAGTCGCCAGAAAAGCCCAAGCCCCGGATGGAGTCACCGTGGTCTTAGACATCACCGGAACAGCGGGGCGGGTGGTATCGGTGGGGATCGATGGAGGCCGAGGGAGCGAATTGGACTCGGAACCGCCTTCTCCTACAGTCAGGATAACGCTGGACGTTGAGACATTTGCCTGTCTGGGTTGCGGACGCATCGACCCTACTGAGGCATTGAAAGCGGGCCGAGTCACCATTACTGGAGGCAAAAGCTTAGGTGAGAGCATCGTTAAACAGATGAACATCATGATTTGATGGCGGGCTGTATTTGATGGAAGGCTGTATTTATCGTTGCGATTCGGTATAATTTGCCCATCGCATCATCGTATTACCTACAGGATACGATTAAGTCGTATGGAAAAAGAGGGTTGTACTAATTGGCCCTTCTAGATAAACCAGAGTTACGATTCTCGGTTGGCAACCTGCCCTTTGGCATCCACTATAGCTGGATCGTTATCGGCATCTTGGCCACGGTTCAGATATTTGCCAGCTCTATAAGCATGGCCGCCGGAATCATGGTGCCGCCGCTGAACGACCCCAGCGGAGACTTTGACTGGAGCCTGGGCACCATTGGCTTGGTGATTGCCAGCTACTACCTGTTTGGCGCCATTTACGCTCCCATGACCGGCTGGTTGGGAGACCGCTATGGCTCCCGCTGGATGCTATTAGCTGCTGCCATCATGTACCTGATCAGCATGTTTCTGCTGAGCCAGGTGACACAAGTCTGGCACTTCTTCATCTTCTTCGGAATTCTGCTGTCTCTGACCCAATCTCTGGCTATGGTGCCATTGATGGCCGCTGTCAGTGGTTGGTTCCGCCGCCGCTTGGGACTGGGGATCGGCATACTCTGGGGAGCAGGCGGGATTGGGACTGGGATAATGGCCCCACTGATGGGTGGGTTCATCGAAGCGTTTGGTTGGCAAGGCACCTTCATGTTGATCGGCGGGGTGGGTGGTGGGATCATGCTCTGCCTCGTTCCTTTCATGCGTAATAAGCCAGCCGACCTGGGCATACAACCCTACGGGGCCAGGGAAACCGATGTTGCCGCTATCCAACGGGACAAGGAAGAAGAGCGGTTAAGACAGAAAGTATTCAATCAGCACACCCGGCGTACCAAGCCGTTCTGGAACTTGCCGTTGATCCACGGCTTGGGCTGCGCCGGGCACGGCACAATACTCATTTACCTGATTCCCATGGCCTTTGAGCGGGGAGTGTTCTCGTCATTGGCGTCGGCCGGCATCCTCGTCAGCATCATCTCCATGGTCAGCGTCATCAGCCGGTTCGTGACTCCGATCCTGGCGGAGCAATACGGCACCCGAAGAATGATGGCCACCAGCCTGTCCATCCAAGCCCTCACGGTCATGATACTTTTCTGGGCACAGGACGCCTGGGTCTTCTACGTATTTGCGGCAGCCTTTGGTCTGGGATTCGGCGGCGAGTGGACCGGCTATCTGGTCATCAATCGGCAGTATTTTGGCGACGGGCCGATGGGCACGATCTACGGCTGGCAGACCACCGGCGCTCTCATGGGGCACGCGGTTGCCACCGGTTTGGCCGGGCTGGTGATCTATGCGACCGGGTCGTTCGAAGTTGTTCTGGGCTTGTCCGTTGGGTTTAGCGCCTTTGGTGTGCTGGTGATCGCCTTGCTCGATGACACTTCCCATGTTTTGATACCAGACTGGGAGAACGACGTGGTTCAATCATCGGGTCTTAACCCGGTTGCCGGCGCGATTGGGGCGGTTGGGGATGACGACTAGGATCTGTATTCCGAATCACCAACGGCTAGTCAGTTGAATCCTGATTCCCGGTTAATCTCGCTCTAGGAATTCCTGCACGAATTGGCTCATGGGCTCTTTATCGTAGCGGCTGTTCATCAAGACCACGTTGCGGTTTCGGTCTCCTTGGAAGAACCGTTCGTAGAGTATCTGCCGGGACCCGAAGGCGCTGCAACAAGTGTCCCAGGCCAGCCTGAAGAGCCGCACCCGGTCCTTGGCTGAGGCAAAATCGGTCTCCATATAGCGGGTGATATCTTCGGCGAGGGGTCCCTCGAAGTCCGCTTCGGTGGGCAGAGCCATCAGACTGCTGGAGCCCAGCAGGTGCAGGATCTCTCCCATGCGCGGGTACATATTGATGAACTGCTGGCGCGCCACCATCAGCGGCATGTCGACAGGGCACATGACCCCCCATTCGTCGATCTCGGCGTCCACTTCGGCAGCCCGCAGCAGGGCTTTGGTGATCTCGAGATTTTCTATTATTTCAGCCATAATGCCATGAACCTGGGGCAACTCAGATGACCCCAGAGTCTTAACCATCAGGTTGGCCAAACCCAGGATGAATTCGCACTTCACGACGTTCTTGGTCACGACTTGATGCCCGGAGTGGAGGAACTGATGGGTCCGCAGCGACATGTTGTTGCACATCTCTACGTCGCCAAACAGGAACACCCGCTCCCAGGGAACCAATACGTTGTCGAAGAACGCCAGCGCGTCCATCTCCTCGAAACGCGATCCCAGTGGGTGGTCGAAGCTGGAACGCTGCAGGTCGAATGGCTCTCGGCATTGGAACTTGAGACCGGGGGCATCGCAGGGAATGGCGAAAGCGAACGAGGTGCGGCCAGGCGCGCCAGTAGGCAAGCGATGGGAACGAGCCGGGTAGACGGCGATCTCATCGGCAATCGGCAGGGTTGCTAAGACCCGGGCGCCGTGGACAATGATGCCTTCGTCGGTCTCTTTGACCACCGACAACGCCACGTCCAGGGAGTCATCTAAGGCTGTCGCCGCTGCGGATCGGTTGCGCTGGATGTTGACCAGGGTGTGCGTCAGCACCAGGTCTTTCTCCCGGACCATCTCGTAATAGTTTTGAATGTTCTTCTCGAATTCCGGACGGTTCTGGCCGAAGTACTTGCCAGCCGCGGCCATGGACATCAGGCTCACATTGAGGAAATCGGGGGTGCGGCCCATCATTCCGCAGGTGATCCGGGCCCAATTCCGCATCATCTGGCGACGCAGGTTCAAATCTTCAAGGGTCTTGGGGGTCAGGAACGACATGCCCACCTGGTCTCCCGTAGTTGGGGACTCATAGGTCATCTCGTGGCCAACGATGGGGTCATGTTGCAGGTCGTACAGCCGTGCCAGAGTTTTGATCCCTCCCTCCAGTCCCGGCTGCTTGGTGGGATCCTTAATCTGCTTGCCATTCATGTACAGATTGGGAGGTCTCTCCCTTAAACCCTCGATATATTGTTGCCCCGTTCTGGCTGGCATCCCTTTCCCCCCTGACGGTCTCCGGCCTGAGTAAATCCCTAGGCTACATCGCTGCCATTTTGCGTTATCTTCCCGGGTTTGACCAGACCCTGCTATTCGCCAGAGATGCACCAAGAAATCGTTTGACAGTCGTGGGCGATTCCCCTAGTCTGATGAGCACAGTCCGGCAGGAGGTCACGCACCGATGTCCCTTCCTCCCCATCGAGTCGATTACAGCCCCATCATCGAGCGCCCGCCTATCAAGTGGCCCAACGGAGAACGCGTTGCGCTTTGGATCGCTCCCAACGTGGAGCACTACGAATACATGCCCGTTCAGTACGGTCCGCGCGATCCCTGGCCGCGTACTCCTTATCCCGACGTGCAGCAGTATTCTTACCGCGACTACGGCAACCGGGTCGGATTCTGGCGGATGCTGGAGGTGCTGGACCAGTACAAGATTCGGGCGTGCGTGTCTCTGAACTTGGCCGTCCTGGAGCACTTCCCCGAGATACGGGACGCAATGGTGGACCGTGACTGGGACTACATGAGCCACGGCATCTATAACACCCGCTACCTCTACGCGTATACCGAAGCTGAGGAAAGGGAGTTCTACCGGGACAACATCGCTACGCTGAAACGCCAAACCGGTAAACAGCTAAAGGGCATGCTCGGCCCTGCCATCTCGGGCACGGAGCGCACACCGGACCTGATGTCTGAAGCCGGGCTGATCTACCACACGGACTGGATGCACGACGATCAACCGGTGCCCATCAACGTGCAGTCGGGCAAACTAGTATCGGTTCCCTACTCCATAGAGTTGAATGATTCGCCGTTGTTCCGCGTGAACTACGAAGCTGATTATTTCGCGGATATCTGCAAGAGGCAGTTCGACCAATTGTACAAAGAAGGGGCCGAGAGCGGCCGGGTGATGTGCATCGCCCTCCATCCCTTCCTGATCGGTCAGCCCCACCGCATCAAGTATCTGGACGAGATACTACGTCACATCACCTCCCATGACGGCATCTGGTACACCACCGCCGACGAAATAGCAGACTATTACATCGAGAACTACTACGACCAGGCAGTGATCCACGCCCAGCAGTTCAAGGCCTAACCGGGCTACAGTGCAAAAATCTGCCAAAATCTGACTCCACCGGAGATCTGCCCCATGCCTGCCGAAAGACGAGAAGGGATGGACCACCCACACCACGAATGGTCCCCCATATCGACCCGAGCTAAACTTAGCTGGCCAGACGATGCAAAAGTCGCTCTGTGCGTCATCGTCACCTTGGAGCACACCGAATGGAAACCGCCGGAAGATAGTTTCAGCGCCGACCAAGCCGGGGGCCTGGGTGTGCGGCCCTTCCCCGATTACCCACGATTTTCCCACCGGGAGTACGGCCACCGGGTCGGCATCTTCAGAGTGCTGGACGTGTTGGACCGGCTGGGCATCAAGGCCACCGTGGCCATGGACTCTCAGACCGCTGAGGGCTACCCATACCTAGTGAAGCATTGCCTGGGCCGGGGCTGCGAGATCATCGCCCACGGCATTTCGGGGAGCCAGATGATCTCAGGCAACATGTCCACCGCAGAGGAGGCGGAATTCATTCGCTCCGCAGTGGATGTATTGAAGAAGGCAACCGGAACGGCGCCCAAGGGTTGGTTCGGGACGGACTACGGGGAATCGGAACGCACCCCCGCGCTATTGGCCCAAGCCGGAATCGACTACCTATGCGATTGGGTCAATGACGAGCAACCCTACCCTATGAAAGACGGTTTGTTCTCCCTGCCGGCCATGTTGGAGATGGACGATCTCTTCACCATGTCGAACCGCCGCGTGACCATCGACCGGTATGCCCAGTCGATAAAGGACGGATTTGACGTGATGCACCGCGACGGCGCCAAGAACGGACGGCTCTTGGTGATCAACCTGCATCCTTGGCTGGTGGGGCAGCCCTTCCGGATCGGCTACTTGGAGGACGCCTTGAGCCACATAATGGGCCACGAGGGAGTTTGGGCCGCGACCGGTTCAGGGATAATAGACTGGTACCGCGACAACCGGCCTTAGAAGCAGATGGCTAAGGAATATCTAGAGAGACTGGAAGAGATCGCTGGAACAACGGCCTCGGATATTTCTGGAAGCGTCAATATCGAGTGCAAGCACTTTTTCGGCGGCGCTGCGCTATATGCGGAGGGAAGAATATGTATCTCTCTGACTCCGGTTGGGTTGGCTGTGAAGCTTCCAGAGAAAACAAGAGACAGACTCTTGGGAAACAAAGAGACTGTGCCGCTGCGTTACTTTCCAAACGGCCCGGTAAAGAAAGATTACGTTCTGTTTCCAAACGTCGATGCGGAAGGCTCGACGGTGCTCCAGGGATATCTTAGGGAGAGCATCGAGTATGTCCTGACACTGCCGAAACCAATCAGAAGGCGGAAATAGCCGGAGAGCCAAGGAGAACCGGGAACCAGAGGGAACCCTCTACGCGGAGGCGGTCCAGTTCACCTTCAGGCGGTCTTTCCCTAGCGGCGTCAGCTCCGCGCCTCCCAGCCGGCGTAAGAACGACGCCACATCCAGCGTGCTGGAATCCAGGTCGAGCGTAACCTGTACCCCTTCATCTCGCGACACCAACCGGGTGTCAACTATGGCTCCGGCGCCTGCAGCCTCTTCCACCGCATCCCAGACCGACTCCAAACCTTTTTTGGATAGCGACGCGTCGAACATCAGATAGACACGGCCGGAGTAGGTTCTCTCAAGACAGGCGTTGGCGGTAATCGGTCGCCTCGGGGTCTCCTGCGAATCTTCGGGAGATTTCAAGTCTTCATCGGGCATCTTTGCCAGGCCGGCCAATTCCCTCTGGAGGATCTCCGATGCGGACTCGCCAGCCGATGATTCGCGAAGAACAAGGTTGGGTTCATCGTTTCCGAGAGCATCATGGCGCCTAGGAGCAAGGCAACGCCAGATAGAGTGAACAGCAAGCAACTCCTGGATGGCCAATTCCTTGGCAGAGTCGGCAATGGAAAAAGCCTTGGCTGATTCCATCAACTCGCGCTCCACATTTAGGACCGTGAAGTCCAAGGAATCCAACGCAGCGGCCAAGTCTTGCGCTGATAATTCCTTCGATCCCAGCGCCTTATCCAGCGCAGACTGATACGAGGATCGAGTTTGTTTCATGCGGGATCTAAGTGTCTCAGCCATTGTCCGCGCCTTTTCGGCGGCTTCCATGTATGCCTTGGATCTGGCGTCGAAGCCCTCACCATAGGCCCTCGCCGCGGCTTCAGCAGACCGTATGGCCTCTTCCGAGATGGATTCACTCTGGGCGAACACGGACTGGGAACGGTCTCTCAAGGTCTGAGCTTCCCGAGCTTTCTCCAAGCTGATCTTGATATTGGTCCCGAAGTCACTGGAAGCCGTCGAGGAATTCGATGAGGATTCCGACGGCACAAGCGCTTCTTCGAAGTCGACTGATGTATCCGGCTCGACATTTGCCAAGGGAGAACGGGCGCCGACTTGATCAGCCGCCGTTGAGGCAGCTTCCCGTTCCTCGCTATCTAGAGCGTCGTCTTGGCGTGGTTTCCTTCCGATTTTGAGGAGCATATTCACGAAAAGTCTCACCCGTTTCTTACAATTGATTTGTGCCTATAGACAATAAAAGCTACTGGATCGGTTTGCAGATCTGGCGGAACCTTCCTCAAAGCTTAGGTGCAAAGCAGCGCCGGTTTCAGGCTGAAATCGTGACTAGCGCTCTTGTTTAGCTCCAGTGGGTCCCACGATTATTCCGTGCCTGTTTATTCAAGCATAGGAAGCACCATTTTTTATGTCAAACAGCCCAAGCTCAGGTCGCTGGTAATATTCCGGGGTTTTAACCGGTGTTTCGGTGAGATTCCGCCACCCAGAACGTAGATGCGGCGGGCTTGCTTCCACGCGTAATCAAGGCTGAAATCGCTTGACACCCAATTTGCGTTGTGATATTTTTCACCTGGCCTCTGACCGGAGGCTTTTTTCTGGTGCGGAAACCTCCTTAATCACGCCATATTGTGGCCACCGATAGGTGCCCGATGTTCGAAGACCCCAAAGCATTAACCAGCGCAGAATGGCACAACATTCACATGTTCCTTCAGTGGTTCTGGATCTATCTGCCTATCGTTGTGACTTTTGCCCTAACCATGCTTACGGCACACGCTTTGATTCCATCCCTGGTGAACACGGGTCAGCTGCCAGAGTCGATGCAGAAGGTTCGCCCCGTCTTGACCGCATTCGCCGTTTTGGTGTTTGCCGTCGCCGTTGTCATCTTGGTGCTGGGTATCAACGCACAGTTGGACGTGAGCAAGATTTGGCCCCGGGTCTTGATCTAGCCCAGAATAACTGACGGGCAATGGTCGCTCCCACGAGTAATGGTCTCTAAGGAAAGTAAGAAACGACTTGAACGGAAGAACTAACTAGATGATGCCAAGCGGGAAAATGCTGCCACTCGTGGTGGCCGGCGGGGTCGTAACCGTAATCCTGGGTTTCGTCGTCGTCGTTCTGCTCATATCATGGTTCTCCAACCCACCGTTTGGCCTGGGCAATGCGCCGGCCCAGCCGGTCGCTTTCCCGCACACCGTCCACGTGGCGGAGAACAATATTCAGTGTGAGTTCTGCCACCGGAACGTGACCAAAGGCGAGGCGGCAACCGTTCCCGCCGTGGAAACGTGCCTCTTCTGCCATAAGGATATCGACGGCGCGACCGTTACGGCCCAGGCCGAGATCGACAAAGTCAGAACGGCCTTCGAAACTGACCAGCCGATCAATTGGGAGCGGGTGCACCGGCTGCCTGATCACGTGCGTTTCATTCACGAATCCCATATCAGGTACTTCACCGATGAAACAACCCCGGTTAAGTACGGTATTAACGGCGAAGAGATCACCCAATCGCCTGACGTCGCCCAGACATGTACCATTTGCCACGGCGACATAGCCAACAAGACAGTAGTCAAACCCAAAGCCGGTCAGTCATTGAAGATGGGGACATGCCTCGATTGTCACCGTAACAATGATGTTCCTACAGACTGTACCGTGTGTCATAAGTGATGGACCTCGTAATGAATAACAGGGTCATAGGTAGATGAAACTAACCCGGCGAAACTTTCTTGCCTGGGCTGGCTTGGGAGCTGTGGGAGCCGTTGCCTGTGAGGGATTTGGCATCCGTCATGGTGAGCTCGACCTTCAGAGTCCCGTGCGACTTCCCGAAGACTTGGTTCGAGGCACCGACAACTGGTACGCCAGCTTGTGCCGGACCTGTCCTTCCTGCGAGGGCATAGTCGTGCGGGTGATGGAAGGCCGGGCCAAGAAGATACAGGGCAATCCCTTCTTCCCGATCAACCAGGGTAAGACCCATGCCCGTTGCGAGGCGGGGCTTCAAGCCCTTTATCATCCCGACCGCGTACCCTCGCCCATGCGGCGCAGTGGACCCCGTGGCTCGGGTGAGTTCCTGCCTATCAGCTGGCAGCCCAATGGGATGGACTCGTTACGCACCGCCCTCCAAGCCCGAGGCTCGTCTTCAGTCATGATTACTGAGCCTCTACGCGGACATCTCGGGCTTCTCGCAGACCGGTTTGCGTCAGCGATCGGCGGCGAGCAATTGGGCTTTGAGACCATCGACAATAATACGTTCCGGGCAGCCGTTAAGAATGTCTTCAACCAGGACACCCTGCCCGACTTCGACCTTGAAAACAGCCGGTTCATATTGTCCTTCGGCGCGGACTTCCTCTCTACTTGGGTCTCTCCCACGCGTTTCAATCGCGGGTACGGCGAGTTCCGGCAGGGCGAGGGTCGCGACCGGGGCCTGCTCTACCAGATAGATTCCCGCTTCTCAATGACTGCCGCCAACGCCGACAAATGGCTGCCGGTGCGGCCCGGTTGGGAAGGGCACGTAGCCCTCAGTTTGGCCCAAGTCATCGTGTCAGAGGGTCTGGAGGCAGGCGGCGTTGACGTGGGTGCGCTGGTCGGCGGAGACGCAGGCATCCAGAGACTGAACACCTTCCGGCCTGAAGTTGTGGTTCAGTTGGCTGGTCTCACTCCCGAAATGACTGGCGGCGACCCTGTGGAGTTCTTGAAAGACCTGGCCCGCAGATTCGCACGAACCCGGCCCAGCGTCGCTATCGGCGGCGGTTCCGCCGGGGCGCAGAGCAATGGCCTCTTCATCTTGGAAGCGATCTACGCCCTCAACTACTTGGTTGGCAGCGTCGGCGCGAAGGGCGGAGTCAAGTTCAATCCGGGCAGCCCGTGGGACGGAGTTCCCGCTTCCGGCAAGGTGGGTAGTCTGGAAGACTGGGACCGCATCGCCGAGCAGATACGCAGCGGCAGAACCAAGATGCTGATGCTCCACGGCGCCGACCCCGTGCACGGTTTGCCCGAATCTCTAAGGCTTAGAGACGCCATCGCCCAAGCAGACGATCTATTCGTGGTCAGCTTCTCACCATTTATTGATGAAACCAGTGTGATGGCCGACCTCATCCTTCCCGACCGGGTCTACCTGGAGGATTGGGGCGACGATATAACAGAACCAGGACCCGGTTACCAGACTGTAGGCTTCCAGCAGCCGGTGGTGAATCCCCTGCCCGACTTGGACCCATTGAGTTTCCCAGATGTCTTGCTGACCATGTCCCAGGAATTGGGACGGGAATCCCAACTGCCTTGGTCCAATTTCAAGAGCATGCTGAGGGAAGGATCCGACGCTCTGTTCGCGATGAATCGGGGTTCCGTCGAGGCTGCGTCGGCCGACGAATTCTGGAACAACCTCCTGAAAAAGGGCGGCTGGTGGGACGAAAATACCACGGGGCCGGCCAACATTCAGGCGCCCAACGGATTGATCCAGACCATCGCCAATAAAGCGTCGGACCCTGATTTTGCTGGGATAGGACTAGGATCCGATTCCTACTATCTGGTTCCCTTCGTGCACAACACCCTGTTGGACGGCTACAATGCTCACCTGCCGTGGCTTCAGTCAGCGCCTGATCCGTTGACCACGGTTACCTGGCAGACCTGGGTTGAATTGAACGACGTAACCGCAGACAGGTTGGGAGTCAAAGAAGGAGACATCGTTCGGATCGAGTCCTCCAAGGATTCCATTCGCGCCGTTGTCTATGCGACTCCAGCGGCGCCTCCCAACATCATAGGGGTTCCTCTTGGCCAAGGTCGAAAGAGCGGCTCCGACTATGCTACCGACCGCCTTGGCAAAGAAAGTTCCAACGTCATGGATATATTGGAGACGACCCTGGTTAGAGACACGGGTTCCCTGGCGTGGGCCAGTACCAGAGTGCGGGTGCACAAGACTGGTGAAAGCGTAAGCATATCCAAACTTGAGGGTAATTCGAGGGCGGTGGAGATAGGCCTTACTCCTGCCGAGGACATCATCAAGACTATCAGACCGGAGAACGCCTAAGGGCACAGCCGGCGGAAAGCAGTTTAATCAATCGCATTTAGACAGGTTTGTAAATGGTAACTCAGCGCGAAAATCATAAATGGGGAATGGTGGTGGACCTGGACCGGTGTACCGGTTGTCAGGCCTGTGTTGTTGCCTGCCAGGCAGAGAACAACATCCCCATCAATACACAGTCCTATTTCCAGCAACGGCGGGCCTACGAATGGATCCGGATCGAGCGGTATTGGGAGGGCGAGTTTCCCAACGTTAAGGCCAGGTTCATTCCCATCCTATGCCAGCACTGTGAGAACGCTCCTTGTGAGCCTGTGTGCCCCGTGTTCGCCACCTACCACAACGATGAGGGGCTGAACGTTCAGGTATACAACCGTTGCATCGGAACCCGTTATTGTTCCGTCAACTGTCCCTACACCGTCCGGTTCTTCAATTTCTGGCAGCCGCAGTGGCCGGACCGATTCAGGAACCAATTGAATCCCGACGTTACTGTGAGAACTCGCGGCGTCATGGAGAAGTGCACCTTCTGTGTGCAGCGTCTACGCCGAGGCGAGGTCAATGTCGAGCGCAGAGGATTGGAACCCCTGACCGGAGAACGGATACCTGTGGCAGATCGGAAGCTTAATTACCGGCAGATGAAAGAGGGCAACTACATGCCCGCCTGCGTCCAGGCCTGCCCAACCAACGCTTTGCAATTCGCCGATCAGCACGACGAAACCGGCCCGGTGAAAGCAATTTTCGAAGAAGCCAATGGGCAGATCGAGACTCGGGAGCATGGCGGGCATGTCGATGAAGCCCACACCCGGGTTTACCGCTTGTTTGAAGAAGTGGGCACCAAGCCCAACTTGATATATCTGAAGAAAGTAGACGCATTCCCGGTGGATAAAAGGCCTAGATAGATGGTGGCAAGCGAACCTAAAGGCCACGGACAACACGCAGGCATGTGGGTGTTCCCCGATGCCTCGACGACGAGTCGGGACCTGTCTGAAAAGACTAGGTCCATGCCTCAGCGTTTCACGATGGCCTTGATGGTCACCGGATTATTGTTCATCGTTGGCATCGTCGGCTTTGCGGCCCGCGCCGCCGATGACGGGTTCGATGAGATAGCTCCTTGGGGCTATTACATGGCCGTCTTCTCCTTCGTTTTCATGATATCTAGCGGCGCTCCTCTGGTGGTCGTGGCGTTCCGCTTCACTAAGAGTCACTGGCGCAGGCCGATCTCCAGGATCGGCGAGTTATTCTCGATCGTTTGTCTCTTGAACCTCTTGATGTTCATTCCCCTGATGTTCCTTCTGCCTGATCTGGCAAACCCAGATGGAGCGGTGGAAGGGCAGTTGGAATTGAGACGAACCATCTGGTTCGAAGGTCCCATCGGTGCGCCTCACGCGTGGGACTTGTTGGGAGTGGCATTTCTAGCCATCACGTCCTTGGCGATTCTGTGGACATCCGCCATGCCGGATATGGCAGAGTCGCGCGGTACGGCAACCGGCTTTCGTGGCTGGGTTTACAAACGTTTGTCCAGTGGTTGGTATGGAACCCCGCGCCAGTGGGATGTGCAGAAAGCCGGGTTGGCCCTGCTCGGCGCTTTCTACTTCATGACCCTGATTTTCGTTCACTTTGAGATTAGCTCCGATTACGCGCAGAGCTTGATTCCTGGATGGAAGGATTCCATATTCCCCGTCATCTACAGCGTTACCGCCCTCCAGATGTCCCTTGGGGCCATACTGGTCGTGCTGTTCATAATGCGGCGTTGGGGTGGCTACGAAGGCTATGCCGGGAAGTCGGTCTTTTGGTCAGCCAGCAAAGTATTGTTGGGTGTGACTCTGCTCTGGATCTATCACATGTTCGCCTTCTTCATCACCTTCTGGTACGGCCGGTTGGAAGTGGAGCAAAACATAATTCAATATTTGATTACAGATACCTATGGCATCGTGTTCCTCGTCAATGCGCTGTTCAGTTTCTTGGCGCCTTTCGCGCTGCTGATCTGGAACCCGGTTCGCCGTAGCGACTGGGGACCGGCCCTCGCGGGCGTGCTGGTAATCATCGGCGGCCTTGCGTTCTGTATCAGGATATTCGTCGGAGCGGCCAATGCCGCCCCGGGCCATGAGATCTACGACCTGTTCTTTGAGCATGTACCCGCGCCGGTCTATCCAGACATCTGGGATGTCTTCATGGTCGTGGGAGGAATCGGCGCCGCGATATTCGTTTACCTGGTCGCCACCAAGATGCTGCCCTTGCTCTCCCTGTGGGAGATAAAGGAAGGCACCCTATACCAGAAGTGGGGTCGATTCATGAAGGGAGAATATTTAATCTTGGGCAAGCCTGAATAGGTTTATTTATAATCTCGAATCGGATGCGGTTGAAAACTCAAGGTATCCATCCGATAACCCAAACGGCGGAGCAACATGCAGGAAGGCACACCTCTACAATCTAGACAGGTAAACAGGGAACTGCTGGTCAGCATCCTGAACTCGCCAAAGTGGTTCTGGATGGTCATCAGCGTCCTTGGTTTGATCGTGCTTATCGCAATGAGCGCCGCTGGCGTCTTGATCAATCAGGGATTTGGTGTTACCGGCCTGAACCGCCCAGTGATGTGGGGCTTCTTCATCACCAACTTTGTTTTCTGGATCGGCATCAGCCACGCCGGGGTGATGCTTTCAGCCATCCTGCGCCTGTCAAAAGCGGAATGGCGACGGCCGGCCACCCGCGCCGCGGAGATTCTGACCGTTTTCTCGCTGCTAACGGCCATGTTGATGCCGCTGATCCATACGGGCCGGCCGTGGCGCACAGTCTACTGGATCTACACGCTTCCCTTCGTCCCTTACGACTACGCTCGCGGCATCTGGCCCAACGTCAGGACGCCGCTTGTCTGGGACCCCAGCGCGGTCTACACCTACCTGACCTCCAGCATATTGTTCGTTTTGGTTGCGCTGATACCAGACTTCGCCGTGCTGCGCGACCGCACCACTGGCTTGAGTCACCGCATCTACGGGATGTTGGCCATGGGCTGGCAGGGCAACCCCCGGCAATGGAAGCTGCAGATTATCGCCGGTGTGCTCCTCTCCGCGTTGATCCTGCCGGTGTTTGTCTCAGTGCACAGCATAGTCTCCTGGGACTTCGGAATGGCAGTATCCGTTAAGTCGTGGCACTCAACCATCTTCGCTCCCTACTTCGTGGTGGGCGCGGTGCACTCGGGTGTGTCAGCCGTTGCATTAGTGCTGATCGTCTTGCGGTATATCTACGGTTGGCAGAACTACATACGCCATGAGCATATCGACGCCCTGGGTCGTCTGTTGGTCGTGGTCGCGACTGGATGGTTCTACTTCTTCGTGATGGAAGTTGTGTTCGGTTTCTATGGCCGGGAGGCTGATGAGATTGCCGTGAGAAACCTCCAGTTTATGGTAAGTCCATGGAACATATGGATGATTATATTTGTCGGGATCACATACTTCCTGCCGGTTTCGATCTGGCTTAGCCGATCCTGCCGCCGGAACTTGTGGATCATGTCTGTGGCTTGTATATCGGTGAACATCGGCATGTGGCTGGAGCGCTTCCTGATCATCGTGCCTGGTCTAGCTCGCAAACAATTGTTGACCTTTGACTGGTATACCTACCGCCCAAGCCTGGTGGAATGGCTGATTGTCATCGGCACTTTCGCGATGGTCTCAATGTTGATGGTGACGATTGCGAAAGTGGTGCCATTGATACCGCTCTACGACATAAAAGAGGGCGAGATACTTCGGACAGAGATCAAGATCGGCCGGGTCACTGTCCCGGCAACCTTCCGCGAAGATTAGCCCTAGACTATTAACAATAACCAATAGCAGGTATATCGAAGGAACTAAAGATGGCCAAACTACCAATACTGGGTCTGTTTGAAACGGCCGACAACGCTGCCGATGCTGGCGATGCGCTCAAGGCGGCCGGAGTAGCTTCAACTGACTATGACTTCCTAACCGACGCGCCATACCCTGAAGGCGCTTTTGGGGAGCGGCATGAGAGCCACCGGCTCTACATATTCCCATTCGTGGGCGCTTTGATCGGTCTCACCGTCGGCATCATGCTGACCTCCATGACCCAGATGGCTTACCCCTTGGTCCAAGGCGGCAAGCCAATCTTGTCCCTGCCTCCAATGGCCGTGGTTACGTACGAGAGCACGATGCTCACAGCCATCGCCTTCACTATTATCGGAATCATATTTGAGTCGCGGCTACCCGCGTTCAAGCAAGGGTTGTACGACACCCGCATCACTGAGGGATACATCGGAGTCCTGGTCAACGTAGACGAAGACCAGTTGACTCAAACCCAGACCCTGTTAACCCAGGCTGGGGCTATCGATGTAGTGCGCAAGAGCTGAGCGTAATGATAAACCGGGTTAAGTCATATTCTTTGTCATCCGCCGTTGTACTTCCTACGCCTGGAAGTCGCAGGCGGGGATTGAAGCGCTGGTTCTTTGGCGCCGCCATGCTCTTGGGCTTGGTGTTAGTCGGCTGCAGTCAGGGATCATACCCGGTAGACATCTTCTATGAGCAGCACTACCAGCAGTCCTACAGGTCCGGTGAGCCGCCCCGTCTGACCGGCATGGCAGATGCGGTGGCCTTTTATCCGCCTCCGGCATCTAGTGTGACTAATAGCGGCGCAGACCTGTACCGGGTCAACTGTCAGATGTGCCACGGCGCCGATGCCAAGGGCACCGGACCGGTACTGACCAAGATGCGCGACGGATACGGCTATGAGCCTATCGTCGATCCCAACCTGACCACCAGGCCGCCGTCATTCATAGAATCAAGGCTGGGTGCGACCGCCCGGCCCCTTGGCCCCACGTCAGTCATGCCGCCCTTTGGCAAACTATTGAACGAAGACGAGCGCCATGCAATCGCCCAATACATCGGGTCATTGCCCAAATAGCTGGCTCTGATAAGCCGGCCAATCGAAAAGGTCCAGAGCTTATTGGGGTTGCGCTCGTGGACACGGTTTGCGAATGAGATTTCTTTTCCACAACCCCCCTCTTGGCAGATGTTTTCCAAAGGCGGTCTTGCCGTTGGCTGTATTGATGGTTGTCATCGGAACGTTTTTTGTTCAGAATGGCGACCTTCACGCCCAGTCACCCGAGCCTACTGTTCCCGCTCAGGCGTTCAGCGAGAGCGAAGCCCAGACCATCGACCGCATGCTCATGTGCCCTGTGTGTCCGGCCGAGACCATCGACCAAGCCCAGGTGGAGATATCCCGGCAGATGCGGGCGATCGTTCGGGAGATGCTGGCCGAGGGCAAAGACCGGGAAGATATATTTGACTTCTTCGTCGATCGTTACGGGAAGGACATCTTGGCGGCGCCGCCGAAAACTGGGGCCAACCTCGTTGCCTGGCTTTTGCCAATCGGCGGCGTTGGCGCGGCACTAGTCGCGGTGTTCTTCATCATCCGATCTATGACTCAAAGGGATTCATCGCGGCCGGCTCCGCAGCCGGTTCAGGATGATGGCCTAGCCCCTTATTTGCAGTTGATCGATCGCCACCTGAACTTCTCCCGAGGGGGCGGCGCATCCAATGCCACCCGCTTAGCCGTAGAATCTCTCGGAATGGACCCACTCGGTCCGGAAGAGGAGACATAGATGGCGGACCTGGGATCGATAAGCCTCTGGATCGCCCTGGCTCTGGCCGCGTATTCCACCATTGCGTCGGTGGCTGGAAAGTTGCGCCTGTCTCCGGCATTGGTAGAGAGCGCCCAATCGGCCGCCTATGCAGCAGTCCTGGCCCTGTTGGTCTCTACTTTAAGCCTGGTGATCGCTTTCATCAGCCATGATTTTGAGATTGCCTACGTGGCCGCCCACAGCGATCTCGCCATGCCCAAACAGTTCACGTGGGTTGCATTTTATGCGGGGAACGAAGGCTCCCTGCTGTACATCGGGCTCGTCCTATCGGTGATGTCCGCGATAGCCATCTGGCGGTCGCCTGAGCGTCTCAAAGACGCCCTGCCCTACACCACCGCCGTTTTGATGCTGACATTGACCTTTTTCTTGGCCGTGACCGCCGTCATGGCCAACCCCTTCGACAAACTGTCCTTTGTGCCTATTGACGGGGAAGGAATCAACCCACTGCTCACCCACTTCGGCATGTTCTTTCACCCACCGGCCCTGATGGCTGGCCTGATCGGAATCACCATCCCATTTGCCTTCGCCATGGGCTCAATGCTGGCTGGCAAGACCGGAGACGAATGGGTGGACGCCGGACGGGTCTGGGGCATCATCTCTTGGGTGTTGTTGGCAAGCGGCCTGCTTCTGGGGTCCTGGTGGGCCTACACGATCCTGGGCTGGGGCGGGTTCTGGTTCTGGGACCCGGTGGAGAATGCGGCCTTCATGCCTTGGTTGGCCCTAACTGCGTTTATCCATTCCATCATGGTGCAGAAACGCCGTGGCATGTTCCGCATGTGGAACATCGTCCTGATTAACGTGGCCTTTGGGCTGGCGCTATATGGAATGTTCATGAATCGGGGCGGTTCGGTACCGTCGGTCCATTCTTTCGGCGCTTCCTCACTGGGTTGGGTATTCCTGATGTTCCTGGCAATCGGTGTTTTGATTCCATTCGCCATCTTCATCTGGCGGTATCCACTGCTGAAGAGCGCCCGGAACCTGGACTCCATGCTCTCCAGGGAGGCGGCCTTCCTGATCAATAACCTGCTGTTATTGGCCATCGCCTTCGTCACGCTGTGGGGAACCGTCTATCCTCTGATATCCCGGTTGACCAACGATGAGGAGATCACGGTGGCCCGCCCGTTCTACGACCAAGTCAACGGGCCGTTGATGTTGGCGTTGGTGTTCTTGATGGGTGTTGGTCCGTTGATACCGTGGCGCAAGGCCAGCCTGAGCAGTCTTAGAAGATCGTTGCTGCCGCCCGCCGTTGCGGGACTGGCTACAGTCGCGGTCTTGGCAGCTTTAGGCCTGCACAAAGACTATGCCTTGATTGCTTTTGGACTGGCGACCTTCGTGACCACCGGCATCCTGATGGAATGGTACCGGGGAACACTTTCCCGCCATCGCGGCACCGGAGAGAATTACGCCGCCGCCTTCCTGCACCTCATCTGGGCCAACCGGCCCCGTTACGGTGGCTACATCGCGCACCTGGCGGTGGTCATGGTGACCCTGGGCATAGTGGGGACTTCGTTCTTCAGCACCCAGAAAGATGTTGTGTTGAGTCCTGGAGAAAGGGTCACCATCGAGGACTATGAGTTGGTCTATCTTGGGAGCATCGAGACACCCAAGAGCAACCGGACCGAGTTCACCTCAACGGTGCAGGTCTTCCGCGACGGAGAACTGTTGGAGACCCTCCGGACCACCCGCGCCTTTTACCCCAACTTCAATATGGCCTCCACCAATGCGGCGATCCGTTCCACGCCCGTTGAGGACCTGTACATTGTGCCCAGTGAGAATCTGCCAGACGGAAGTGTGGGGTTCCGCATCTTGGTCAACCCCTTGATCTGGTGGATGTGGGTTGCCGGCCCGGTAATGCTACTTGGAACAGGGATCGCTTTGTGGCCGCAAAGGGCGCCATCACCGGCCCAGGTCCCCAGTCTTAGCCGGTCCGCCGTCAGATCCCGGCCAACGACCGCCTAGCCCATTTGTCTTCCCTGATACACTGATTCTCATGGACGCGGGAATCGCTCTATCCGTAATTTTTGGCGCCTTTTTGGCCCTATTCAGTATCTTTCTGGTGGGGTATTCCCTTGTCCGGGGAAATCGCCCTGAACCGGAGGCCCACCCGGATTCCTACGATGGCCGCTTTCTGGAAAATGACGACCCAGCTTTGGGTGATATCTTCGACGCCATACGTACGTTGGAACTGGAGTACCAATTGGGCCGGTTGCCTCAAGAGGAATTTGATGCGCAGTTCCAAACCTACCGCGTAGAGGCGGCCACCGTGCTGAGAGACCAACTTGAGGCTGGCAGGGGCGACCCGGCGTGGCTGTTGGAGCATGACATTCTTCTGGCCCGTGGCGCTCAGGATCCTGCCAGTGTACGTTTGGTTCCTTGCCCCGACTGCAGCGCGTCTGTGCCTCAGAACCAAGCTAATTGCCCTCATTGCGGAGCAGAGATGGTGCCCCAGCCGTGACCGCCAAGACGATCTCATTTGAGGTGTTGGCCGTTGCCCTGTTTCTTATCTCGATCGGAGGCGACTCAGCGCAGGCTCAAGACACCACCGAGGTGCGAGGCCAGTTGGTGAACGGCACCGAAGGAGTAGAGCTTCCAGGCGGACTCAGTGTTCTGATGCTGATCACCGACGCGGACGGCCATTTGGCAGGTACGGGTCAGGCAGAGCCGGACGGAGAGGGCCGGTTCGTGTTCCCAGATACCGAGATCATCGACGACGGCTTGTACACGATTAGCGTGGACCACCTAGGCGTTTTCTACGGCACTACGCTGACCGGCGTCGGCCTATCGGACGGTCTGACGTTGACGGTTTACGAGACCACCAAGGACGCCTCGATCATCCGAGTTGAACAGCAGGTGATGGTGGTTGCCGCCGTGGACAAAAGCACTCGAACTGTCAGCGCCATCGAGTTCATTCGCATTTCAAATCCCACCGATCGGACCCTGCTTCCCGATCTGACCAACCTGGAGCAGATCAGCTTTTTGCGCTTTGCCCTACCTCCCGGACCTGCGGAACTGAACGTTCAATCAGACCTCCCCGGTGGCGACGTGGTTTCCATCGGGACCGGGTTCGCCCTCACGTCCCCCGTGATTCCGGGGGCCCACAGCATCGACTTCTCTTACACCTTTCCATACGACGGGAACACCCTCTCCTACCGGCAAAGCTTGGTTCAAGGCGCTGACATATTCCAGGTGCTGGTCCCCGACAATTTTCCCGACCTGGCAGTGTCGAGCCTGGAGCTTATTGAACCGGTGAATGTTCAAGGTACGATGTACCGGGCCTATGAAGGCAGGGACTTCCCTCCTGGCCAGGGACTGCAGTTGGAGATTACCGGTCTGCCGCTGCCCGGAGTCTGGGACCGGTTCTCGAACTCCGTTACGGGCGGCAGTTTCTGGCAGATCGCGATACCCAGCGGCCTGGGAACGACGTTGGCCGCCATGTTGTTGTGGGGCCTGATACGGGGCTACCGTCCCGATACCCCAATTCCTCAGGACCACTCCACGCTGTCAGCAGCGCCTGATCCGGCTGAGAGGGCCAGGGTGATACGCTTAGTAGCAACATTGGATTCACGCTTCCAAGAGGGTGACCTGCCAGAAGCGGAATACCGAGCAGAAAGACGCCGATTGATCGGGCAGGTCTTGGAGCCTGAAGCGAGCCAGGAAGGTTTAGCAGACGGAGCAGTCGAAGAGGCGCAGCCGGAATGAGCAAGCGCGGCTGGATAGTCTTGGGTGGTGGGATTCCGATCTTGGCCTTGATCGCCCTTTTGGCTTGGGCGTCCATCAGTTCTGGTGGAAACCCCGGTGGCCTGACTGTGAACACCGATTTTGTTGAAGCCGACGTAGACGCCGGAGCGGCCCGAGATTTTGAATTGCAGTTGATGAAGGGCGGCACCCTGAAGCTGTCCGACCTTCGAGGCAAGGTGGTGATGGTGGATTTCTGGGCCTCGTGGTGTGCGCCTTGCCGGGTCGAAGCTCCTACCCTGGTCAAGATGTACCAAGAGTTCCAAGGTCTGCCGGTGGAGTTCGTCGGGGTGGCCATCTGGGATAACATCGGTGACGCTGAGGTCTTTATCGGGCAGGAAGGTGTGGCCTACCCCAACGGATTCGACGCCGATGGAGTCATTGCCATTGACTACGGTGTTCGAGGAATTCCTGAGAAGTATTTCATCGGCCGGGACGGAGTGGTCGCCAGGAAGTTGTCAGGCCCGTTGACTGAAACCGTCCTGCGCGACACCATTAACGAACTCTTGAGCAGATAAAGCAAAACGGCCTACGGGGGCCTGCGGGGGATCGATGAGCACACCAGAAGTAGCGGTCGCCATGGACTGGGGCGGTACCTGGACCCGCACAGCGGTCATAGACCGGCGGGGCAAGATTCTCTGGCAATCGCGCCAGCCCAACCCCCAGGGCGGCACCAAAGAAGAGTACCTGACCAACGCCGAAGGTTTGTTGGCGACGGCCATCCAGCAGGCCGGAGGAGCGGTGGCAGGCATCGGCGCGGCCGTGGCCGGCCCAGTAGAGCCGGTAACCGGCACTTTTTATCAGCCGCCCAACCTGATGGTTCTGGACGGGGTCTCCTTCAAAGCCCTTTGGGAAGAAGCGTTCTCGGTGCCCGTGTGGGTGGGGAACGACGCCAACCTGGCTGCATTCGGTGAGTATTACTTCGGGGCTGGAAAGGAGTCCGCGGACAAAGGCCGCCCGGTGAAAACGCTGTTCTACGTCACCGTTAGCACCGGCGTGGGCGGAGGATTGGTGGACAAAGGATCGGTCTTCTTGGGCGCCAACGGCCTCACCTCCGAGATCGGCCACACCCTGGTTGATACCACAGAAGCTGCCCTGACCTGTCAGTGCGGGTCCAAGGGGTGTCTCGAAGCGATGGCTTCCGGCACGGGGATCGAACGCATCGCCAGGTCAAGATTGGCGGCCGGGGATTTCCCCAACTCCGCCCTGGCGGCGCTGGATGCGGACCGGGTGAACTCCGAAGCGGTTTTTGACGCTGCTGAAAAGAAAGACCCGCTGGCCGTTTCCATCTTGGACGGCGCGGTGTCTGCCCTGGCCATCGGCCTGACCAACGTGGTCCACCTGTTCAACCCGGACATGATTGTGCTGGGCGGAGGTGTGACCAATGGGTTGGTGAAGCTGGACCTGCTAACCGAGATTCGCCGCCAGATGATGGGCCGCATCATGAGCGAACTTCACAAAGACTTTCAACTTACCTCATCGCGTTTGGGAGACGCGGTTGGCCTGATCGGCGCGGCCGCCATGGTCTGGGACCAGTTGGGAGCAACGGGCTAGATGGCCGCGCCACCGCTCATGGTGTCCTTCCGCGGAAGGATGTCGAACCACGCCCGGGCCGGGACATCACCCAGCATCGTCGCTCAGAACCTGATCTTTACTGGCCCGGTAGAGCACCAGATCCTCGAACTTTCCCCATTTCTCCGTGTGGGCCGGTAAGAACCCTTCGTGCAGCATGCCAGCCTTCAGCATGACCCGCCCAGAGGCCGGATTTCGAACGAAATGAGCGGCATAGACCCTGTCCAGTCCCAAATCCTCTAGGCCATGGCGCAAAATAGCTTTGACCGCTTCAGTGGCGTAGCCCTGATTCCAGAACGGCTTGCCGACCCAGTAGGAAAGCTCGGCTGCTTTCCGGTTGTCATCAAGATGGAGGGCGATCAAGCCTAGGAATGAACCGTCCGAGCGAATGGTGATCGCGAAGTGAACTGATTCTCCCGCGACGATCTTTTTCTGGCAGGCAATGATCCATGCTTCGGCCACGCCGTCCTCGTAGGGGTGGGGGATGTAGCGGGTGGTGGAAGCAACGTCCCGGTCCCCCGCCAATCGTTGTAAATCCGGGGCGTCGGAGAGTTCCAAAGGGCGCAGGATCAGTCGTTCTGTCTCAATAGTCAAAGCAGATTTATACTAGCATGAGGGGCGGATGTGCCCTTAGCCGTCTTGACTGTCAAAACCCCCCTTGGTACACTTCGAACGTGCGGGCGGTTAGCTCAGTTGGTTAGAGTACTTGCTCGACACGCAAGAGGTCACTGGTTCGAGTCCAGTACCGCCCACCATCTACTGCGTAACCGCACACGGACCCCAATCAGGACTTGATTCAATCCCCGAGATACTCTGGCGGCGACCTGTGGCTCAAATCACTGGCGTTAGCCCGGTATTGACAAGACGAGTTAGTGAGACAGGATGGAAGCCGCCCAGTTATTTAAGAAAGCGCCCAATCCCAGGATTCCCAGGTTCAACCCCGGCGACACCGTCAGGGTAAACTTTAGGATCAGAGAAGGCGAAAGAGAACGGATCCAGGTCTTTCAGGGCGTGGTTACCCGATTCATGAACGGCAAAGGCCCAGCCGCCAACTTCACGGTACGGCGAATCACCGCCGGTATCGGCATAGATCGTGTCTTCCCACTGAATTCACCCCTGGTCGAGTCCTTAGAGATAACCAGGTACGGCTCAGTGCGGCGTGCCAAGCTCTACTACATCCGTGGATTGCAGGGGCGTTCGGCTAGGATCAAAGAGTTAAACCCAGCCCAACGCAGGCGGGCCATGGAAAAGGCGGCCATCGCGGAAGCCGAAGCCGCAGCACAGGGCGACGATGCCGAAATGGAAGTCGAAGAGACGACGGCTGAATTAGACGAACAAGCCGTCGATGAACTGGTGGAAGCGTCTGTTGATGAGGCCGAAGAACCGCCTGAAGACTCAGAGGACCCTCCGGCGGAGGAACCGTCCGCTGAAGAAGAGCCGGAGAAAGAATAGACGAACCCATCCACGGCCCGCTCTCAGCGGGCCGTGCTAGTTTTTGCCGGCTCCCTGAAAACTCGTTCCTACAGATCCACCTGGATGGGCGGTTAACTGATGGCCCGATGGCGGAGCCCCTAATGGTTAGTGCGAGATACGCGGAAGTGGCGGTGGACGCAGCGGTGGGCCACTCGCGAACCTTCTCTTACTCTGTCCCACCCCGGTTCACCGTGGAGCCAGGACAGCTCGTCTGGGTGCCCTTTGGACGGCGGATACTCCAAGGTCTGGTCGTGGAATTGGTGCCCGTGCCCAACGTCCCGGAGACCAGAGACATCCTTCAGCCGGTGGAACCATCTCCCCTGATCGGCCCCGAGCATCTCCAGTTGGGCCGTTGGATCAGCGCTCATTACCGTTGCTCTCTATTCACCGCCTTTGCCCCTCTATTGCCGCCAGGATTCGAAGCCCATGTCCGTTCCCGCATCACCCCCGTGCCTGGATCAGACCCGTCGAACGCCAACCTAAGCCCTGAATCGACGGACGCGCTTGCGGAATTGTCCGGCAAGAAAGCTGGACTGGATGAGGCTGACTTCACCAAGTTATTGGGCCGGTATGGCAACCGTGAACTTGGACGGTTGGTGGACAAAGGCTTGGTTCAGCGCCGTTTGACCATACCTCGCCCCACGGTGGCGCCTAAGTATGAAGCGTTTCTGCTGCCGTCTGGGTTCGATGGTGATGGAACCAACCAAGAGATGCCCAGCCTTCCGCCCCGCCAGGAAGCGCTCCTGTCAGCTGTCCGTGAGGAGAGGGCGCCCTATCCTGCCGCCCTGGCCAATAGGGAGTTCGGCAACGGCGTAGGGCAGGCGCTCTTCGGCAAGGGACTGGTCGCCATGGAATGGGTCCGGGCCGACCCGGCTACCATCAGTAAGCCCAGACCGGCCAACGGCCGGGTGCATCACACTCTAACCACTCACCAATCCGAAGCTCTATCCAAGATACATGCCGTTCTCGACGACCCAGAACTACAGCCGCGTAGTTTCTTGCTGCACGGCGTCACGGGCAGTGGCAAGACCGAGATCTACCTGCGGGCCATTGAACAGGTGCTCAGCCAGGGCCGTCAGGCCATATTCCTTGTGCCAGAGATTTCCTTGACTCCCCAGACGTTGGAACGGGTCAACGCTTGGTTCCCTGGCCGGGTCGCGGTGATGCACAGCCGGCTCACGGCCCGCCAACAATTCGACCAGTGGTGGGACATTCGCGAAGGAAAATACGACGTGGTTGTGGGGCCTCGCAGTTCCCTGTTCGCACCGTTGGCAGATCTGGGGCTGATCGTTGTCGACGAGGAGCACGAGTGGACCTATAAGCAGATCGAGACACACCCGCTGTACCACGCCCGCGCCGCTGCGTTGGAACTGGGCCGCATAATCGGCGCTCCGGTTTTGATGGGCAGCGCCACTCCCGGCGTGGAGACCTACTACGCGGCTACCAGAGGCCGACACACACTACTGGAACTCCCAGACCGGGTCAGCGCCGGTCCGGACCGTGTCTCCCGGTTAGCTCAGGTGCAGGTCTGCGATATGCGCCGCGAGCTTCGGGAGGGCAACCGCAGCATATTTAGCCGGGCTTTGGTTCAGGGATTGAAGGACTGCATCGCTGAAGGGCATCAAGCGATCTTATTCTTGAACCGCCGCGGTGCGTCGTCGATCGTCCAGTGCCGAGACTGCGGGCACGTAGTTATCTGCCGTAGTTGCTCGGTCTCGCTGACCTACCATTCCACCGAATCGCGGCTGCTGTGCCACCGTTGCAACCGGCGCTCCAGAATACCGGCAACCTGTCCTGCTTGCCGTGGTGACCACATTCGCCAACTGGGAGCGGGCACCCAACGGGTCGTGGACGAGGTAAAGAAACTCCTGCCTACGGCCACGGTCGATCGACTGGATGCTGACGCCACCCGTTCCGGCCAGGATATCGAAGACATCATGGCACGCCTATCCAGCGGTGACACGCAGGTGCTGGTTGGGACTCAGATGGTGGCCAAGGGTTTGGACATTCCCAACGTGACGCTGGTCGGAGTGGTGCTGGCAGATATCGGCATTTACCTGCCCGATTTCAGGTCCGGGGAGCGGGCTTTCGGTCTGCTCTGTCAGGTGGCCGGCCGGGCCGGACGTGGAGAGGCCACAGGGCAGGTGATAGTTCAAACCTACAACCCGGACCATTATGCTATTCGGGCCGCCGCCGCCCAGGATTACCATGCCCTTTACCAGTATGAGATCGACGCGCGGAGGGAGGTGGGAAGTCCACCGTTCAACCAGATGGTTCACTTCGTATTCCAAGACCGAAATGAGAACCAGGCGATGCGGCAGGCCACAGAGACTGGAAAAGCCCTTGCTCAGCGCGCCAATGCCCAGGGCCTGACTGACATCGAAGTGGCCGGTCCGGCGCCTGGTGTGCCTTCCCGAATCCGGGGCCGCTACCGCTGGCACCTGACACTCAAGGGGCGTGGGTTGCTGAGATTCATGGAGGGGATGGAATTTCCAACCGGTTGTACGGTGGACGTGGACCCGGTTCACGTCCTATAGCCAGCTTTACACTCGTGAGAGGCGTTGAATATAATAGCTAATGTTCCCTGCCGTCTGGCTAAGGTTTCGCGAACACACTAGATCGGGCCTTAACTGATCTGGCCCGCTGTAACCGGTAATCCCGCACCTGTGAGGTTGTCCCTGTGGCGATTCTGAATATGCGATTGTTGCCTGATCCCATCCTGAGGAAGCAGGCGAAGAAAGTGGCCAAAGTTACTCCCCAGCTCAAGAAATTGGTCGAAAACATGGTGGAAACCATGCGCGACCAAAGGGGTGTGGGTCTGGCAGCCAATCAGGTGGGATCACTGCAGAAAGTGGCGGTCATTCAGACTCCCGACATGGAAGAACCCATGGTGCTCATCAACCCCGAGATCATGAAAGCAGAAGGCGAGCGTCAGGTGGTAGAGGGTTGTTTGAGCGTTCCAGGCTACCGAGGGACGGTCAACCGTTCCGAGAAAGTCCGGGCGAAGGCTATGGGGCTGGACGGTAAGATCTACCGGGTCAACGCCGAAGAGTTGCTGGCCCAGGCCCTAGAGCATGAGATAGATCACTTGAACGGCATCCTGTACATCGACCATCTGGTCGATCACGACAGCCTTTATAAGATTAGATACAATTCCGATGGCGAAGAGGACGAGGAAGGCGAAGATGATGAGTCCGAAGAGGCGGTCGCGCCCGTATCGCCCGTATCGATAGAGACATTATCTTCAGGCAGCGAGGTCTAAAAACCTCCAATCCAACCTGATTCTCGTAGATCGTCGTTGTTCTTGAACCATTTGCCTACCGAACGAGGCCCTTCGTCACTGCAACCATTCTGCGCCAGTTTTTGTCAGGCATCTAACTCCATTGATAGATAAACTTGCCGCTCATTTTGCCACTCATGAAACCGCCGCCTACTTGGTGGGCGGTTACGTGCGTGATTGGCTCATCTCTGCCAAGCCGGGCCACGACATCGATCTGGCCGTCCCCGGAGAAGCTGAGGCGGTCGCAAAAGGGATCGCCAGCGAGTTTGGCGGAACAACGGTTCCTTTGAGTCCTAGCCACGGAGTCATCCGCGTGGTGGTTCCCCGGGATCCGGGCCATGTTGACGGCGATGAGATTGATGAAATCGACACTCCGTGGGTCATAGACATTGGCGGCTCTACCGACGGTCGCAACATCGAAGACAACCTGGTCCGACGGGATTTCACCATCAATGCGATGGCAATTCCGCTGGCCGATTGGCGATCGCAAGACGCGGTCATCGACCCCTTTGGAGGCCGGAGTGATCTTGCCGCCAAAACCATTCGCGCGGTTAGCTCAACGGCGTTTCAAGACGATCCAGGGCGCTTGCTAAGGGCTGTCCGCCTAGCCGGACAACTCAAATTTCGGATCGAACCGGATACCTCCAAGGCGATCGCCGCCAACGCCCACCTACTGGCCGACGTTTCTCCTGAGCGCGTCAGGGAGGAATTTCTAAAGATACTTTCTCTAGACGGCGCGAAGGGACAACTTGAGGTACTGGACCATTTTGGCCTTTTTAAGCTGGTCGTGCCTGAGCTTCAGTCGGCTAAGGGTGTCGACCAGCCCAACATGCACTATTGGGACGTGTGGGGCCACACCATGCACGCAGTGGAAGCGGCGGAACTCGTGACCAAGGGGCATCAGAACTCGCCCATATATTCCTGCGTGCCCTGGACCCCCGACAGCGAGGCGCACTTCAACCGGCACGCTACCGACGGCCACACACGGCGCACGGTGCTCAAATTGGCGGCCCTGTTTCATGACGTCGCCAAACCCCAAACAAAGACACAGGACGCCACCGGCCGCACACGGTTCTTCGGTCATTCCGAACAGGGTGCGGAGATTGCCGCCAATCGTTTGAGTCAGCTACGGGTCGGCTCGAAAGGAATCGATATGGTGGGTAAGATGGTGGAGCAGCACCTGCGCCCCACCAATATGAAGAATGGCGAAGAATGGCCCACCAACCGGGCGATCTATCGCTATTTCCGGGACTTGGGCGACGTGGCAATCGACACCTTGTACCTTTGTTTGGCGGATTATTTGGGCGCAAAGGGGCCGAATTTGGTACATGAAGATTGGCGAAACCATGCTAGGATGGTGGGACATATCCTCCACATCGGCACAAGTGAACCGGTTTCGCCCACAACCACACGCCTAATCACCGGCCACGACCTGATGACCCACTTCAAACTTCAACCGGGGCCAGAGATTGGCGTCGTGTTGGAACGCGTCGAAGAGGCTCGGGCCGCCGGAGAGATTGAAACCAAGGAGCAAGCCCTAGAAATGGCTTTCAACGCACTGAAAAACGCGGCAGGACAACCACTGGATGGCGCCCACAGCGGGTCGAACTAAACGATGCGTTCCCGCAGTATTCGCATATCCATCACGATAATCCTGATTCTCGGCATCGCCATCGCTTCCTTGGGATTCAAGGACATTGACATCAAGATCCCAGGTTTCCCAAGGCTGGATCGCAGCGGCACTGGCCCATTGGGACTGAAACTAGGTCTCGACCTGCGAGGCGGCGGCCACCTCGTATACCAGGCTGATATAGGCACCAGGTTCGATGTCACATTTACTGAAAACGTGACCTTCGCCGATCTGAACACCACATTGGCCGAATTGCGGTTCGGGGATGATGATGTGTCGCTAGAGGATTATCAGATCGTTCCTAATAGCGAAGCGAATCGTTTCTTGATCCGCACAGATATCTTGGCCGATGACGACCCCATTCGAACTGGATTAAATGACGCTCTGGTGGCCGAACTTGGTGACATCCGGGTCTTTCAGGTGAGTGTCGTAGAATCACCGACGCCTGATCAGATGGAAGGAGTACTGGACAATATCACCCGCCGGGTAAATAAGTTTGGGACCGAAGAGCCAATCATCCAGCTATTCGGAGAAGACCGGATCATAATCCAACTTCCTGGTGCGAGCGGCTCGGTCACCGAGATCGTATTTGTTGAACCTGTGGCCCCAGAGGGAGTCGTTGCCCTGCGAACGTTGCTGGCTGAGGCCGGTTATACCGATTTTGAGGTCGACCGCAACGATGACACGACGTTCATCATCACATCAAGTACGGTAAATGGGGATGTTCAAATTGCTGCGGCTATCGCTATACAAGACGCGATCGGCGGGTTCACCACATACCGGGTCAATAGTGGTATCGACGAAGCGAAATCGCTGATCGGCGCGACAGCCCGGCTCGAGTTCAAAGAGCGCACCTGCCAAACATCCGACTGCCAACTATTCGTTGATGCAGATCTGGGGCTGACCGGTGACGATCTATCGAGGGCTGAGGCTTCCACCGACCAACTTGGCTTCGGCTGGGTGATAAATCTCCAGTTCAAAGACCGGGGCGCCGAGATATTCTCTGAACTGACCCGCCGGATATCCACTCCTGAGGCCCAGTTAACCAAACGCATAGCGGTCATCATGGATGACCAATTGCTGCTTGCTCCGGTCGCTAGAACTTGGATCAGGGACGGCCGCACCCAGATAAGTGGCAACTTCACCAGAGAAGAAGCCCAACTTCGGGCGATCCAACTGGAATCGGGACGCCTGCCAGTCCCGCTGATCCTGATTCAAGAGAGCGATGTCGATGCCCTGCTGGGGTCTGAGTCGCTGCGCAACAGCCTGATTGCCGGATTGGTCGGATTGGGCCTGGTGCTGGTGTTCATGGTTGTCTATTACCGAATGGCCGGAGTGGTGGCGGCGTTCGCCTTGGTGTTCTATGCCATCATCGTATTGGCCATATTCAAACTGATCCCGATCACTCTGGAATTGGCCCACATCGGAGGGTTCATCCTCTCCATCGGAATGGCCGTTGACGCTAATATCCTGATCTTTGAGCGCATGAAAGAAGAGGTACGCATCGGCCGTACCTTGGCCTCTTCCATGGAGGTGGGGTTCAACCGGGCCTGGCCGGCCATTCGGGATAGCAATATCTCGACCATGATCACCTGTCTGGTGCTCCTGTGGTTCGGCGACCGTTTGGGCGGCGGATTGGTCACAGGCGTGGCCATCAGCCTGTTCATCGGTGTGGCGGTCAGCATGTTCACCGCTTTGGTGGTCAGCCGGAATCTGTTACAGCTGATGGCCTGGATCGGCCTGGGTGGACGAATAAACCTGTTCACGCCTGAGCCGGTGCGGCGCGACCGCCAGGCGGCCCAGACGCGGGGAGGAGGACGCTAGTGCTGGATATTGTAGGCAAAAGGGGCTGGTACTTCTTAATCTCCGCTCTGATCATTATCCCTGGCCTGATATCCATGGCGATCCCGCCTGGCTGGCTGTCTTGGGAATCGGGACTAAAGGCAGGCATCGATTTCTCCAGTGGATCCGTGATGAATGTTACCTTCCTTCAACCGGTGGAGGAGGTTGACGTCCAGGAGCGGATGAGCTTATTGGGCCACCCCGAAGCGCTGGTTCAGAAGATTGGTGGCGACAACTTCTTCATCCGCACCGTAGTGCTGGAAGAAGCCGTTGGTGATGGTCTTTCTGAACGCGAGGTTATCGAGCGCGGACTAGAGGAATTCTTGGGCATGGAACGGGATAAGGTTGAGTTCGATACCGTCTCCCCCATAGTGGCTCAAGAAACGGTGAAGACGGCCTTTTACGCCCTGGCCGCCGCGTCCGTGTTTATCTTGTTCTTCGTGTGGTACGCCTTCCGGCGAGTGCCCAAGGCGCACCGGTATGGAGTCAGCGCGATACTTGCTCTGGTCCACGACCTTTTCGTCATATTGGGCGTGTTCTCGATCCTTGGAAAGGTCATCGACCTCGAAGTGAACTCTATGTTCATCGTCGGTTTGCTGATCGTAGCCGGTTACAGCGTGAACGACACCATCGTGGTCTTCGACCGTATCCGTGAGAACGTCTCGCGGCATCCGGACCGGGAATTGGCGCCCATGGTCAACCTGAGCATCATGGAGAGCATGGGCCGATCGTTGAACACCAGTATCACAACCTTGGTGGTGCTGTTGGCCATGCTGTTCATCGGAGGCAACAGTATCCGTGAGTTGCTGCTGGTGCTGGCTATTGGCGCGTTGGTTGGGACTTATAGCTCAATCTTCATCGCAAGCCAGTTCCTGGTCATGTGGGACCGTGGTGAGATTGGCCGTTTCTTCCGGCGTGGCTCAGCGGCTGCGGCTTCATCGCTGCTTCATCTGATCGGACGCTGACGCAGGGCTTTGGCGCCTAGGCCCGCCCGCCATCCGGTAGAAGGACTATCCGCCCGGTCGGTTTTCTTTCGGACACCAATCGGTATGCTTCCGATGCTTGGTCCAGTGGAAGTTCCAGGTCAACCACGGGACTCAACTTGCCGTCCAAAACCATTTGCCCGGCCTGTTCGACCGTGGCCCTGGATACTCCCGATGCTCCAAGGATCTGGGCGTCGCGGAAGATGACCTCCGCCGGGTTCAAGTTGAGGCTTTGGCCAAGGACTTCCCCCAGCAAGACCAAGCGGCCAAACTGGGCCAGGCTTCGAAGAGTCGAAGGGAACAGGGCTGACCCCACAGTATCGATCACCACGTCCGCACCCTCATCCTCTGTCATGGCCATCACCAACTCCGAGAAGTCGAGGCCGCTGTCTGCTAGAACTTCGGCCGCGCCCAGATCACGCAGCGCATTCTCTTTTCCAGAGGACGACGTAACCGCCAGCACTCTCGCTCCCAACGCTGCCGCCGCCTGCACGGCATGAGAGCCAAGACCGCCTCCCGCTCCCGTCACCACCACTGTTTCTCCTGAGACTACCCTGGCCGTACCCTGCACCGCCTGTAGAGATACTCCCATCGGGCAGGCTAAGAGCGCCGCGCCGACAGGGTCCAGACCCTCGGGGACTTTGACCAGACTGTGTTCAGAAAGTGCCACGTATTCGGCGAACCCTCCGTCGCGGCCATGACCGATGCCCTGGCCCTCCCGGCAACGGTGCTCCCTTCCGCTGGCGCAGCGGTCGCATTTACCGCAGGCATCGGTGAGGATGCTGACCACCTGGTCTCCTGCCTTAAGTCCGGTGACGTTGCTGCCGGTCTCCGCCACCTGGCCAGAAATCTCATGCCCTAGGATCACGTCGGGACCAACGCCTCGGCGGAGCATCCCAGCCATCACCGAGCGGTCATGGTGGCAGAAACCGCAGGCGGTGACTCTGATCAACGCCTGATGAGGCTCCGGTTTGGGCGTAGGGACATTTACCACTTCCAGGTCGGGGAGACCGCCTGTCTGTGCTCCCAATCTTAATCTTGATAAGGCTCTCATACCGGCAGATTATATTCCCCGAGCCGTATACCGCCAAGGCGTCGCTACCGTATAATTGGCTATACTGATGCAGCCTGTTCAGGCATAAGATTTGAGGCTAATGATAAGGGTATGGAATGAAGATTGGGGCCCATGTGTCCACAGCCGGGGGCATAAGCAACGCCGTCGGCAGGGGCCAGGAGATCGGCTGTGAGGCCATCCAGATATTTGGCTCTTCGCCCCAGACATGGTCCTTTAAACCGGAGCCCGGAGAGCAGGTCGAGCTTTTCAAACAGGGTCTGATCGATCCCGGCATCGGCCCTGTGTTTTTGCATGCCATCATGTCCAATCAAGCCTTCGCCGACGTGCCCTTCCTGCTTGAGGTTCCGGGTTTCGAGGGCAAAGGCCTCGATCAGCAGAACATTGACCTGCTCAAGAAGATCAGGCAGCAGGTTGGCGTCGCCCCTTGATCAACATGACCAACCGGGAATTCGTCCGTCTGGTGCGCCGAGCGTACCAAGAGCTGCCCCGTGAGGTGCTACAGGCGCTGGACAACGTCGATGTCGCAGTTGAGGAGTGGCCAGGCCCGGAAGAGAAGGACCTGATCGGCGGCGACGAGACTCTATTCGGGCTGTACAGCGGCGTGCCTCTGACCGAGCGCGAAGGCGGCGGCCTGATGTTTCCCGACCGGATCGTCATCTATCGTCAGCCGATCTTGCGCAGTTGCTCCAGCCGCACCGAGGCCGAGCGCGAGATCAAAGTGACCTTGAGGCATGAGATCGGCCATTACCTGGGCATGAGCGAAGACGACCTGCACCGGCTGGGATACGGGTAGTGCCTAATATACTGAGCCGAGTCGGCTGGGGTCTGAGCACCGGCCTGGGCTTGGGACTGGCCCCGTTTGCGCCGGCCACCGTTGCCAGCCTCGCAGCGGTGTTGATCTATCGGTTTTCTCCCCTGGAGGAAGACTCCGCTGGCTTGTTTCTGCTCTGCGGACTGGGGTTCTTGGCCGGGATTTGGGCCTGCCAGACCTTGATAACCGATCAAGACCATGACCCGAGCCGGGCTGTCTGGGACGAATTTATCGGATTATGGGTCACCTGTTTATTCCTGCCCAAGACCCTGCCCTGGTTGGCGGCCGCGTTCGTGTTGTTCCGTGTGCTGGACATCCTAAAACCATGGCCGATCCGCCGATTTGAACGTCTGCCCGGAGGTTTGGGAATCATGGCCGACGATCTGGCCGCCGGAGCGGTGGGGGCAGTCGGCCTCAACCTGGTCTACCGGCTCTTTTTCTAGCCGGAACGGCCGAGCCTATCTCCATTGCCCGGCAAAAACCCCTATGGTATACTTCGACAAGCATTAACCTGCCTCCTCTAGCTTCGGTCCAGGCGTCAGTTTGGCGATGGGGAACAGGGATTTTGCGGGTCGCGCCGCCCCCTGCGGTGGACTCTCGGACGTAGTCGGCCTGATTGGCTGGCAAATTGGATAGGTATAATTAGTGGTAGAGTCGTATGAGCCGCCGGTAGAGCCGGTTTCCCCTGCCCCAGAGCAACCCAGTCCGGCCCCAGTGGTGGAGACAACTTCATCAGCCCCGGTGGCACCAGCCCCGGTTGCAGTAGCCCCCACGGCGGCGGTAGCCGTCGCTGAACCACCCAGGCCCGTTCCCCATGTGCGGGAGCACCTCACCATGAAAGCCCTTCTCGAGGCGGGAGTCCATTTCGGGCATCAGACCCGGCGCTGGAACCCCACGATGAAACGGTACATCTTCACCCAGAGAAACGGCATCCACATCATCGACCTTCAACAAACCTTGGGCATGATTAACAATGTCTACCAAGAGATGGTTGATCTGGTGGCCCAGGGCGGCAAAGTCCTCTTCGTTGGCACCAAGCGCCAGGCGCAAGAGGTGATTCAGAGCGAAGCTGAACGGTGCGGCATGATGTACGTCAACCAGCGCTGGCTGGGTGGCACGATGACCAACTTCCAGACGATCAAGACTCGTATTGCCTACATGCTCGAACTTCAGCAGAAGCGAGACCAGGGTTATTTCCGGGTGTTGCCCAAGAAAGAGGGCGTTAGGCTCCGCGATACACTGAACCGTTTGGAAAAGTATTTCACCGGCGTGCGGGATATGACCGAGATACCCAAGGCCATCTTCGTTATCGACATTGGCCGAGAAGATATCTGTATCGCCGAAGCCCGGCGCTTGGGTATAGATATATTCGCCATCGTCGATTCCGATTGCGATCCCAACAAGGTCGATCACATCATTCCCGGCAATGACGATGCCGTCCGTTCCATCCGGTTGATCACCAACCGCATGGCCACGGCAGTTTTAGAGGGTCTTGCTCTGCGTGAAGCCATGCTGCTTGCCGAGGCCGAAGCGGCAGTTAACGTGGACCAATCGACGTTCCTGACCGCGTATGTGTCGCCCGACGACGAAGAAGACGGGCTCCCTGAGATGGAAGGCCTGGACACTACCACCGTCGCCGAAGTGGCTCCCACTGCAGCGGCCAGGATCTCGCCGGTGGCCGTTGCGCCTGCTGAAGAGTCCACTGCTACCGGAGCTGCTGCACCGGAAGCTTCAGTAGCAGAGCCCGTTGCGGAAGAGACAGCTCAGGAGCTCGTTGCCGAAGTTGCGGCCCCTGAAGCTGCGGTTGAACCTGAGCCTGTTCCTGAGACTTCTGAACCTGAGACTTCCGGACCTGAAATAGAAGAAGAGAGATCGGGAGCGTAGACGGGATAACCGTCCCATCCTGTTATTTACCGGCCAATGCTCGGCCGGATTTAGGAGCAATTAATTGGCGGTCAGTGTTGAATTGGTCCGTACCCTGCGCGATCAAACCGGAGCCGGGGTCATGGAATGCAAACAGGCCTTGGAATCGACCGGCGGCGACTTAGAGAAGGCCATCGAGGCCCTTCGAGAAAAAGGGTTGGCTAGTGCAGCCAAGCGTGTGGGCCGAGACACCAAACAAGGGGTCATCGAGACCTATGTGCACACCGGTGGGCGGTTTGGAGCAATAATCGAACTCGGTTGCGAGACCGACTTCGTAGCTCGGACCGATGAATTTCAAAAGCTAGCCTATGACATCGCCATGCAGGTCGCGGCTATGGGCCCGGTCTACATCGACGAAGCTGATATCGAAGAAGGGGAAACCCGTCCACCGGCTGAGATTAGCCTTATGCAACAATCGTTCATCAAAAACAGTTCCACGTCCGTTGGCGAAATGGTCGGGGGGTTGGCCGCCAAGGTCGGTGAGAACATCCGGGTTGTCCGCTTCAAACGGTTAGAAGTCGGCGAATAGTTCAAACCGAGAGTATGGCTCAACCTCGATATCGCCGTGTAATGCTCAAGATCAGCGGTGAGTCTTTGAAGGGCGAGACCGCGTTCGGGATTGATCCCACGGCGGTGAATTACCTCTGTGAGCAGATCGGCGAAGCTGCCAGGCTTGGCGTTCAGATCGCAGTGGTCATGGGCGGAGGCAACATCTGGAGAGGTGAGGCCGCCGAATCCAGAGGCATGGACCGGGCGACCGCCGACTACGCGGGTATGCTGGCCACTATCATCAATGCTCTGGCGATCCAAGATGGACTGGAACAATTGGGCGTGGACGTCCGCACTCAGAGCGCTCTACAGATGCAGGCCGTGGCTGAGCCCTATATCCGGCGTCGGGCCATTCGTCATTTGGAGAAGGGCCGGGTTGTGCTTTTTGCTGCCGGTACAGGCAATCCATATATGACCACCGATACAGCGTCCGCATTACGAGCCTTGGAGATCAGCGCCGATGTGCTCCTCATGGCCAAGAATGGCGTGGACGGTGTTTACGATTCCGACCCCAACGAAAATTTCGAAGCTGTCAGGTTTGGCAACCTAGGCTACATGGAAGCCCTGAATCGGAGACTGGCGGTAATGGACTCGACAGCTCTTTCGCTCTGTATGGACAACGATCTGCCCATCGTAGTATTTGACGTGTTTGAACCGGGGAACCTGGGAAACATCCTCACTGGCAAGACTGTGGGAACTCTTATTACTGGGAGTGACTGATCATGACTTCAAAGAGTAGCGACACCGACTTAACACCCGAAGCTGTTCTGGCCGATGTTTCGACCAAGATGGACCGGTCCCTGGATGCCTTTAAACGCGACCTGACCCAACTTCGCACTGGCCGGGCGACCGCAGCACTGGTGGAGAACGTGACGGTCGATTATTACGGGACAATGACTCCTCTCAAACAGATCGCCGCGATCACCGTGCCCGACTCCCGGGCCATCATGATTCAACCGTGGGACGCCGGTTCGATTCGGGAGATCGAAAAGGGCCTGATGTCCTCCGAGATGGGGTTCAATCCTTCCAATGATGGCGTCACCATCACCGTGGCCGTTCCCCAGTTGACCAAGGAGCGCCGCCAAGAGATGGTCAAGCTCCTGAAACGAAAGATAGAAGAAGGCAAGGTTTCAGTCCGGAACGTGCGTCGCGACGGCCTCGAGACCCTGAGGAAGCTGGAGAAAGACAAGACCATCTCCCAGGACGAGAACCGGCGCGCCCAGGACCAACTGCAGAAAACCACCGACCGGCACACCAAACTGATCGACGAGACGGGTTCCGCCAAAGAGGCGGAGATACTACAGGTATAAAGCCGTGCAGGTCGAGGCTCCCCAACCCCCCCCATCACCCGGGAACGGCGCCAATGTTCCGGTTCACGTCGCTTTTATCATGGACGGGAACGGCCGCTGGGCCCAAAAGCAGGGCCTTCCCCGCCTTGCCGGACACGAAGTCGGCGTAAACGCAATACAAGGCGTGTTGGAGACCCTGGAGCCATTGGGGGTCAAGTTCGTGACCATCTATGCCTTCTCCACCGAGAACTGGGGCCGTCCCCAGGATGAAGTTGACGGCATCATGGATATCTTCTCCGAAGCATTGGCGAGCCAAACTAAAGACCTTCACGCGAAGAACGTCCGCATCGTCCACGTGGGCAGAAGCGAGAACATGGGGACCGAACTCCGCGAATCCGTGGCCGAAGCCCAACGCCTGACCAACGGCAACACCGGTATCACCTTGAACGTAGCTTTCGACTACGGTGGCAGAGCCGAGATACTGGAAGCCGTCCGGAGCATCATCAAGGACGGGCTCAGTCCCGATGCGATCGACGAAGAATTGTTCAGCCGGTACCTGTTCACTGCTCACAGCCCGGATCCGGACCTGATCATTCGCACCGGAGGGGAACAGCGCATCAGTAATTTCCTCCTCTGGCAGTCGGCCTACAGCGAGTACTTCATTACTCCGACATTGTGGCCCGACCTGGATTCGGCCGAATTGATACAGGTTCTGGAGACCTTCAGCAACCGCCGTCGCCGTTACGGCGGTCTCAACCCCGAAGACCAACCCCACGATTCCCAAACCTCCGAAGGTTAGGAACAAGGTAACGGCTCTTGCTCCAACGGTCGCTTACGGCGTTGGCCGGAATTCCCGTTCTGGTCGGAGCAGTCTGGTTGGGCGCCCCATGGCTGACCGTGCTCGTCCTGGTGGCTGGGGTCGCTGCGATCTGGGAATTCTACCGAATGACACCGCCTACCATAGGCTCGTTGCCCATCTTTTTGGGCGTGGCCTGGGTGGTGGCGCTAGTCTTGGGCGCGCAGGCTGCCTCGGGACTCGATAATTTCCTGATTATATCCGGTGGCATAATCGCCGCCGGGTCATTTGCGTCGCTACTCTGGTTCATCGCATTCTTCAAAGCCGGCGAGAATTTGGAGATCGGCGGCTATCTAGCGGGATTCGGCTATCTGATGGCCGGGCCAGTCTACGTTGGATTTCTCCTGGCTCACGCCCTGATGCTTCGCGAGATCGGTGGTTCAGGAATCATCGGACTTGAAATAGATGAGGTAGCGGAAGGGCTGGCGGACCTGGGGCGCAACTGGCTTTTGTTCGCGATCCTGGTCATCTTTGCCACGGACACCGGCGCCTACCTAGTGGGACGTGCTGTGGGAAGCCACCCAATGGCCCCCAGCATCAGCCCCAATAAGACCTGGGAAGGAAGTCTAGGTGGGTTCGCATCAGCGGTGGCCGCCGCGTTGGTTCTGGGATTGGTCATTGGTCTGGGCATCGCTGCCTGGCAGCAGGCGGTGATCGGGGGCGTCGTCGGCGTCGTAACCCAATGGGGAGACTTGCTGGAGTCCAAGTTAAAGCGCATTGCGGATGTGAAGGACGCTAGTAGTATAATTCCGGGGCACGGCGGGCTTCTGGACCGTTTGGACAGCATGTTGTTTGCCTTGCCGGCCGTTTACTATCTGCTAGTCACGGTGTTTGTTCCGTAAATATGATTCGCTATCTGCCAGCTACGGTGTTCAATCTATGAAGAGAATCGTCGTGCTTGGGTCTACCGGCTCCATCGGCCGCCAAACATTGGATATCGTGCGTGCCTTTCCTGAGGAGTTCGAGGTGGTGGGACTGGCCGCTGGCAACAACATAGATCTGCTAACGGAGCAGGTCAAAGAATTCAGTCCCAAGCATGTCTGCTGCATAAACCCTCCCGCCAAAGCATTTTCCGGCTCGGGATCTGATTCCCCCGAATTTACTTCGATGGAAGACATGGTGTGCTTGGATAACGTGGATCAGGTGATGGTGGCTCTCATGGGCAGCGTCGGTCTGGTGCCAACGCTGAACGCTCTCAAGGCCGGTAAGTCAGTTGCCCTCTCGAATAAGGAGCCGATCGTGATGGCGGGAGGGCTGATCAAGGAGTATGCCTCACGCTACGGCGGCGAGGTGCTGCCGGTGGACAGCGAACCCAGCGCCATCTGGCAATGCTTGCGCGGTGAGGACAACGAGATACTCCGGCTGCTCATCACCGCCTCAGGCGGGCCATTTCGCACCACTCCCCTCGACGAGATGGACGCAGTGACACCAGAAAGGGCGCTGCAACATCCAACTTGGCAGATGGGCAAGAAAATAACGATAGACTCTGCTACGCTGATGAATAAGGCGTTCGAGGTGATAGAGACGCATTGGTTGTTCAACGTACCCTGGGATAGAATCGAAGTAGTGGTCCATCCCCAAAGCACCATCCATTCCATGGTCGAGTTTGAAGACGGATCGGTGAAGGCACAGATGGGGCCGCCGGATATGCGTCTGCCCATCCAGTACGCGCTGTTCTACCCGAAGCGTCTGCCCAATCCCATGATACCCAGACTAGACACCAAAAAATCCCATTCACTGACCTTTGACCCATTGGAGCCGTCGCGCTACCCGTGCTTCGATCTGGCGGTCTCGGCGGCCAAGAAAGGCGGCACCTACCCGGCGGTGTTGAGCGCGGCCGACGAAGTGGCTGTTCAGGCTTTCCTTGATACCAAGATCGGATTTATGGGCATCCCAAAAGTGATTGAACGAGTATTGTCTGAGCACAAGTCTCTGCCCGGTGATAAGGCGGAGGATTTCTTGGAAGCGGACCGCTGGGCGATGGGACGGACGACCGAACTCATCAATAAATAGAGATCTTTTACGGTCATAGAACCGTAATCATCAGCAGTAGATATTTATGGAAACTGTTCTAATTGCCATTGGCACTCTGGTGCCATTGCTCATCATTCTGGTGCTCATCCACGAGTTCGGCCATTTTGCCACCGCCCGTGCGATGGGTGTAAAGGTTCTTGAGTTTGGCGTAGGCTTCCCTCCCCGGGCCTTCGGCGTTTACACCGGGAACACCCCTGTTCTGATAGACGGCTCCACCAGGTTCATCGGCCTGTCTGGCGTATCAGAGATGAGTCGCGGCCAGAAGCTGAAGGTTAGCTCCAACGAGGACGCCCAAGGCAACCTGGTGGCCCGAGTCATAGAGCTCAGCAAGAAACGTGCCAAGGGTGAGCCGCTAGAAGACATCGAGGAAGAACGACCCGGCGAAGAAGACCTTCTGAGGCACGAGGGCAAGATTCGTTCCGTTGGCGACGGCTCGTTCGTCCTGGCTGACATGCTCTACTCGGTGAACTGGGCGCCCATCGGCGGGTTCGTTCGTTTGGCCGGAGAAGCCAACCCCAATATCCCCCGCAGTTTGGCCAGCAAAGGCGTAGGCACCAGATTCCTGGTTCTAGTAGCTGGTCCCTTGATGAACGCAATCCTCCCGCTGTTCATCTTCACCGTGCTTCTGATGATTCCCCAAGACGTCGCGGTCGGGAAACTTGTCATCGCCGAAGTCGGAGAGGGCACAGCGGCCGCCGAGGCTCAAGTGCAACCGGGGGACGTCGTGCTCCGGGCTAACAGCAGGGACATCGATAACAGGCTCGATTTCACCCGTGAGATCAACCTGAACGGCGGCTCCCAGATGGATATGTTGGTTGAGCGCGACGGGCAGGAAATGTTGTTGGTGCTCAGGCCCAGGTTCGACACCGAGTCGGCACGGTGGCTGGTCGGCGTAATCCCCCAGTTGACCGACTTCACCGTCGAGAAACAATCCCAGCCCATCTGGGAGGCGGTCCCCAACAGCTTCGTCAATACTTGGGAGATGGTGGTGCTCGTTAAACAGGCCCTCGGCGGGGCCTTTGGCGAGGGTTCATCGCCCGAATTCTCCGGCCCAATCGGAATTGCTCAAGTGACCGGAGAGATCACGCGCAGCAACGGTGTGGTCGGTTGGTTGGGTGTGGGCATATTGCTCAGCATCAACCTGGCGGTATTGAATATATTGCCGATCCCTATGCTCGACGGAGGTCGGATATTCTTCGTCGTCCTGGAATGGGTCCGGCGAGGAAAGAAGATACCCCCAAAGAGAGAAGGGATGGTCCATTTGATTGGCTTCGCTTTGCTGATGGGCGGCATCGTCCTGGTGAGCGCCAACGACATCGGCCGCCTGCTCGACGGACGCAGCTTCCTGGGCTAATCTTTCTAGACTCGCCTGTAGACGCCTCTCCCACTGGCGTCTCACCCTCTGGCAACGCTCTGTCCATTCGTGTACCATTAGCCTGCCTTCGCATTGGATAGCGAGGTATGCTGAATCAGGCGTAATTCTTCACGAATTTCACCTCATCAGATCCGACACATGGCTCTGAATGTTGAGGGAGAGCGATATGAACAAACGTCGAGTAACCAAGCCGGTCTATGTGGGCGGCGTAAAGATAGGCGGCGGGGCGGATGTCACCGTCCAGTCCATGACCAAGACTGACACCCGTGACGTCAAGGCCACCGTTAAGCAGATACACGAGCTTGAAGAGGCGGGTTGCGAAATTATTCGCAGCGCCGTGCCCGACGCCGACGCGGCCGAGGCTATGGCCGAGATCAAGAAGCAGATCCATATTCCCTTGATCGCCGATATCCACTTCCACTATCAGCTGGCCCTAAAATGCCTTGAGGGCGGCGTCGACTGCCTGAGGCTGAACCCTGGCAACCTGAGGAACGAAGACCAGGTGCGTGAGGTGGTCCGCGGGGCCAAAGCGCGCAATGTGCCCATAAGGATCGGCGTGAACTTCGGCAGCCTGCCCCCAGTTGGCGGTATCGGGCGCACCAAGGGCTTCTCCCGGCACATGGATCTGGTCAACCAGCTACCCAAGGCCGGGCAGGTCCAAAAGGGCGACTACAGCGTGGTGGACCACATGGTGGCCACTGCTCTGTGGGAGATCAGCTTGCTCGAAGATCAGGACTTCGACCAGATCAAGATTTCCATGAAAGCCTTCGACGTGCCCACGACCGTGGAGGCTTACACGCGTCTCGCCGGCATGGTGCCCTATCCGCTGCATCTCGGCATCACCGAAGCTGGAACTAAGACGGCAGGCTCCATCAGAACGTCGGTTGGACTGGGCGTGCTGCTCTACAATGGCATTGGTGACACCATCCGTGTTTCGTTGAGCGGCTCGTCCACCGACGAAGTTGAAGCTGGATACGAGATATTGAAGTCCCTGAACATGCGGAAGAAGGGCTCCGTGTTGGTGGCGTGCCCCAGTTGCGGCCGGGCCGATGTGGATGTGGTCAAGCTCGCTAATGACGTGGATGCCCTGCTGAAAAAGGCCAACAAAGAGATAACCGTGGCCGTCATGGGCTGCGAGGTCAATGGTCCAGGCGAGGCCAAGGATGCTGACGTGGGTATCGCCGCCGGAGCGGGCCGTGCCGTAATCTTCAGGAAGGGCGAGAAGGTGCGGGTGGTGCCTGAGGCGGAGATGCTGACCGCCCTGATGGAAGAGGTGGAAAACACCCGAGTTCCCTCCGGGGACTGAAGAAAGACCCAGTTCTCTCGAACAAGCATCAAGGTCCTCATGGGATGGCGTTCTGTTCCGTTGCGGTCTTCCTTGGCTCTAGCGCCCTGCAAGTGATACCCGCAAATGGCTCTATGACGTCCTCTGGAGGCATCTCTATCGCAGGTCTGCCGTCACCTAACGCCCGCTGCCAATCGGTATGATGTATTGGCTTCGAATGTTTGTACCAAACAAACTCGAATAACTTCCCAGCAATAACTTTCGAACATAACTTTCAAACATAACTACAAAGGGGGCTCCTCCCAGATATGAGATTCTCCCGGATGGTCTCCAAGACCCTACGGTCTGACCCTCCAGACGCCGAAACCGCCAGCCACCGCCTGATGCTCCGCGCCGGTCTGATCCATCAGGTGGCCTCGGGTGTCTACAGTTACCTGCCCTTGGGATTGCGGTCGTTGCGTAAGATCGAAAACATCATCCGCGAAGAGATGGACGCCGCCGGCGGCCAGGAGCTGAGGATGCCGGCGCTCCAACCCCAGGAACTCTGGGAGCAGACCGGCCGGAGAGAGGCCTTCGGTGACAACATGTTCTCGTTCGAAGACCGGCGGGGCCGCCCGATGGTCCTGGCGCCCACCCATGAAGAAGTGGTCACCAACCTGGTGAAGGCCAACGTCCAGAGCTACCGTGACTTGCCGTTGATCCTGTACCAGATCCAGACCAAGTTCAGGGACGAGCCACGCCCCAGGGCCGGTTTGGTCCGGGTGCGGGAGTTCGACATGAAGGACGCCTATAGCTTCAACGCCGACGAGGCCAGTTTGGATGAGAGCTACCAGGCTATGGCCCAGGCCTACCGCAACATCTTCCGGCGCTGTGGATTGCCGGTCATGATGGCGGAAGCCGACAGCGGCGCCATCGGAGGCAAGGATTCCCACGAGTTCTTGTTGGCCACCGAAACCGGGGAAGACACCGTCATCACCTGCCCGTCATGCTCCTACACAGCCAACGCAGAGAAGGCCGAGTCCACCTATCCTGAGGTTCCTACTGAGCCGGATCAATCCCTGGAAGAGGTTAGCACTCCCGGAATAAAAACCATCGCCGGACTCGCTGACTTTCTCGGTGTACCCGAATCCAAGACGTTGAAAGCGGTTTTCTATATGTCGGACGGAGAGCCTGTGTTCGTCACCATTCGGGGCGACCTTGACGTGAACGAGGTCAAGCTGAAGAATGCCCTGCAGTCCCACGACCTGCGCCTGGCAGAAGACCAGGAGGTCAAGGCGGCAGGCTTGGTGGCGGGTTCAGCGTCGGCGATTGGAATCAACGGGATCAAGCGGGTGGCCGATCTATCCATAACCAGCGGTAACAACTTCGTCGTGGGAGCCAACAAACCTGACACCCACTTCAAATACGCCAATTACCCTCGCGACTTCGACACGGACATCCTGGCCGATATCGCCTTGGCCCAACCAGGGCAGCTCTGCCCACGGTGCGGGCATGCGCTGGAAGCCACCAAGGGAATCGAAGTGGGCCATATCTTCAAGCTAGGCACCTTCTTTAGCGAGACTCTGGGCGCCATGTTCCTGGACAGCGAAGGTCAGCAGCGGCCCATCATCATGGGTTGCTACGGTATTGGCGTGGGACGGTTGCTGGCCGCGGCGGTGGAGAAGAACAACGACGAGAACGGCATCGTGTTCCCAATTCCGATCGCTCCATATCAGGTCCATGTGGTCGGTCTGAACATGTCCAATGAGGAAGTGGCCAGTGCCGCTGACCGTCTGTATCAAGAGATGCAGGAAGCGGGCATCGACGTGCTGTACGACGACCGGGAAGAAGCGGCGGCGGGCGTCAAGTTTAACGACGCCGACCTGCTGGGACTGCCGGTGCGGCTGGTGGTCAGCCCTCGCAACTTGAAGAACGCTCAGGTGGAAGTGAAAGGCCGGACCGATTCGGAGGCCGGAAGCGTGTCTGTGGACGGGGTAGTGGAAGAAGTGCGCCGGCGTTTGGCCGAAGCCACATTATAGCTCGGCCTCGGGCTCGTGTCCGGGCTGATCCTTAAGCTCCCGCTCCTGGGCCCGCCTCCATGCAGGAAGAAAGGTACTCCAAGTTCTTCAATAGCGCCGGATTGATTGTTCCTTTATACGAACTCGACAGCATCAGCAGCAGGCGTAGTTGGGCCGCCAGGTCCGCTGCCAAGGCCCGTTTGGCCTCTGCCACCGTGTCGCCTTCCACAGGCACTCTGATTCCAGCCAGCGGCATCTGGGTGCGGGATTCCGCAGCCCAGTACTTATCGAGGCTGTCTAGAACCACGATGGGAATCTCCTTCTTCAGCACGAAGTTTGCGTCGGGAGCGCTGTCGGAAGGGCGAAGCATATCGACCATCACGCGAGTGGCTTCTGAGTGGCTGATGTGAAAAACAGCCGCGTTGGGCTGGCTGGAGGAGACATTCCTCCAGGTCCAGGCGTCGGGAGTGGCGCGGTCCATCCCCGGTTGAATCTTTATGGGCGTGGTGATGTCCTCGGCTAGAGGGCGGTCATCCTGCGGCGTGGCCATGCTCTCCTTCTCCCGAGCCTTCAAGCTCCCAAGCGGCATAGACCTGGTGGGGCAGCGTGATGGGGCCCACGGCGTCTTCGTATTCCTTCACGTGCTTGGTGGTCAGAAGCGCGATCGCCTTCAGCATCTGAGGGCTAACCTTGATGCGGGCCCGAAGCAACGGCTCCCGCTCTTCCATCTGCTCTCCAAAGAAGAGAACTGCGGAATACAGGCTGCTGAAGATGTGCATCGAGTCGCTGTAAAATGTGATGGGGTCGAGGGAACCTTCCGGAGATGTGGGCTTCTCTCCGGCGGTTTCGCCAGGATTCACGTAGGATTCTTCCTGGGGGACCTGGTCTTCAGGGGGGACGTAGGGCCTTTGAATGATGGGCAATGGACCTCCAAAGGAACCGAGTTCTTGCGGTTTGGGCCGCTGGAATTCAAACTGAATATCTGCGGTCAGACACGGGAGTCCGAGGCAGTGCCTTATTATACACGCCTGATACCGTCCGAATCCGGCATCGGGTCCGGACGCACCAAAATCTCGGCCAGCGCATCATAACTAGTACTCAGTCAACCACATATTGGTAGTTATTTAAGAAATTGACCAAAGTTGCTACCCTCTTTATT
>JAQBXL010000005.1 GCA_027624135.1 Chloroflexota bacterium
CTTTTAGCCTGCCTGTATTATACGTTTTCTTAAATTAATCAAAAATAGCTGGATGCGGTACTAGTATCTAGCGACCACGAAAATAGCCTACCCCAACCGCCATAGTCTTAGACGCACTCAACACTCGAATGACTTAAGAATGGAGGGAGAATGGCTAGCTTCTGTTTTGCTCGCGGCTAGGGCACCGGCCCCCCAGATGATAGATTTAGGTGGTAGGCGCCCAAGCGGAGCAAGATGCACAGCCACGAAGAAAAGAACACCGAAGAGAACGCCGAAGAAAACTCGGAAGAACACTCGGAAGAAAACGCCTCGGCAAACCAAGGCCACGGCCACTCCCACGGAGCGGTAAATGGCGAGATATTGGCCAGTGAACGCGGTATCTGGGCCACCAAGATCTCGCTGGCGGCTTTGCTGGCAACCGCCATCGCGCAACTGGTGATTGTATTGTTCACTGGCAGCGTAGCTCTACTGGCAGACACCATCCATAACTTTGGCGACGCCGCCACCGCGATTCCTCTATGGGCGGCCTTCACGCTATCTCGGAAGTTGCCGACCAAACGGTTCAACTACGGGTACGGCAGAGCCGAGGACATAGCCGGATTACTGATCGTAGTATCCATCTTGGCCAGCGGAATCTTCGCAGCCTACCACTCCATAACTCGGCTCAGCGACCCTCCAGATATTGATTACCTTTGGGTGGTCGCCTTCGCAGCCGTGATCGGGTTCGCCGGCAACGAAACGGTGGCCCTATTCCGCATCAAGATCGGTAAAGAGATTGGCAGTGCGGCGCTTATCGCAGACGGCCACCATGCCCGCGCAGACGGTTTGACCAGCCTGGCGGTTCTCTTCGGGGCCATCGGAGTCTGGTTGGGATATCCCTTGGCCGACCCGATAGTGGGGCTGGTGATATCCGCCGCCATTTTGCGTATAGTTATTGAGACGTCCAAGTCGGTCTTCTCCCGCCTGCTAGATGGCGTTGAGCCAGGAATTCCCGATGAGGTTCGGACCGTCGCTGGGGCAACCAAAGGTGTGGAAGAAGTTGCCGAGGTCCGGGTGCGTTGGCTGGGCCATAAGATGCTGGCGGAAGTCAATATCGCGGTGGACGCAGGATTGTCGGTGGAGGCAGGTCACAACATCGCTGAGGATGTGCACCACCAACTGCTCCATAACCTGAGATATCTGTCCAATGCCACCGTCCACGTAGACCCTATAGGTCTGGCCGGAGAAGAGCACCACCGGCACGGCCAAGGCAACAACGAACACGAAGAACACGACGGGGACCATAATGAAGAACCCGCTCACGCTGATGGGCATGGGCACGAGCATTCCCACGATTAATCGCCCGCAGTTGATTCTCAGTTGATTCCGCCCGCAGTTGATCCAATGAGGTTTAGGTATGCCCCTTGAACGGTCCCAGGTCGAACACATCGCATCGCTGGCCCGCATCGGTCTCACCGAAGAGGAAGTCCAGATGTTCGGCGACCAACTTTCAGATATCTTGGAGCAGTTCGAAGTGCTCAATGAACTAGACACTTCGGGCGTCATCCCCACCGGCCACGCCGGTGGACTCCAGACCGTGATGCGCGAGGACGTGGCCGAGGACTCTCTGGACTCCGAAGACGTGCTGAAGAATGCGCCGCGCCGGGAGGGAGACTTCTTCCGGGTGAACGCGGTGTTGGAGGAATAGAGAGGTGGCTGAACTCAACTGGCTCAGCATTCAGGATGCCCACGCCCAACTCAAGTCACGGCAGATTAGCTCGTTGGAACTCACCCAGGCCTGTTTGAAGCAGATTGACGCCGTTGAAGGCCGCGTCCAGTCATTCCTGACATTGACCCCAGAGATCGCTTTGGCCCAGGCAGCGGATGCCGACAAACTACTGGCCGCGGGACAGGGCGGCCCATTGACCGGAGTACCGGTGCAGATCAAAGACGTGATGAGCACCAAGGGCGTACCGACGACTTGCGCTTCCAGGATGTTGGAAAATTACGTGCCGGTCTACAACGCCACCGCCGTGGAACGCCTGATGAGCCAAGGCGCAGTGATGCTGGGAAAGGGGAACATGGACGAATTCGCAATGGGTTCTTCGTGCGAGAATTCGGCCTTCCATCCGACCATGAATCCCTGGGACCTGGAACGGGTTCCCGGCGGCAGCAGCGGCGGCGCGGCTGCTTCGGTGGCGGCTGGCGAGACTATCTTCTCCCTGGGCTCCGACACCGGCGGAAGCGTCAGACAGCCTGCCGCATTGTGTGGAGTGGTCGGACTCAAACCCACCTACGGGCTGGTCAGCCGATACGGGCTTATCGCCTTCGCATCGTCACTGGACCAGATCGGCCCCGTAACCCGGACCGTGGCTGATAGCGCTGTGGTGCTAAACGCCATCGCCGGTCACGACCCGAAAGACTCGACCTCGCTCCCCCAAGAACCCAAGGATTACACAGCCAGATTGGGCCAGGATATCAAAGGTTTGCGCCTGGGAGTGCCCGAGGAATACTTCGTGGACGGAATGGAACCCGGCATTCGAAAAGCCGTCGAGCAGGCGGTAAGCGACCTGGAAGGGTTGGGCGCATCGGTACGCCCTGTATCTTTGCCCACTACCAAATACGCGCTGGCCTGCTATTACATCATTGCTCCCTCGGAATGCTCAGCCAACCTGGCCCGCTACGATGGTGTCAAATACGGCTATTCATATCAGGACACCGACGATCTGTGGGAAGCTATGGAGAAGACTCGGGAATACGGGTTCGGCCCCGAGGTCACCCGGCGGGTGATGCTGGGGACCTACGCGCTTTCAAGCGGCTATTATGACGCCTATTACCTGAAGGCTCAGCAGGCCAGGACACTGATCAAACAGGACTTTGACCGGGTGTTCCAAGATGTGGACGCTCTGGTCACTCCGACCTCGCCCGTTACAGCTTTCAAGCTTGGGGAGATGACCGGCGATCCGGTGCAGATGTACCTGATCGATGTTTGCACCCTGCCGGTGAATATCGCCGGGCTACCCGGTCTGTCGGTGCCTTGCGGGTTCTCGGACGGCCTGCCAGTGGGGATGCAGCTCATCGGCCCTCATTTCTCCGAGGAGCTTCTCTTGCGGATCGGCCACGCTTACGAGTCGGCTAATCAGTGGGTGGCAGCCAGGGCCAAGATATAGAAAAGGCCCCAGGGAACATCCCTGGGGCCCAAAATCTGGTCAGCGGCGGAGTTTAAATCCGGAACGAGCTCCAGTAGGTTTCGTTATACTTATAGGTGGCATACTTGCCCGCCCATACGTTGGCGTTAGCGGCCAAGCGATTGAGGATGCCAGGTCCCTGGTGGGTGGTTGCCTCATTACCATGATGGCTGTGGACGCCGAAATTTCTTAGAGTGTTGTGGATGTTTAGAGTTGTCATTTTGTCCCTCGATTCCGATAAATTGGACTGTGATTCAAAGAGGGCTTGCCGTCCGATCGCTCGGTCCGTTTCCTTAAATCTCGCTCCCCTTATTATTTGCTCTAGTGAACCAGAAGCCACTAAATAAAGATTAGTACTAATACAATCATCTGTCAAGTACCTAATTATTAGTTACAATAGACGGTAGCCAGCACCGGCATTAAACTTGAACCGAACGTTACTGCAACGTTGCAGCAGCGTTACAGGGAGGAACGTCATGGACTGCGAAACACCCTGCCCAAAATACGAACGGGCGATGAAGGTCCTGGGCAAGAAGTGGACCTGCTTGATGTTGCGTTGTCTATTGGCCGAACCTAGACGGTTCACAGAGATATCAACTTATGTCGATGGCCTAAGCGACCGTCTCCTGTCCCAGCGCCTCCAAGAACTCGAAGACGAGGGAATCGTCACGCGGCAGGTCTTTGACCGCAGGCCCGTAGTCGTGGAATATTCCTTGACCCCCAAAGGCCAGGCGTTCCGCAGGATCGCAGAGGCGATTCAGGAATGGGCTGACGAATGGGCCCAAGCGCCTACAACCGCCTAACCAACTGCTCGAACGGACCCTAGAACCTATTTCAAGAAACAATTCTGGGAGGCGCTGATGCAGCGCTCCAAAATTAAAGACATCTTCAGCCGCAGTCAAGCAGGGGGCGAAGTATTGGTCCAGGGCTGGGTTAAGACCCGCCGGTCGTCCAAGTCTGTCACCTTCATCCAGATCACCGACGGCTCAACCCTACAGGACCTGCAGGTGGTGGTTGACGAGTCAAACCCCAGCCACGAACAGGCGGCCAGCCTCACCACCGGATGCAGCGTGAGTGTGGCAGGCGTCCTGGTTGACTCGCCGGGCCAGGGTCAGAAATTCGAGGTTCAGGCGACCTCGCTAGAGGTCTTGGGAGGTTCTGATCCCGAAACCTATCCCCTGCAGAAAAAACGCCACTCCCCAGAATTCCTTCGGGAGATCGCCCATCTGCGGCCCCGCACCAACACCTTTGGCGCCATGGCCCGAATCCGAAACTCGATGGCCTACGCCATTCATTCCTTCTTCCAGGACCGGGGATTCCAATTCATTCAGACGCCCATTATCACTGCCAGCGATGCCGAGGGCGCCGGTTCCATGTTCCGGGTTACGACCTTGGACCTGAACGATCTGCCCAAGAATGGCAATGCAGTGAACGATGAGGAAGACTTCTTTGGCAAGCCCGCTTTCTTGACCGTGAGTGGTCAATTGGAGGCCGAGATCTTCGCCATGGCTCTTTCGGATGTCTATACATTTGGCCCCACGTTCAGGGCCGAGAATTCCAACACTTCTCGCCATTTGGCTGAGTTCTGGATGGTTGAGCCGGAGATTGCTTTCTGCCAGTTGGATGGCCTGGCCGAACTGGCTGAAGACTTTTTGAAGCACATATGCGGCCACGTGCTAGAGCATTGCCAAACAGACATGGAATTCTTCAACAAGTGGCACAACGACACTACCCTCGCCACTCTGGAAGGCATCGCCAACTCTCGATTTGAGCGTATCACCTACACGGAAGCTGTGAAGTTGCTGGAGAGTTCGGGCGAGAAGTTCGAGTTTCCTGTCTCCTGGGGCACTGACCTCCAGTCGGAACACGAGCGCTACCTTACGGAAAAAAAGATTCAGAAGCCGGTGATTGTGACCGACTACCCCAAGGACATCAAAGCCTTCTACATGCGGATGAACGATGATGGGGAGACCGTAGGGGCGATGGACGTGTTGGTGCCCCGCATCGGTGAGATCATCGGCGGCAGCCAGCGCGAAGAACGCCGCGACGTGCTGGAAGCGCGGATGACCGAATCGGGAATTTCCCACGACGATTACTCCTGGTACCTGGACCTACGCAGCTATGGCACGGTTCCCCATTCAGGGTTCGGCCTGGGATTCGAGCGCACAGTACAGTTCGTGACCGGGGTATCGAACATCAGGGATGTTGTCCCCTTCCCCCGCACGCCCAAGAGCGCGGAGTTCTAGGCTGCCAAGTTCCAGCCCCAATGACGGACCGAATCCCGCCGCCGGACCGATCTCACCCGGCGCAATGGAAACTGCCTTCGGCCCCGGCAGCCCCATCTTTACCCAGACCACCGAGCGGCTTAGCCAGATATTTGCTCAGGCCGGACACTTTCCACCCGTAGCAGCCCGGTTCAGAGAGTGGCGGAGGTCCTGGCAAAGCATCCACACCCAAGACCCACCCCAGGCGTCAGCCGGTGAAGAACTGTTTATTCACCAAACCTATCTGGCGTTGTTGGCGCGGCTGACCGCCCGCCGCTTCATCGCGCCGACGAGGCCAATATCGGGCGACGAAGAACTGCTGGAGATCATTAACTGCGATTATTTCAGCCGCCGCGGCATCGGGAATTTTGGCGAAGGTGACCTCTTCTCTTGGGTTTGTTTGGAACCGCGCTGGGAATCGGGATTGGATGACCTCTTCTTGGACACCATGCGGGGCCTTTCGGAGGCCATGATTCCCTACGACTTCTCCGGCACGCTCCCCGGAATCATGGACGGTCTCTACTACTCGATTGTCCCGGATGCGGCCCATCCTCCGCCGAGGTGGCTGGCGGAGTATGTCGTGCAAGAGGAATTAGGGCTGGCAGAAGACCCAAGTCGATCACTCTTGGATCCGGCATGCGGAACCGGAGTTTTCTTGACCGCCGCCATCCGGACCATCTCCAAGACCATGACGGAACATGGAGCCGACCCACTGGACGTCCTATTCGGTATGCCGCAACTAGTCCGGGGAATGGACCGCGACCCGTTGGCGATAACCCTGGCTCGGCTCAATTACCTGCTGGCGATGGGAGGGTCGGTCCAGCAAGACCACCCGCCCATCTTGGTGCCCGTATATCTAGCCGACGCTGCCCAAGTCTCAGAATCATACCCGGTACTGCCCCGCGATGTGGCGGTCGTCATTGAAACCCCAGTCGGCAAGTTTCCACTGCCCGACCCCGTCATCAAGAATCCCATGATGCTGGACTGGGTGCTGGGCCGGTTGACCAACTATATGGATGCTGCCTATGCCAGACTGCATGCCCAATCTGAAGAAGAAGCGGTTCAAGAGGTGATGAACGCCTACTACAATTACTTGACCGCTCCCAAGCCGCGCACGCCAGTTCCAGACCCGCTAACTCCAACCCAGGCGGACATCCTACTAGAGACCGCCCGGAGCCTGGTGAAACTCCACATACAGGGCGAGGGCACCCTCTGGTTGCACATGGTCCAGAACAACGCCGCCTCAGAAGCATTTGCCCGCACCGGGGGGTCTGACCTAATAGCCGGTTGTGGCTCCCTTCTGCATCTTGAAATGTCCTCTTTCCGGTATCTGAAGGGGTCGGGACGAACCGCAATGCTCCTGCCTATAGACCAAGCTACGTCAGGCTCGGCAGGTAGGCGATTGGTCGGTCTTGACGGAGTGATGCCCGGCTCAGCGCTCCTGGTTTCGGGCCTAGAGCAGCGAGTCAGGCTGGAACCTGTCGGTGGCCCAATCTCTGCTGACATCTCATGGGACGAGGCCAAGCCAACGGTCAGAGTTGTAAACGACACTTCCAGCAGCTAGCCTGGGTTCATTTGACGCCATTTCCCGCAGCCTCATATAATATATCGTCCCCTCGCCCGAGCCCGAGCCCGAGCCCGAGACCCTGGGCGTAAAGCGCTAGACCGAAGGCGCACGACAAGAATGGATTAGCAGCCGGGGCAGCGCAAAGTCACCTGCCCCGGTTTATTTTTGCACCGGCCCGCTGATAGTGAGCCCAAAACCACAAACTTAAATTAGGAACTGGGACGCGTATGCTTAAAGGAGGGCTATTTCCTAGAGTCGGAGCCTACGCTGTTCTGGCGTTGGGGTTCTGGCTTCTCTTCCAAGCTTTCGAGCGGCCCAACATATTGACCGGAATCGTTGGCGGGGCGCTGATAATCGTTGGTATGTACCTTATGACCGGAGTTTGGCGCGGTATGTTTGACCGGTTCGGAGGATCCCCCAAAGCGCGAAAGCGATCCAGATCCAGCGACGACTCACCGAACGACCACACCGAGAGGGCAGTTGATTCCATCGACGGAGAAAAACCCGAGTGACAACTAACCGGTCCACACCGCCGGGCAGTCCAGTTATCACATCTACCTGTGGAGATACACCCCAGTGACAGTTAACGGGAGGCCACTGCCTGGCGGACCAGTTATAGCATCGATGGACGCTACGAAAGCGGTTAATTTCCACCGCAAAGACGCATTGGTCGTATCAACATCTTCCGCTCTGCGCGAGTGGAGTCAGGTGTCGGAACGCCGTGACCTGGACGTTGACCTGTCCGATTGCATGGACCGAGCCCCGGCTGTGGGTCTGGGTCTGGCACTGGCCCAACCCCAGGGAAAGGTCTTGGTTTTGGACTGCGATTCCACGTTGAGGACCAACCTCGGCGGCCTGGCGACCATCGGGGAATCCAGTCCAGAGAACCTCGTCCACTTCGTATTCGATGACGTATCCAGCATCTCCACCTCGGGCATCCCCATCAGACAGGTGGACAACCTGGACCTGGTCCAGATGGCCAAGAGCTCAGGCTACGCCAAGACCTACGAGTTCGACAAGCTGGAAGAACTCTTGATCGGGCTGGAAGAAGTCATGCGCCAAGCGGGGCCGGTTTTCGTCCGGGTGAAAGTGTTCCGGGACGGTATCCAATTGCCTTTCCCGGAACGAAGCATGGCAGAGGGTTGGGCCGAAGTTAGAGAGAAGCTAACGCCAGTAGAGAACGGCCCGGAATAATGAATTCCGGGGGGCAATTCCGGGGCGGCTATTCCCTAGACGAGCCGCTGTCGCCGTCGTTGGGACGCACCACGATCTGCCGGGCCACGTTGTAGCCGATGGACACTCGGTTCTGCTGGGTAGCCACTTCCATCACTCCCAAGTAGGGAGTAGCCTCGGCAACCGTCACGATCTTCTCCGGCACGATCATGGAATCAACGAGGAACCGCAACAATTGAGCGTCTTCCTCGGGCACTCGATCCACCACATACGTCTCGCCAGGCACAGCTGCGTCGAGAGTCAGCGCGTTGGCCGGCATCTTGGGCTCGCCGGTGCCGGGGATGGGCCGCCCGAAGGGAGAGCGCTTGGGGTTGCCTAGCCGCTCGATCAGCTTTTCTTGAAAATCCTGGGACATGCCGTGCTCCAGGCGGTGAGCCTCGTTATGCGCCTGGTGCAGGCCCATCCCCAACAACTCGACCACCAACCACTCGGCCAGACGGTGCCGGCGGGCGATGTCCTCGCCTCCTTCCAGCCCCTGTTTGGTCAGGCGGATCCGCTTGTCGGGGCCAACATCCACGAGGCTTTGCCGCTGCATCCGGCGTATCATGCCAGCCACGGATGGGACGGACGTGCCCAATCCTTCGGTCTCGGGCAGTTGGCGCAGGGTGTCGGTAAGCTGGGTGATTGTGGGAGTTTCATCGTCCTCCCAGAGCTTATAGAGGCACAGTAGATAGTTCTCCGTGCCTGGAGACAGCCGTTGGTCGGCTTCGCCTGCGTGAGCGTGGCCGGTTCCGTTCTGCTTTCTTGGTGGGGCCATGGGAGTTCTTAAAATCCTTACCGGACTGTCGGATCAGCCACGGTGAATCGTCTATGACAAGCGCCAGGTGCGGGCCGAACCGGCCAGGTAATTTTGGCCCTCCGATCCTTTGCTGCTACCCGGATCGATGACCTGGGGCGTTTCCAGTGTGAGGCACAGCCACCAGATGGTCGCCAACGAAGGGCCGCAGATGGTGTCCCTCCCGTAGACTGACTGAGACGCTGGCCCCCAGAGGATATTCGGCAGTGTGGGAGAGCAGACACCGGACCGTCGCACCCGATAGCAATTTGACCCGGTACAGATAGAAGGCTCCTCGGAACTCCCTTTCCACCACCACGCCCAGGCCGTCCGATGCGGGCAGGCAGTCTAAACAGTCCGGCCGGACCATCACTTCCAGTTGACTGCGGCTATTAACCCCTACGGTATTCAGTTCTTCTAGCTTCAACTCTGGCCATTCGACGGAACCGATCTCTGTATGCAGTTTCCCATCGTCGTGGCGGGCGGGAAGAAAGTCGACCATCCCGATAAACTGGGCCACAAACTTGGTGGCGGGGTGGTGGAATATCTCCTCCGGGGAGCCGGTCTGCTCAACCTGTCCACCGTTCATAACGGCGACCACGTCCCCGACGAATAGAGCTTCTTCCTGGTCGTGGGTGACGAAGATGGCGGTGGAGTGGCTGGCTTTGATGATGGCGAGGACGTCGCGCCGGACCTGTTCCCTCAGTTTGGGATCAAGGTTTGAAAAAGGCTCGTCCAAGAGCAATATTTCCGGTTGGGGAGCAAGCGCCCGGCCCAATGCGACTCTCTGCTGTTGTCCGCCGGACAGTTCATGGGGCATTCGGTTTCGCTGGTCTCTGAGCCCGATCAGTTCGAGAATCTCACCAACACGGGTTTCCCTTCCGGTGCCGTTCTTCTGGTCCTTGGACAAACCGTACGCGATATTCTGCTCGACGGAGAGGTGGGGGAATAGCGCGCCTTCTTGGAAGACCATGCCGACACGCCGGCGCTCCGGAGGAGCGCTTACGCCAGCCCCGCTGACGGTTCGACCAGCTATGGCGATAACACCCTGGTCGGGTTCTTCAAATCCCGCTATAAGTCTGAGAGCAGTGGTTTTTCCGCAGCCGCTGGGGCCTAAAAGCGCTAAAACCTGGCCTTCGGGAACGGTCAGGTTCAGCCCCTCCACCGCTGCCACGCCGCCAAAATGCTTGGCCAGGCCAACGCACTCCAATGCTGGAGCGGCGAGCCGCCCGTTCTCAGTTTGGTTCAGATTCGATAGCTGTTGTGCCATTTCATCGAGGCTTTTCCATCTCAATTACACATCCAAACAACACACGTCCAAACAACCCGGAAAAGCCACCCCTTGGAGTTCAAATAAGTGTAGACGTTGCGATTCTATATGTCAATGTATATCTAAGAACCTTCGCGGGGCGATTTATCTGCCGTTGCCATACTTAATCATAGGCCAAAAACCGCCAAATTGTGTCTCCAAAGTCCATATAACGATCCAGCAAAAGCGACCTAAGATCACTGGGATATTTCCTCGCATTTCCAGGCGTCATTCATCGGCAATTACATCGACACTAGATGTCTGTTGACGTAGGCACGACAGCAGTTTATCGTGCATACATCATTTAATTATGAATATGCACATCAAATAATTAAATGTCCAAACAAATATTATGGTAAACCAACGAAATAATAGGTAGGGAACCAACATGCCCACAATCAGTCCAAAACGATTCGCCATCTGGGGGTTGGTAGCGTCTTTATTGATCGCAATGCTCCTATCCGCTTGCGGAGGTTCCGACGGTGACAGCAGGTCGCTAACCGTGTACTCGGGCCGCAGCGAAACCCTGGTCGGCCCACTGATGCAACAGTTCGAGGATGCCACGGGTATCGACGTCTCGGTCAAATATGCCGGAACCCCGCAGCTCGCCGCTACCTTATTGGAAGAGGGTGACAATACCCCCGCCGATGTTTTCTTCGCCCAAGACCCCGGCGGACTCAGCGCCGTGGCGGATCTATTTGCGCCTCTGCCGGAGAGCACCCTGAAGATGGTGCCGCAATGGGCCGTCTCCCCTACCGGCGTGTGGGTCGGCGTCTCAGGCCGGGCTCGGACGGTGGTTTACAACACTGAGCGATTAACCCCGGAGGATCTGCCCGAAGACCTGACCGGTTTTACCGACCCCAAGTGGCGGGGCCTTATCGGCTGGGCGCCCACCAACTCTTCATTCCAGACGATGGTCACCGCCATGCGCGCCGTGTGGGGCGAGACCGAGACCCTCCAATGGCTGAAAGACATTCAGGCCAACGACCCCAAGGTCTACCCTAATAACACCTCCATCGTCTCGGCGGCGGCGGTGGGTGAGATCAACGTTGGGTTGGTGAACCATTACTATCTGCACCGTTTCCTGGCCGAAGAGGGCGATTCGTTCGGCGCACGCAACTACCATCCATCCGCTGGAGGACCTGGCGCCATCGTGATGGTCTCCGGCGTAGGCATCTTGTCAGAATCGGACAACACAGAAAACGCCAAGCGTTTCGTGGACTTCTTACTGTCGGAGGAAGCCCAGCAATACTTCGTGGACGAGACCTTTGAGTACCCTCTGGCCGCCGGCATACCCGTGGCAGCAGGCGTCACTCCATTGTCCGATCTCAACAACCCAGACCTCTCCTCCGCTGATCTGGCCGACCTGGAGGGCACCCAGAAGCTGCTCCGGGAGGCGGGCGTCATCCCTTGAGCTTATCGTCGCTAAAGGCGGCAGGACTTCGGTTATTGGCCGGAGGCCGAACCACCCCTCCGGCGGTGATCTGGGTCCCGGCGGTATTCGTGGGGGCCGCACTCCTGTTGCCGTTGGTCTACCTGATAGTCCGGACCTTCGACGCCGGAGGCGACGTCTGGGACCTGCTCTTCCGGCAAAAGGTGGCGGCGATATTGGGCCGGACCATCCTATTGGTGATCACCGTAACGGCTGGTTCGATAGTTCTGGCGCTTCCCCTGGCCTGGCTGACCACCCGCACCGACCTACCCTTCCGCCGCGCCTGGATCGTGCTGTCCGCCCTACCGTTGGTAATACCAAGTTACGTGGCCGGGTTTATCGTGATCGCCGCCCTCGGCCCAAGGGGAATGCTCCAGCAATCACTGGACGGACCTTTCGGTATCGACCGATTGCCCGATATCCATGGGTTCGCCGGCGCGATGTTGACCCTCACTTTCCTTAGTTTCCCCTATGTTTTCTTGACGGTCCGGGCGGCGCTGCTCCGCATTGACCCCGCGATGGAAGAATCATCCCGTGGTCTGGGGCATGGCAGTTGGACCACTTTTTTCTTCGTGACCCTGCCGTTGCTGAGACCGGGAATCGCCGCCGGAGGACTTTTGGTGGCCCTGTACACCCTATCCGACTTCGGGGCAGTGTCACTGCTGCGTTACGAGACTTTTACCTGGGCCATATTCGTGCAGTATGAATCAGCCCTGGACCGGACTCTGGGTGCTGGCCTTTCCCTCTCCTTGGTGGTGCTCGCCTTGGCCATCGTCGGATTAGAAGTGTTCAGCCGGGGCCGTGCCCGTTACTACAGCAGTTCTTCCAGTGTCTCCCGACCGCCGGCCAGGGTCCGACTTGGCCGGTGGCGTTGGCCGGCGCTGGCGTTCTGCGCTGCGATCGTGGCCGTTTCCCTAGCCGCTCCCATGTCGATACTGGGCTACTGGGTTGCCAGAGGCATCTCTGCGGGTGAGCCTTTTAACCTGGTCTGGGAAGCGGTAGGGAACTCGGTCTATATCGCGGCATTGGCCGCTGCGGCGGCAGTGATCGCGGCCCTGCCGGTGGCGGCCCTGTCGGTGCGATATCCCGGCGTTCTGAGTGGGCCGCTAGAGCGGCTTAGCTACGTGGGGTTCGCTCTGCCGGGTATTGCCATAGCCTTGGCGTTGGTATTCTTCGGAGCCAGATACGCGCCACCTCTGTATCAGACCACCGGGTTATTGCTGTTGGCCTATGTGGTGCTTTTCATCTCGCCAGCTCTAGGGGCGGTGCGTACCTCGTTCTTGCAGATCAGCCCTCGAATCGAGGAAGCGGCCCGGAGTCTCGGAAACAGTCCCCTGCGCGCCTTCGCTTCAGTGACGCTGCCGGTCGCCCGGCCGGGAATATTCGCCGGTTGGGCCTTGGTATTCCTATTGGTCATGAAAGAGCTGCCCGCCACACTGATACTGAGTCCCATCGGTTTCAACACCCTGGCCACTTCCATCTGGTCAGCCGCGTCCGAGGCATTCTTCGCCCGGGCGGCGCTGCCCGCGTTGTTGCTCATCGCAGCGTCGGCAATCCCCCTGACCTTCCTTATGTTACGCGAACGCCGGTAGGCTATAATTTACCCGGCCCGGCCTACCCTTAATCGGCTCGGATCAGTGGCCGGTCAATCGTTTTAGCGGAATCGGGAGGCGCACGTTGCCCCAGGCTGACAACACCCTCAGAGTTATCTTGCCCGGCAAGCTGATTGACGGCGTCAATGACAAAGCCCAAGAAGGCATGGCTGTGGCCATCCAGGGCAGCGCCATTAGATGGGTTGGCCCAGCATCAGAAACCGATAGCCTGGACAGCGGCGGCGCTGGGCGGGAGACGATCGAGTTTCCCGATGGCACTTTGCTTGCCGGGATGTTCGATATCCACACCCACACCAACATGCCGGGCGACGGCCGGACTGGCGAACAGGTCAACGAGGATGACAACGACGAGATACGGCTGCTTCGGTCGGCGCGCAATACCGCAGCGGCCGTGGCGTCAGGCGTTACCACCATGTGCGATTGCGGCTCATGGAACCGCAACGGCTTCGCCCTGAAAGAAGGGCTGGCGGAGGGGATCGTGGAAGGCCCTCGGGTCTTGGTCTCAGGGCCGCCTCTGACGGTGACCGGCGGCCACCTCTGGTATATGGGCGGTGAAGCCGACGGCGTAGAGGCAGTCCGCACCATGGTCCGTAGCCTGATCAAACAAGGGGCCGACTTCATCAAGATCGCCGCGTCAGGTGGCAGCACCTCGACCAGCGACCCCTACCGGGCGGCCTATTCGGTCGCAGAGTTGACCACCATCGTCGAGGAGGCACACAACCGGGACCGCCCGGTCCTGGCCCACTGCCGCTGCACCGAAGCGATCAACTCCGCCTTGGACGCCGGGGTGGACGCCATCTTACATTGCTCCTTCTATGACAGTGACGGCAGTTACCGGTTCGACCAGAGGACTGCCGAGCGGCTCGCCGCCTCAGAGATTTGGCTGAACCCAACCATGGGCCTCGGCCAAGCCAACCGGGACCGCCTGATCAAGATCAAGGATGAACGTCTTTTGACGCCGGATGAAGAGGACCGACTCGAGCGGTCCACGGTGTCTGGCGGGAACTCACTGGCCCAGTTCAGCGCCCTGGTCAAGGCCGGGGTGAAGCTGGTTGGCGGCTCCGATTGTGGCTGGAGTTACTATCCCTTCGGCGATTTCCAGGGAGAGATTATGTCTCTCCACGCCGCCGGTCTGTCCCGCCTTGAAGCCATATACGCGGGCACCCGCAGCCCCGCGGCGGCCCTGGGCATCATGGACTCGATCGGGACCGTGGAGCCGGGCAAAGAGGCCGACCTGTTGGTGGTGAACGGCGATCCCAGCCAAGATCTTGAACACCTAAGAGACGTGGCTGCGGTCTTCAAGGGCGGGCGAAGGATTGCCACCAACACACAGAGAGCGGCCTTAGGCTAACGGACATGCATCACTGGGAGAAAGGCGGCCCCATCAGCATCGGCTGGCCGGACCATGACGTTCCGGAGCAGGAATACACCATCGTGGAGACCGAGCGGCTCGGCCAAGTGTTCCGGAGCCGGGTCACCGATGGCAAGAAAGAAGGCGGGTTCCTGGTGGTCTTCGACTGCCCGGAGGTGGTGCTGGAGATGCTGGCCGAACGCGCGACCCAGCGATTGGGATTCACGGTGATCGTGTCCAATCTGAGGTGCAGCATCGAAGGCACAGTCCTCCGGAGTTTCGACTACGAATGGTATCCAACCCCGGAGTTTGCTACCCGCCCCAGCGACCTGGCCAGGACCATCTCCGAAACCCTGGATGAGATGCGGAGATCGGGATGAGCGAACGAGACACAAATCAGTGGACTTACCCCCAAGCGAATTGTATTATTACGTGCGGTAAAATCGTCCACGATGAGTGGACCAGCAGCAGGAGAACACTATGAAGAAAGTTACTATGAGCAGCGTGGAGAAGACCAAGGCGCCAATGACCGGCGGTCTGATGACCGGCACCCAGGTCTGGCGTCAGTCCATATTGAACCCCGATGACAGCAACAATTTCAACTTCGCCATCGTCGCCTTCGACGCGGGTTCTAGGAACAAGTTCCACAAGCATTCCGGCGACCAGATCCTGATCATCACCGAGGGCACCGGCACCGTCGCCAACGACAACGAGTCACTGACCGTGACCGAGGGCGACGTTGTAGTCATCCCCGCCGGCGAGAACCATTGGCACGGCGCACCCGACGCCACCTCCATGGCCCACATCACCGTCACGGTGAAGGGCAGCGAAACAGAACAAACCGAAGCCTAGGCCCCTTCGGCCAGGCGGAATTAAAATGAGTCCCGGAGATGTTGATTGTCTCCGGGACTCATTTTTATCTGCCAGTTACGGGGAGCCGGGTCAGTCCTTGGTGCTTTCTGCGATGAGTCGGATGGTCTCAGCCAGGTCTCTGCTTTTATCCCGGCTCTCCGGGTTCTCGTCGCCCAGCGGTGTCGCGCCGATCATACGGTACATGTCGGCCACGCCCTTAAAGATGTTGGGGGTCAGTCCCAGATCGCGGAATGTCGCCTCAATCTGCTCCATCTCGCTGATCCAGCGGCGAGACTTGGCCGGCATCCCGGGTATCCAGCCTTCCATGCGCTGGACCACCGCTGGCTGGCTGCCGGCGAATTCGGCCATCAGCTCTTGGGTGAGACCCAACTTCTCTGCCGCAATGAGCAGTTCAGCTTGCAGGGCAGTAGTACCTTTGGTCATGGCGGCATAGCACATCTTGATGCCCGACGCCCGGCCCGTTTGGGGGCCCAGATTTCGAACGTCCAGACCGAAATTGCGTAATTGTTCCAGTTCGGCCACATTGTCGCCCGACGCGTAGAGCCGAGGACTGGAACCGTTGCGGGGCGGTCCACCGATGATCGAAGCATCGACGTAACGGGCGCCTGATTGATTCAAGACACCCTCCATCTGCTTGCTCAACGTTGGAGAGATGGCGTTGCACTCGGCGAACAGCAGGTCCGTGCCGGTGGCCTTCACGGCATCGGCAATCTCCCGGCACAGTCCGGGCACCGCCTCTGACACCGTTACCGACATCAAGATGTCAGTCTGCTCGACCAGGTCATTGAGATTTGGCACATCGATGATTCCGGCCTGTTCGGAAAGTTCTTTCGTCCGGTTGCTGCGGCCTGTCAGGCAGGTGAGGACCCGAAGTTCGTGCTCCCTGAGGAGTTGACCGATGGCATGCCCCATGTCGCCGGGGCTAAGTATGGCTACAGATTCGATTGACATCACAGACTCCCTTCACCACCACTTATTGGCATATCATTTGATCCTTATATCCGTTAATCCGTCTCACCCGGACTGGGCTGGCCCACGGTGGCCGGGCGGACGTTCTGAAGCGGGTTGGGCATTCGACGCGGCCTGAGATTGGTGTAGGACATGACCAAGGCGAACACCCCGGCCTCCACCAGAACCACGGCAGCCCCCGACGAAACATCGATGAAATAACTCACATAGATGCCAACCAAGCCGCAGGCCGCGCCCAAACCGGTTGAGAGCAGCAGCACCGTCCGGAAGCGGTCGCTGAGCATTCGCGCAGAAACGGGCGGTATGACCGTTGCCCCGGCAATAAGCAGCACTCCCAAGACCTGCATGGAAACCACGATGGTTGCGGCCAACACCAGAGAAAACAATGTCTCCACCCAGCCGGTTGGCACCCCGTAGAACTCGGCCACCTCGCCGTCAAAGGTGGCGAACAAGAAATACTTGTACGCCACGAACAGCACGGCCACAGCCGCCAAGGTGACGACCACTATGGCCACCAGGTCGCCCACGCTGACCCCCAGGATGTTGCCAAACAGGGCTGCCTCAAAGTCCCGCGTGAATGACTTGTACCGGCTGATGAGCACGATGCCTATAGCGAAGCTGGCGGTGGTGATCACGCCAATCGCCGCGTCGGCTGCTATCTTCTTTTTCTTGGATGTGAGCGTTATCAATTGAGCGCAGAGGAATCCCCAGACGGTCGCGCCCACCAGGAAATTTATGGACAGGACAAAGCTGACCACTGCCCCACCGAGCACCGCGTGGGACAGGCCATGTCCGATGTAGGCCATCCGTTTGAGCACGATGTACACGCCAATCATGCCGCAGAGTCCGCCGACCAAGGTTGCCGCAATCAGACCCCGCACGAAGAACTGATATTCAAAAGGCTCAAACATGGCTGGCCTCTTGTTCTGAATCTCCTCCTTGATTGTGAACGTGGCCCGTTTCTTCCAGCGTGACGCCGCCGGACTCTAGAACGTGGCTGGCTTCTTCTGACGGGTCTCCGCCCGGCTGGTGGACATGGACCGGCGGCATCGCCTTTTTTCCGTTGCCGTTGCCTGCGTATGAGTGTGGGCTTTCCGCCACGATGGTCATGCCGTTGTAGTGGATCACGGGCATCTCGGCGCCGTAGGTCAATCTCAAGACCTCGGTGGTTATCACTTCGGACGGCGGTCCCTCAGCCAGCACCCGTCCCGCCAGACACACGACCCAGGGGAGGTGCACGGCCACGGCGTTGATCTCGTGGGTGGTTATGATGATCGTGACGCCGTCATGATTAAGGTCATGGAGCAGGTGCATCACATCGTCCCTGGTTTTGATGTCCACTCCCGATGTCGGCTCATCCAACAACAAAAGTTCCGGACTGCTGACCAAAGCCCGGGCCAGAAACACGCGTTGCTGCTGACCGCCCGACAACTCTCGTATGTGCCGTTCTGCCAGGCCTAGGATGCCCAACCGGCCCATCATTTCTGCGGCCAGTTCCTTGTCCTCTTTGCGGTACCACGGAAAGAGCTTGTTCTCCATGGTGCGTCCCATCATCACCACTTCTTGGACGGTGACGGGGAAGTTCCAGTCGATGGTCTCCAACTGGGGAACGTAGCCAACCCTGGGTCGTTTGCGGGAGGTGGCGACCCCATTTACCAGAACCTCGCCCTCATAGATGTCCACCGCCCCCAAGATGGAGCGCAAGAGTGTGGTCTTTCCCGATCCACTGGGGCCGAGCAGTCCCACGAAGTCGCCCGGCATGATGCGCAGGCTGACGTCGAACAGAACCTTCTGTTTCTCGTAACCGCTGGTGACGTTCCTGAGTTCCACTATGGGCTCTCCGGGCCCTCTTTGATGTGGGAGGGGATGTAGCATGGTTTATCTTTACTTGTTCCTTTGTTTATTGACCTAGCGGGGCTGGCGAACTCGCGGGGCCGGCCGTTTGGATGATTCTCTTTTGATGCCTATGGTCGCCTATAGGTGATGGCGTAAATCTCCGTGCCTCTCTATTGCGGGTAGACAGCGCCACCAGGCAAGTTGCTAACGTCCAACCCGGCGACCGCGCTGGCGTCTCCTCCCAGGGCTGGGATCATCACTGTCAAATTCTGCTGCATCAGTCCCAGATATGAGTGCTCGGCGTCGCCCGGCTTTCCCGGTAGATCGTCATCTGCCAGATCGTCGACGAACCGCGCGTTGGACTCGCTCGCGATCGCCTCCAGCACGTCGCTGGGAAATACCTCTGACCCGAACACGGCCGGAAGTCCCAGGGATCTCACTTGGTCAATCAGGCGGGCCACTTCCCGAACGGACGGCTGGGAAAAATTGGAGGGCTGAACCGCGCCAATGACCTCAAAGCCGTACTGCTTGGCGAAGTAGGCCCACGAGTCATGGTAGGTCAGCAACTTTCGGTTCTCCACTGGAACAGTTGCCACCGCGATCCTGATCGCCTCGTCCATCTGGGTCACCTTGGCTCTAAACCGATCCAGATTTTCTCCGTAATATTCGGCGTTGTCCGGATCCATCGCGGCCAATCTATCGTGGACCAACTCGGCGTACCTCAGCCCCAGGTTCGGGTCTGGCCAGAGGTGGGGGTTGGGGTTCCCGGCGGATTCCGGAAAGGTGAAGTCAAACTGCCATTCTTCCTTGGAGACCGCCTGCTCACCCAGGGACAAGATCACAGCATCCGACCGCTTGTTGGCTTCGGCCAAAGCCAGGGTCGGCTCCTCCAGGAATAATCCATTAAATATGATCAAGTCGGCTTGGGCCATGAGTTTGGCCATGGACGGTGTCGGCTCAAAGGTGTGAGAATTCACGCCTTCGGGAACCACACCCTGCAGCTGGATCCGCAAGCCCCCGATGTTCTCGACAATATTGGTGATTGGCGAAACCGTGCTCACCACCCTTAGGCGTTTATCTCCTTGAACTTCATCTTGAGACCGGTCGGCGGTCCCGCCTCCGCAGGCGCTGACGGCCAATGCCGCAAACAGTAGCGCCCAAAATCCGGGGCGCAGAAAGATACGCTGCATCTAGTTTTGAATCTCTTTTTTGTTGGCTGCTTTATCGGATTCTTGGCATTGGGCACATACGCCACTGACCGCAAAATGCTCCAGGTCTGGCTCAAAGCCGAAGTCCTTGTTCAGGGTCTCTCGAAACTCCGCCAGGTAGTGGGGGCTGAGATTGAATGCGCCATTGCAGGCCCGGCAAACCATGTGGTGATGGTGCCCATCCGGGTCGGTCAACTCAAAGTGCAGCCGGTCACCGATGGCGACCTCAGTCACAACGCCCAATCCCTTGAACAGATGGAGGGTGCGGTAGACGGTGGCGATGTCCATGTAAGGGTAGGCCTTCTTGGCCGCCTGGTAGACCTCGTCCACGCCCATGTGGCCGCCGCCTGAAGCGCCACCAATGATGGACAGCACGATCAACCGTTGGGGGGTCAACCGGTGGCCCTTGAGACGAAGGGTCTCGATAGCTTTGTCGTGGCTTAGCATCGCTGCCTGTCGCTTGGGACTCACTAGGAAATCACGAGGGAAAAATAATCGTGCGATTACATGTTATTGCAATCAGTTGCGAATACTAATTCTAGCATCAAGGTATGGAATGTCAACCAAGATTAGAGGATGTCAGGAGGAAGCGTCTGGCAGCCAGGAAACCGCCCTATACCTATTCCTATACCTTGACGGCGGATATCATGATTCCCGAGACCACCCTGGTGACCGCCATAGCAACGAACACAATGGGCCAGGGGCTTCCGGCCATGTCTAGCACTGCGGCAAAGATGAGCGCCTGGGCCCCGGCATATGCGTAACCGTGGGCGTCCAGCAGCCCCGAAGCCGTGCCGGACATATGTCTTCCAGCGATGTCCACGGCCACGGTGGACATGGGAGACATGCCCATGGACAGTCCGCCGATCAGCAACAACACGGCGCCTAGCGTCACGTTAACGGGCGGCGCCAGGGCGATTCCCACCAGCACTACGGAGCTCACCGCACAGGAGAATATGACCATCGGGCGGCGGCGGCTACCCAGAAAACGATCCGAGAATATCCCAGCCACAGGTGGGGCTATTAGGTATCCCACTGGCAACAGGATGGTGAGCAGAACGGTTGACTCGATGGACAGCCCGCCTTCTTCGAAGTAATAGATGGGCACCCAGGTGGTGAGCCCATAGCGGACCACATTCTCCAGGCCCTTCACATGGCTGGCCAGCAAGAACCGGGGATTGGACAACAGTATCTTGTAAGGCCCCAGCCCCTTCAGCCGCTCGGGGTCCACTGATTCCGGGGCGGCAGAGACTTCGTCGTCCTCCACGTACTCCGGCAGGTTTACTTCGGAGGGACGGTCGCGGGCGATGAAATAGAACGCGATGCCGAGCACAGCGATGATCAGCGGGGGATACCTAAAGGATGCCCGCCACCCCCACTCTGCGCCCACATAGCCGGAGATCCACCACATCATCACCATCGCGCCCCCGGCAGCGGTGCCAACGATACCCATGGCCAGACCCCTGTTTCTGCGGGGCCACCACTGGGAAACCATACTGATCCCCGGCGCCCAACAAGCGGCATTCACAAAGCCGGCAATGCCCCAAGGGATGGCCATCGTCACCGCCGAGGTGGCAAAACTGGTAATCACGTTGAATACGGTGGTGAGGATCGCGCCAATCATCACCCATAAGCGCAAGCCATAAGCCTCGCCCAACCGGCCGTGAACCAGATCCCCAAGGCCAAATCCCCACAGAAGCAGGGCGTTGATCAAACCGATCTCAAAATTGCTCAGCGCCAGGTCTTCTTTGACCAGAGGGGCCACGGGCCAGAAGTTGAAACGGCCCAGATAGAGGAACAGATAGAAGCCGGCAAAAGCCAGCAGGATTCGCCACTTGAAGACGTGGTAACTGCGGGGAAGTTCCGAGAAGGGCCGGGCCTCGGAGCTGCTCATCGGGGCGGCACTATGCGAGCTTGGTCGGGATGATATGACAAGTGGCTATTCATATAATCTCTAAACGCGAAGGCCGAAAGCCGGGCCGACCTTCTTCCACGCGGCAGCCCGTCTTTCGGCCTGATACCGGGACACTGATGCGTCAGATTGGCGCTAATTGGCGGCGGGGATCCGCGCCTTGGCAATCTCTTCAAGCTCTTCGTTGGACATGGAGAGGTCAATGACATCTCCCAGAGGCTGAGGGACTTTGTAAGGGGTCCTCACGTACAGTTCGATGCGGTTGCCCTCTGGATCGAAGAAGTACATACCGAAGGCGATTCCGTGGCTGACGATCCGGTCGATCTCGATTCCTTCTTCCAAGAGACGGGCGTGGAATTCCTTGAGGTCGTCCAGAGAAGGAACGATGAAGGATATCTGTTGAATAACCTTATCGCCGGCGTTGGTGACGCGACCCTTCATCAGCACGAACTCGTGGTGCTCGCGCTCGGGGTCGGCGCTGAGGAAGGTCATTCCCCGCTGTTCCAACTCCTCATCCGAGATCGTGAGGCCTAGGACTCGTGTGTAGAAGTCCCGCTGTTTCATCAGGTCTTCGGCATAGATTCCGACGTGTCCCAAAGATTCGATTCTAGGCATGATTGTCATCCTCCGTCACAATATTTGCGTGTGATGTCGTAATTACCGAAAATTATACACCACTGCTTGCGCGATAGAATCATAAGAACCGGACGCGCCGCGTCTAGACTACTTAGCTTTGGCTCTGCTTCCGGATTTCTTGGGCGAAGCTGCCTCAGCTAGGTCCATGGCCAGCTGGGCCAGGGTGCGAACGGGGACCCCGGTGGCGCCTCTGACCAGGTAGCCAGAGACTTTGTCTGAGGTTGAGGTGCCGGCAATGTCTAGGTGAACCCAGGCTGCGCCATCGACGAACTCGGCCAGCAGAAGTGCGGCGCTGATCGAGCCTGCCTGCCGCCCGCCGCTGTTCTTCATGTCGGCTACGTCGCTCTTGATCAGGTCTTTGTATTCATCGAACATCGGCAGTTGCCAGAATTTCTCGCCGGTCTTTTTTCCGGCGTCAATGGTCTGCTGAATCAAGGTATCGTCGTTGCCCATAACCCCGGTGCAGGCTTTCCCCAGCGTAGTAACCATGGCCCCGGTCAGTGTCGCCACATCCACCAGTTTGGTGATGCCCTGCTCTCTGGCGTAGCAGAGCGCGTCGGCCAGCACCAACCGGCCTTCGGCGTCGGTGTTGATGACTTCTATGGTCTTGCCATTCATGGCGCGGACCACGTCTCCAGGGCGCTGGGCGGATGGTCCTGGCATGTTTTCGGTGGCGGCTATCACGGCGAGAACGTTGATCTTTGGTTTGGTCTGTCCGATGATCTGCATCGCGGCGATGACCGACGCGCCCCCGGCCATGTCACCCTTCATGGCCTCCATACCGCCGGGAGGCTTGAGGGATATTCCACCGGTGTCGAAGGTGATTCCTTTGCCGATGAGACCCAGGTTGTTCTCCGGGTTGGCGGGGTCCCCGTCGTATCTGATGACGATGAGCTTGGCCGGTTCGTCGGTGCCTTGGGCAACACCCATGAACGCACCCATGCCCATCTTCTTCATCTCCGGGTTGTCCAGCACCTGTATCTTGAGACCCTGGTCTTTGGCAACTTTCAGCGCCGCGTCAGCCATGCGCGACGGAGTCATGTGGTTGGCTGGTTCGTTCACCATGTCGCGGGCGACTATGCACGCCTGGGCCACGGTGGAACCCAGCTTTACCCCAGCTTCGATGGACTTGGCTCTGGTCTTGTCCAACTCCACAACGGTCAACTTCTCGAATTCCGTAGTGGATTCGCTGTAGTTGGACTGGTAGGCGCCAAACCTATAAAGACCCAGGTGGGTTCCCTCTGCGATGGCCTGGCCGGATTGCTGTGGGTCCAAGCCGCCGATACCCGCTCCGTGGGCGATGGTGACGGCCCGGGAGATTCCCTTGCGGCGCAGGAAGCGGACGACTTCAGCCGATACCCGGCGCACCACCTGGGCATCAAACTTGTCCTTGGGACCAAGGCCGAGCACCAGCACCCTTTTGGGCTTGATCCTGCCGAATGTGTGGATCAACGTGGTCTCCCCGGTCGCGCCCTTGATCTCTCCGTCTTCGATCAACTGGGTGATTGCGCCGTCCAGAGCTTCGTCCACCGCTCCGGTTGCGCCACCGGGTTTCTTTACGCCGCGAAACAAGTTGACCACCAAGGCCGGAGTGTCGATGCCGGTTATATCCGCAGACTCTACCTTGATCTCGAGTCGACTATTCTTTGGAGTCTTGGCGGGAGTCTTGGCTGAGTTTTTTGCCTTGGTGGTTTTGGGTTTTGGCTTGGCTGTTTGAGTCGCTGCCATGAAAGCTATGCACCTGCTTCTGGTTTTTCGCCGGATTGGCCGCCGGATCGGGCCCAGTCAATCACCTGCTCCAGCACCGGAGCAATGCTCTTTGAAGTGTCCACCGCGTAGTGGTCCCGCCGCACCGGTTCTTCCACCGGGGCCAGGCGGGTATATATCAACCAACCGGCATCGGAGTAGGTATTGGCATGTTTTTCCGCTTTGCGCTGCTTCAAGCGGCGGCGGACCGTATCTTGGGGAGCGGTAACATGCACCAAAGCCAGGGGTGCGCCGGTGGACGCTGAGATATTGTAGAGATAGGTCCGGAATTCTTCGTTGAGATTGGTTGCATCGAATAGGACGCTATATCCGTGGAGGAGGTATTCCTCAATCAGTTGATAGCAGGAACTGAAAACCCGGCGGTGCTCGTTGGTGGTGTACTTCGGATGTTCAACCAACACCTTGCGAAGCCGGTCTGTCTCCAAGATCAAAAATGGGACCTGCTCGGTCAACTTGGCCGCGAAGTGGGACTTGCCCGTGCCGGGGAGGCCGCACATCGCGACCAGCAGCGGTTGTTTCGGCATGCGCGGCTGGGCGATGAACAGGTCATTGTCCAGAACCTGGCGCAGCGAGTTCACGTCTTTACTTAGTTGGTCGTCCAATCAGTACTTTCCTGTTCTCTACTCTTTATCCAAAGGCCAGCCGTCTGGCAATTCGCCGACTCCCTCGGCTTGCAAGCGACGCCGTTCAATCTTGGACTCCACCATGGCCGGACTGAGCAGAAAAGCCAGGGAAGCGATAATCATTAAGACCACGGCCAATGCGCCCAAGCTCACCGGCAACGATGCCGCGGTGATTATCACGAGAACGGCAGTCGAAACGGTAAGCAGGCCGATGCGAAGCAACCGGGAGCCAACCTTCAAGAAGACAGCAGTGGTCACGGCCATGGCCAGGAAGATCAGCGCCCTGGCAGTGTCGGAGTCCTGCATCCGTTCAGAGTGGTCGCCCCAGAGTCCTCCCTGCCAGTTCAGGAACAAGACCCATGAGGTGAGGAAGGGGAATGGCAGCGCAGTCAGCGAAGCCAATAGCCAATCTCTTTTCATCATCTTTAAGATGACGTTGGCCATGATCCACATGGAGAAAGGCACGTATCCAATCAGCAGGGCGAAGAACACAACGTTGAAGGGCAACTGTCCGGTTGTTACCAGGGTCCAGGCGCCGTAGCCCAGCGTTATCAAAGACAATAGCCACGAAAGGGCAGGCGCCGCCAGCGAATAGCCCATCCAAGAGTACGACCATTTGCTGGGAGTCCCGGCCCGCCAGTTGCGCCAGGTCACAAATGCGATCGCGATCAGCAACAAGCTAACCAAGAAGTATTGACTCCATAGGTGGAGAGCAAAGAGCGAAGCCAGCAAGAAGTGGGGAATCGTCGCCAGGAGCACGTCTCGCCACACACCGGGGCTATGAACCTCGTACATTCCCCGGGCGACCGCATTGGAAGCGCCCATCTCCTCGACGGCACGGCTCATCGCAGTGTCGTGGTCCACCCCATCCGCCTCTAACTCGGCGGTTTTATCCTCAAGGTGGGCTTCCAACTCCTGGATGATCTCGTCCTTTTCTGCGGGATCGAGATGGAGCTTACGCGCTAACGAGTATAGATAGTTGGGGACCTCGAATGGCATGGCGTCTACCTACTCCGCTCTACTGCGCTTTAATGCGCTTTAATGCGCTTCAGGCTGCGTGCCCGGCAGCATGATTCGGTTCATGGCTTTACTGAAGCGCTGCCATTCCGTCAATCGGTCGGCCAAGGCCTGTTGACCCTTAGCGGTGATCAGGTAGTAGCGCCGCCGCACGTTATTCGGAGTATCTTCCCATCGTCCCTCGATCAACTTAGCCTTTTCGAGTCGGTGGAGGGCTGGGTAGAGGGTGCCCTCTTTAAACGCGAAGTAGCCGCTGCTTCTCTGGACCATTTCCTTCATGATCTGATAGCCGTACATGGCCTCTTCTTCCAGAAGGGCGAGGAGCAGGGTCTCGGTGTTGCCTTTCAGCATTTCTTGTTGAAGCATCTCGATACTCATCCAGCTTCGGGTAGATGACTACTAACGAATCTTTAAGGTAGTATGTGCGGCCATTTTATGAACCGGAAAGGATAGGGTCAAGAGGAAAAGGCGGGCCTAAAACCGAGGCTAAATCCTTGAGACTACAAATTCCCGCAGCAAGAATATTATGATCAAGACTGCCATGGGGCTGAAGTCGAAGCCGCCAAAGCTAGGCAAGGTGCGACGGATAGGTCCGAGGATCGGTTCCGTGACCTGGTTCACCAGGTTATTGGCGCTGATAAGGATGGGATGGGGCCTAGCGCCGGACAATGGAATTATGAATGAGAGGATGACCCTAGCGAAGATGGCAACGGTCAAAAGGTTTAAGATTAGATTGAGCAGTTCGGCCAATTCTGCGCCCCTTTACCCTTGTCCTAATTGGATGGATTTTCGGTAGGCAGCGTCCACAGCGCTAACGATGGCTGCGGGAACGCCTTGGTCTTCCAACACACGAAGAGCCTCGGCGGTGGTTCCCGCCGGGGAAACGACCATGTCCTTCGCCTCAGCCGGGTGCATGCCGGTCTCCATGAGCAATTTTGTGCTGCCATAGACAGTCTGTAAGACTAAGGTGCGGGCCATATCCCTGGGCAGGCCCACGTAGACCCCGGCATCGATCAGCGCTTCGATGAACAAGAAAACATAGGCTGGCCCGCTGGCGCTGAGGGCAGTGGCCATATCCAGGTATTTCTCGTCTGAGACATAAATCTCCTGACCAATCGTCCCCAGCACCGACTTGGTCATTGCCTTTTTTGAATCATCAACGCCCTCGGAGCAGGTCCAGAGGGTCATGCCGGCGCCTATCTGGGCTGGAGTGTTGGGCATCACGCGGACGACCGATCTGTGGCCCAAACCATTGGACAACGTTTCCATCTTGGCCCCGGCGACTATCGAGAGCGCGGCTTGCTGGGAATCCAGATGGCCCTTCAACTGCCCCATCACATGGCCGAGGTCTTGGGGCTTCACGGCCAACACCAACAGGTCGGCATTTTTGGCCAACTTCACGTTGTCGGCGTCTGCGGTGACACCGAACTGGCTTGATAGGTACTCGCGCCGCTCGGCCACCGGTTCACCGACGCTAATATCTTCGGGGGACGCAAGTTTGCCGGACAAGACGCCGTGGAGGATGGCTTCCGCCATCTTGCCTCCACCGATGAACGTCACTTTCATAGGAACGTCATTTTCATTTGATGGGTCCATTCCTCTCAGGAAATCGGTCAGCGATCAACAACAATCAACCGCAAGCGCCCGTAGACACAGGGCATCATTATAGCACCGAAGCTGAGACGCAAAGCGTGGGCGAGGTCATTAATGATTGGTTTAAACAGCTCAGAAATCGGCGAGACCGTTGCCCTGCGCGAGGGCCACCGCCAGCCGTATCGCCTCCAACATGCTCTCGTGGCTGGCCACCCCTTTGCCTGCGATATCGAAGGCAGTGCCGTGGTCAACGGAGGTCCGCACGAAGGGCAGACCCAGGTTGGCGGTGATACTCTCTTCAAAACCGTAGACCTTGACCGGGATATGTCCCTGGTCGTGGTACATACACAGTACGGCGTCGTATTGATTCTGGATCGCCTGGTGGAAGATGATGTCGGCCGGCACTGGGCCGACGGCGTTGATGCCCTCTTCTTGGGCGGCCTTGACCGCCGGGGCGATCTCCTCGGCTTCTTCGTCGCCCATCAGGCCGCCGTCGCTGCCGTGGGGGTTGAGGGCCGCAGCCGCGATCCTTGGATTCTGGAAACCGAACTTCACGAAGCTCTCATGGGTCAACCTCAAGTAATCCAGTACCCGTTCTTTCTTGACCAGATCGCAGGCCAGACGCAGCGAACGGTGGGTGCTGAGGTGCACCACCCGCAGGTTTTTGGCCATCAGCATGGTGGCCACGAGCTTGGTCTTGGATAGTTCCTGCAATAGCTCCATGTGGCCGATGGACTTGTAGCCCGCCAGACTGGCCGCTTCCTTATTTAATGGAGCAGTCGCCAAGGCGTCGACAACGCCGGCCAAAGCCAACTCTCCAGCCTTGGTGACCCATTCCATGGCCGCTTTGCCGCAGGTGGGATTGATCTGCCCCACTGTGATGTCTTCCGGGTTCAAGTTGTGGATGTCCACAACGTCGATGACGCCGGGATCCAGCCCGGCGGCGGCGGGGTCATTGGTCTCGTTGATCCGGACCGCGACGCCCGTTAGGGACACCGCTTGCTCCATAGAGTACACGTTGCCCACCACCAAGGGGCGGCAGGTCTTGTACACCTGGGGATCAGCCATGGCTTTGACGACCACTTCAGGACCGATGCCACAGGGGTCTCCCATGGTGATCGCTATGGCCGGTTTTTGATCTTTATTCATGTCTTATTCCTCCAAGCAGGACCGAGCAGGACCGAGCAGGACCAGACGTGCAAATAGGCACGTGAAGTCCTATCTAACGAATATCGATGCGTCTTGAATGGTTATGTAACGAAGGGGCCCATATGCGCCGAAATTATAGCACGGGCTGGGTTTTATGCCCCATGAATTATATGGTATGTTGATAGCCCTTAAGAAAAAAGAGCCCCCGGCATGGTCGCCGGAGGCTCTGGGAAGGCAGCCAGGCTGGCGCAGGAACCGCACCGCACATGAGACTCGATTAGCCGCAGCAGCAGTCGGCCTCCACACCACACAACCTGCGTCAGCCAGGCCCACCCGATATTTCTATTTAAGAATCTTCCTTTCTGTTTCTTCTCTCCCCGTATCTGATAGCGCGGCGCCTTGAGGCGTTATTCGCACTTGTTCCAGCCGCAGGCGACGCACTTCATGCATCCTTCTTCAAATATGACCGGTGTGTTGCACTCTGGGCATTTGCGGGCGTTCAGTATCTCTTTAGCATGTCCATTGCCGTTCCCGTTGCCATTCCCGTTAGGGGCTAACTGGGGCGTGAATTTCAACTGCACTTCGCTGGACTCGGCGTCCTCGCCATGGTCATGCCCATCGCCGGTGTGACGCTCCAGAGCTAGGGCCACCGCGTCGGGGCCAGAGCGCACGAGGGTGCCTTCGTCCCATGCCGGGCAACAGGTGATTCCACGCAGTTGATCGATGACTATTTTGGGCTCGATACCCGAACGCAAGGCCAGAGAGACCAGCCGGGATATCGCCTCCAACTGGGCCGAGTCGCAACCGCCTGCTTTGCCCAGGTTTCCGAATACCTCGAATGGCGTATCTGCCTCATCGAAGTTGATCGTCACGTACATATTGCCGTGACCGGTGCGCACCCGTTCGGTGACGCCACGTATGGACTGAGGCCGTTGACGAGGCGTCAGGATGTCTTCGGCAGCGACATCTTCTGAATCCGCCTTGCCGGTCTCGCCGGTGCTGAGCACCTGGCCGGACTTGCTGCCGTCACGGTAGATGGTGATGCCTTTGCAACCCAACTCATAGGCGAGCAGGTAGGCGCCCGCCACCTCTTCCACGGTTGCGTGGTTGGGGAAGTTGATCGTCTTGGAAACTGAATTATCGACGTACTTCTGGACCGCGCCCTGCATCTTTACGTGCCACTCAGGAGCGATGCCATGGGAAACGCGGAAGACGTCTTTCACCCATTGGGGGATGTCCATGTGCTCCAGGCTGCCGGTCCGGGCCAGGTCTTCCATCAGCTCATCTGTGTAGAAACCTTCCTGCCGGGCCACTGCCTCGAAGTAGGGGTTGCCCTCCACCAGCTTGGTGTTGTCCATGACGTTCCGCACATAACTCAAGGCAAACAACGGCTCGATGCCGCTGGAGGCCCCGGCGATGATGCTGATCGTGCCAGTGGGCGCGATGGTGGTCGGGGCCGAGTTGCGCATGGGCCGTCCAGGCCCAGGCCGGCTGTAGATGCTGCCTTCCCAAGCCGGGAATGACCCCCGGACACGGGCCAAGTCCGAAGACGCCTGATGGGTCTTCTCTTGGATATGGCGCATCACGTCTTCCGCCGTTTGCAAGGCCTCTTCGGAGTCGTATCTCACGCCCAGTTCTATCAATAGATCAGAAAACCCCATCACGCCAAGGCCGATGCGCCGGGTTTTCTTGCTCATCTCCTCGATCTCAGGGATAGGGTATCTGTTCATGTCGATGACGTTGTCCAACAGATGGACGGCGATCTCGATGGTCTCGTCCAATCGCTCCCAGTTAATCACCGTGTCACCGTCGGCAATCGTCACCATCCGGGCCACGTTTATCGATGCCAGATTGCATGACTCGTAGGGCAACAACGGCTGCTCGCCGCACGGGTTGGTACTCTCGATCACACCCAACTGGGGGTTGGGGTTGTCCCGGTTGATCAAGTCCAAGAAGATCAGTCCGGGATCGCCAGTCTTCCAGGCCATTTTGGTCAACAGGTCGAACACTTCTTTGGCATTGCGCTGGCCGGTGACTTCTCCAGTACGCGGGTTGACAAGGTCGTATTCCTGACCGGCCTTGACCCGCTCCATGAAGTCTTTGTTGACGGCAACCGAAATATTGAAGTTGCTCAGGTTCAGGCCGTCTTCCTTGGCTTTTATGAATTTTTCAACGTCCGGATGGTTGACGTTCAAGATTCCCATATTGGCGCCGCGGCGAGTGCCGCCCTGTTTCACCACATCAGTCGCGGCGTCAAAGGCGCGGATGAAGCTGACGGGACCGCTGGCGATTCCACCGGTGGAGCCCACCACATCGCCCTCAGGCCGCAGACGGCTGAAGGAGAACCCGGTGCCGCCGCCGCTCTTATGGATCAAGGCGGTCTGCTTAACCTTGTCGAAGATGGAGTCCAAGGCGTCATCGATGGGCAACACGAAACACGCCGACAATTGCTGTAGTTCCCGGCCTGCATTCATCAGGGTGGGGGAATTCGGCAAAAGCTCCAACCGCTGCATCGCCAATTGGAACCGATCTTCCGTGGCCTGACGCTCCTGCTCGGTGGCGCCGTATTTCAGGTCGGCCTCGGACAGGTTCTTGGCGACCCGGCGGAACATGCCCACCGAATCTTCTAAGATATTGCCCTCTCTGTCTTTGGAAAGGTACCGCCTTTGCAGCACCACATTAGCGTTTTCGGTCAATTCTGTGGACCGTTCGTTGGTTTGTTGGGCTATCCCAGCGGCTTCTAATGCCGTTGCAATGCGTCGGCGCCTTTCAGCTATCGCTTGAATCTCTACTGAAATCGCTACATGGGTTTTGGGTTCTTGATGAGTGGCGGTCATTTCGCTGTTCCTCTTTAGTCTCTTTCCGGCCGATGCCGGAATACAAATAGCCGGGGTCTCTATCTATCCGCGGATGCCATCCGCTTATGGTTAGCCAGTCAAACCACCTCTAACAGAGGCGTCCTTCGACGGGCTTAGAATCAGCGGATTCAAAAGAGTATTACGTCTCTGCCTCCGCGTTGCCAGCGAAGGCCGGTATCCAGGGGTTACCACCGGTCTTTTACCGGTCTATTATTTGTAGCATCGAGGGTCTAGATTTTTCGCCTCCGGAATGTCAGCCCGACCGGGTATTGGCGGAGACAACCTGGCGAAGAAACCGGGGGTTAAAAACACCACCTACAACATATCACATCAGGTGCTTGATTATGTTGCATACCACAACATGATGTGGTCGGTGTCTTGAATGCTACAAAACTTAGTAGGCGGATTCTAACCTTGGGGTTTAAGAGAAGTCAAGAGAAACCTGGGGAATCTTGAGGACCAAAATCTGCGGATCTTGCGGATCTGAAGGAATTGCCCGAGGTCTGGTGAGGGGGTGTCGAACGGGGGATCAACGCAGTAAGGCGGCGATGGAATCTTCGTTTGGCGCCGTTGGCAGGGCTAGATCAACGGGCCAAATATCAAGAAGATCCGAAAGCAATATGAGGCAGGTCCAAGGCCTGCCTCATATCAAAGACGCTTCTGTCTAAATAAGCCTCTTGCGGGGATAACGGAACGCGGGAACCAGCGAAGATCGGAGCTTAGAGTCCGTATTCCTCATCTTCACGGTTCGCGTTGCCCAGCCAGCAAGTGGCCAGACTGGCCCGGCAGACCTGGTCAAGCTCTTCTTGAATCTCGGCGATGCGGTTTCCCGAAAACATCCGGTCCATCAGTTCCGCGCCTTCCGGCACGGCGGGTACCGTCTCAGCCAACATCTGGATCTCCAGATCGTGGGCCTGGTTGTTAAGGGTTAAGAGCCTGGTTAGAGCAGAGTACTGCAAGCTGCCGTTCATCATACGAGTCTCCTTGGATAAATGGGTAAATAATCGATTAATGCTGCTGGTTTTCCGCTGTCCGATAATATTGCTTCGAATGATTCCTGTTTATACCCGCGCTATGGAGCGGGATCAGGCTGGTCGATAAGACCGCCCTGGGTCTCGGCGTTTTGCCGGCTGCCCGAATTTTTCTTGCTAATCCCTTTTTTCTGGACTGGCCGAAATTCCGCTTCCGGCCCTACTGATCTCCGGCGTCCTTTCTTGGGCAGGGCCGGGGGCATGTCCAGAAGAGGTAGTTGGGACTCGTCTCGTAGGTCCCGGACCACTTGTTCAAAACTCTCTATATCCTGGAAGTCCCGATAGACGCTGGCGTATCGGATGTAAGCCACCCGGTCCAATTCCCGGAGGCGTTCCATGACCAAGGTGCCTAGGACCGTGGTCGAAACTTCCATGTTACCCATGTGTTGTAATTCGGCCTCAATATCTTCGACCATCTTGTCGATCGTACGAGAGGCGACGGGCCTTTTAGTGCAGGCTTTTCTGATTCCTGAGCTGAGTTTTTCACGGCTGAATTCCTCTCTTCGGTTATCTTGCTTAGACACCATCAAGGGGGCGGCTTGAACCCGTTCGTAGGTGGTGAACCGCAGTTCACAACTCTGGCATTCGCGCCGGCGGCGGATCCCGCTCTCGGCCACCCGGGAGTCGGTGACCTTGGAATGAGGATGGCCACAATATGGGCAGTGCATTTCTTGGTCGTTTTTTTAGATTATTTTTATATTCGTTTAATTACTACATATAGCGTTATTGTTAACCAAATCTACTATCTGCAGTGTCTAAGATTGTACTAACCGCCAATATAGTTGTCAAACCGCTCCGATATTCGTAATACGCTCAAAGTCAGTCTTCAACTTGTGCTTTCACAGGTGATTTCCAGGTACTTTCAAGGGGAGTAACAAACAAAAAAGACCGCCCTTCAATTAAGAAGGGCGGTCGACAGTTGATTCCCGGCGCCTGGATTGTTTGCTTTATATAAGGGTGATTAGTGCGCTTAGGCCTCCGAGAACATTACTCGATTTTTATGGGGCTCCCGGCCCCGTGCGCCATTGACTCCGATGGAGCCATTCCGCACATATATCTTAGCATTTCTAATGGAACCGGGAGCCTTTGCTTCAGTGACGAATTTTAACGGAAAAAGCCCCTGTTCTTGTTTCCGGCTTGCTTGCGGAGGAAGCTCGGCACGTCCAGTTCTTCTTCCGACTGGGGGATGATGTCTTGCAGCAGTCGCTCCAGTTCATCCTCTCGCAGTTGCTGGTTCTCCGCCAGCACCGGGAAGGCTGCGGCCACCATGGTGATCTTGATCTCATCATCCAATTTGGGGTCTCTGCAGGTGCCGAAGATGATGTTGGCATCCGGGTCGGACAAGTCCTGAATCACTCTGGCGGCGTCCTGCACCTCTTGCAAGGTCAGGGAAGGTCCGCCGGTGATTACGAACAATATTCGGCGTGCGCCGTCCATCGAGATGTCCAGCAACGGGCTCTTGGTGGCCATGCGGGCGGCATCCACCGCACGGTTATCACCCTTGCCCCGGCCGATGGCCAACCAGGCAGGGCCGGCGTTGCTCAGGATGGTGCGAACATCGGCGAAGTCTACGTTGATCTCGCCAGGAACCGTCACTACCTCGGCGATGGCTTGGATGCCTTGTTGCAGGACCGAGTCGGCCATCTTCAATGCGTCTTCCCAGGTAAAGGAGTGCTCGCCCTGGGAGTTTAGCTGCAGAAGCCGGTCGTTGTGGATGACGATCAAGGTATCCACATTGTCCTTAAGTCGGGCGATGCCTTCATCGGCGTTCTTCTTACGCATGTTGGCTTCAAACGAGAAGGGCTTGCTGACGACAGCGATGGTCAGAGCTCCCGACTCTTTGGCGATCTGGGCCAGCACCGGAGCCGCTCCCGTGCCCGTGCCGCCGCCCATGCCCACAGCCAAAAAGACCATGTCCGCGCCTTCCATAGCCTTCTCGATGTCATGACGGCTCTCTTCGGCTGCCTGTCGTCCCAGGTCAGGATTGGCGCCGGACCCCAGCCCGCGAGTCAGGTTCTGGCCAATGGCCAGCCTATGAGACACATCGCAGCGGAACAAGTGCTGTGCGTCGGTATTGACACTGTAATAGTCAACTACCGGAAGTTTATCTTTGAACATCCGGCTTACTGCGTTGCTGCCGCCACCGCCTACACCCACTACCTTGATATTGGGCGAACCGGCGTTGATCTCCTGCACCATCTCAAACGTCTTATCAGTCTCTTTGCTGGGCTCCCAGGCTGCCGATTTGTCTTGTACCATGCTAGGTCCTCCCCATCGTCATCATCAAATTTTTTATCAGAGCTTTCTGTTTGGCGCCATATGGGTCCGTCGATCTATCACTTGGTAACTTAATCCTGTTAGGTCCGTGATCCGGGCGATTTCCCGAAGTCCAACGCAGGTTTCCGCGCAGGTGGGGGGTTCTGCTGTTATCTCCGTTTCTACTTCACTGCTGCGGCTCTTTTTTTACCGAACCCCCATCCCCAAGGTTTGTTTCCCGGCATCGATCGACCTAAGTTCAGGGACGACCGCGTTTCACCTTGGTGTTTGATCCCCCAAAGAAGCAACCCAACCGAGGCCGAGAAAGCCGGCTTCTTTAGCTGTGCCGGGAGGCCGGCAATTCCATCCGGATAGGCGACCCGAACCTGTCCGCCCAGGGTCTTTTGGAATAGATGCACTATTCCCGTCATATCCGCCCCGCCGCCGGTAAGAACTATGCCACCGGGAGGGAACTCTCTGAGTCCCGACTGTCTAACCTTCAGCACGATCATCTTGATGAGTTCCAACATCCGGGCGTGCAACGGTTCACACAGGAAGCGGCGGGACAGCGAATGCTTGGGCTGCCCTTGGAAGCTGGGAATCACCACTTCCTCTTCAGCTGCTATGGACTCGGGCATAACACTGCCCCACTTGATCTTCATCTCTTCGGTGAGATACATCGGCGTCTTCAGGGCGACCGAAAGGTCCTTGGTCAATTGGCTGCCGCCCACTGGAATGACCGCCGAATACCACGGCTGGCCTTGGCGGTAGATGGCAATATCTGTGGTTCCGCCGCCGATATCGACCAAGACAACCCCCAACTCGCGTTCGTCGCCGTTCAGGGTCGCCTCCGCCGAAGCCAACGAATGAAGCACCAAGCTCTTCACCGAAGCTTTGTTGGCCTCTATGACCTTGACGGTATTCCTCAGAGAAACCGCATCGCCGATGACCACATGGGCTTCCACTTCAACCAGATTGCCATGGAGCCCCACCGGGTTGCGAATACCTCCCAAACCATCCACGTGGTATCCGCTGGGAATGACGTGGAGGACTTCCTGGGTAGGGCTGACATCGGGGAATGAACCCCGTATCAACCGGTCCAGCAATCGGCTGGAGATGTCGCCCACATCGTCGGGATTATCGACTATCTCTCTGGTGTTAAGGCAGGTTAGATGGGTCCCGGTGACACTGGCATAAACACCGGTGGGCACTCCCTTTCCGATGTACCGCTGAGCTTCTTCCAAGGAAGTCCGGACCGTTTCTTGGACTTCTTCCAGATTCTCGATCTGGCCCTTGTGCATCCCTTGGGACGCCACTACACCGGTCCCCAGCACTTTCAATTCACCTTCGCTGCCCACGCGGGACATTATGGAGGTAACTTTATCCGTGCCGATGTCTACTGCAGTATAAAAAGTATCTTTTGCCAATCTGCCACCTTCCTTATCTGAGCCGTATCACTTGTAAAATCTTATTATTCCGGCGGAGGTTAGATCCGTTCGGCTGACCGCAATTTGCCGCTGCGGCTGCGGGGGTTGGCCTGAATCTCTTCATCGGATGGTTTTATCACCCGCCGGTTGATGATCTTCAACCGCGCTACCTGACCGCAGGCGCAAACCGGCAGACTGGGCGGACAGACACAAGGGGCTGCCTCGCGCTTGAAGAATGATTTGACGATTCGGTCTTCCAGACTGTGATAACTGATCACTGCCAGACGGCCTCCGGGGGCAAGCAAGCCCACCGCCGCTTCCAGACCTCGCTCTATATTCGAAAACTCGTCATTAACTGCGATCCGCAGGGCTTGGAAAGTCTTCGTGGCCGGGTTGACCCGCTGACCGGGCCTACGTCCGAGAACCCCCACAACGACGGAAGCCAGTTGGCTGGTGGTATTAACGGGCCTCTCTTTGATAATGGCCCTGGCGATACTCATTCCCCGGGGTTCTTCTCCGTAACGGCGAATAAGCTGTCCCAGTTCCCGTTCGTCGTAGGTATTAACGATCTCTTCAGCGGTTAGCGACGCTTGAACGTCGTACCGCATGTCCAGTGGCTCGTCGACCTGGAAGCTCAATCCATATCCAGGGCTATCAATCTGCCGGGAAGAGAACCCTAGGTCCAATAAGACTCCATCAACGCTGTTGATACCCCGTTCCGCCGCCAGCGTAGCCATGTCAGCGTAGTTTCCCTGAGCGGACACAAATCGGACACCAAATTCGGCCAGCCGAGACCTTGAGGTCTCCAGCGAACGCGAGTCCAGATCGATGCCCAACACGGTCTTGACCCGGGGCGCGGCTTGGAGAATCGCCTCTGAGTGGCCGCCTTCTCCGTTGGTGCCGTCAACGTAGGTTCCGCCCTCTTTTAGCGCCAACTGAAGAACCGACTCAGCCAAAAGCACGGGCCGATGGGAGAATTCAAGATTGCCTACCGAATCCTGATTAATGCGGTCCATACCCTCCGCGAGCCAAGGGTCTGATCGTTCAACGTCTCTTTTCAGGGTTTCCAGCGTCACCGCCGCTCCCGTCCGCCAAGTTTATCGTGGCGGCCACTTCACATTTTGCTGGCGACATCCGGCAAGTGACCGGAATATCCATCGGGTATCGACTCAATTGGACCGGGATTGAAGACTAAAGAAACCGGAGATAATGTCCGGTAAATCCGGCGCCCAACTTTCCTTACACCGATACGTTGCCTATCGAAGCTACCAATTTATAAACATAACTGTCAATGGATTCTGGGCTGATTTTTAATTATATATTAAATTTATGTCAATCTTGGTCAAAATCTAAGTATATTCCTGCCCTCGGAGCACGGGAATCGGCAAAATCGGACCGGTAAATTCAGGCGATTGGACTCGGAATTACCCGCCTCCGAGCCAGTGTTGAGCGGGCGCTTGCGCCGGGATTCTTCTGGAATTCTTAACGGAGAGGCGGAACGGAAGGTATGCTATAATTGTGACTGCCCAAACACACTGCAAAGCCACATCTGCGCCCGCTGTTTGGCGTCTCGGTTGGGTGCATCATTCTTTGGCCGTTTCACCCCCGGCTATCTCATTCTACGGAGAAGAAAGGCGTTGATCGTCACAAAAGACTCAATCACACCCACAGAAGTAACTCTCACCATATCCATGGACGCCGAAGACGAGGAACCGTTCCTCAACCGCTCTTATAGAAGGGTTGCCAGCCGTGTCCGCATCCCCGGTTTCCGGCCCGGTAAAGCCCCTCGTTCGGTGATTGAAAACCACCTGGGACGGGAGGCGCTGGTCCATGAAGCGCTTGAGTTCATGATTCCGGAGTCGTTGGATAAAGTATTAAAGGATGAAGATATCCAAGCCTTCATGGAACCTCGGTTAGAAGTGATTGACATGGCGCCAGTGTCGTTCAAAGCCGTTGTGCCTCTGGAGCCGATCGTCGACCTGGGGGAGTTCCACTCCATTCATCTGGAGATGGAAAAGGTGGAAGTCACTGAAGAACAGGTCAATCATGTGCTGGAGGACCTGCGCTTTGAGTCGGCTCCATGGGAGCCGATGGACCGTCCGGTGGCTTTCGGAGACCTGGTAACGCTCAACGTTGTCGGAATCATTAACGGTGAGCAGAGCATCGACGACCAGGGTATGGACTTTGTTCCCAAAGAGGACAACGACCTCCCATTACCGGGCTTCTCGGCTCAACTTGAAGGTATGACCGAAGGTCAGTCCAAAGAATTCACACTAAATGTACCGGACGATTACCCCCACACGGAATATGCTGGCAAAGAGTGCCACTTCACTGTTGAAGCGCTCGCCGTGAAGGAGAAGATCCTTCCGGACTTGGACGACGAATTTGCCAAAGGTGTACGTGACGGTTTTGAGACTTTGGCAGCTCTTTCTGAGCACATCCGCGGGCGTCTGACAGAAGAAGCGGAGGCAGCTGCGACCCGGCGTCTGGAGCAGTCCAGTCTCGAAGAGGTTAAAAAGCTGGCAAAGATTGATGCCTCAGAACTAGTCTATCAGCGTGAATTGGACATAATGTACGAGGAGCGCGAACGGTCTCTGCGTAATCAGCGCATGGACATGGATCTCTATCTCAGTTACATAGGCCAAACAGAAGAGCAGCTTAGGGAGCAGATGAAGCCCCAAGCGGAAGACCGGCTCAATACCATACTCCTGTTGCGAAAACTGGCCGATGTAGAGAGCATCAAGATCGACGAGGAAGACGTAGAAGCTGAGATTAGCACTCTGATCTCCTCCACGGGGGGTGAATCGGAAGCTTCAACTTCAGCTTCAATGAGGCAGGCATTGAGCACGGAGAACGCCAAAGAATCCATCCGTACATCCCTGACAAACCGGAAGATCATGGCCAGATTGTTAGAGATCGTGCAGGGAGAGGCCTCCGCCAGCCCTGCTCTCCCAGAATCCGACCAAGAATCCGACCAAGAAACCAATCAAGAAACCGATCAGGAATCTGGGCCGGAAGAATCTACACCGACCCAAGAAGAGAAGAAATAAGGAGCTCAGTCCGATGCAAGACTTCCCCAACAACAGTGGATTATTCGTCCCTCAAAATATGGTTCCCATGGTTATCGAGACAAGCCCAAGGGGTGAACGGGCATTCGATATCTATTCTCTCCTCCTCAAGGAGCGAATCGTCTTTCTTGGCACGCCCATCAATGACAACGTGGCCAACCTAATCATTGCCCAGCTTCTGTTCCTCGAAAGGGAGGACCCGGACAAGGGCATCAACCTGTACATCAACAGCCCCGGCGGAGTGATCAGCGCGGGATTGGCCATTTACGACACAATGCATCTGATCAACCCTCAGGTCTCGACAATCTGCCTGGGAATGGCCGCCAGCATGGCCACGATTCTGCTATCGGGCGGGGAGAAGGGAAAGCGGTATGTTCTGCCCAACTCCACGGTCCACATGCACCAACCGATGGGCGGGGCACAAGGACAGGCCTCCGACATCGAGATTGCGGCCCGGGAGATCATCCGGCTGCAGGACAAGATCAGGACCATGTTGTCGAACAACACCGGACAGACCTACGACAAGATAGCCAGAGACACCGACCGGGACTACTACCTAACTGCAGAGCAAGCAATTGAATATTCCCTGGTGGATGAGATACTTGGTTCCAAGAAGTCCAAGGACGACAATTCCTAAGCGTCTTCAAAATGGGTTCAGTGTGGGTAGAGGGGTGAACGGTGGCTAACGGTAAGAGCGGTACGAGGCTCTCTAGTTGTTCTTTTTGCGAGAAATCCCATCCCAGGTCAGATATGGTGGTCGCCGGGGAAGGGAGATCAGCGATCTGCTACGACTGCATCCGAATCTTGGGTGAGGTTGCAGAAGAGGAAGCGTCGATCCCGGCCCAACAATTTGAACCCCTAAAACCTTTGGCGCCCCGCGATATCTACGCCAATCTGGACACCTACGTGGTCGGACAGGAGAAGGCTAAAAAGGTTCTCAGCGTCGCGGTCTACAACCATTTCAAGCGTATCTGGAACGAACACGAACGATCCGAATCGGACGTAGAACTCCAGAAGACCAATATCTTACTCGTCGGCCCCACTGGCTGCGGCAAGACTCTCTTGGCGGAGACATTGGCCCGCACCTTGGACGTTCCCTTTGCGGTCTGTGACGCCACCTCTCTCACCGAGTCCGGTTACGTTGGAGAGGACGTGGAAAACATCCTATTACGGTTGATTCAAGCAGCCGACTGGGATGTGAACCGGGCGGAACACGGCATCATTTATATCGATGAGTTGGACAAAATCGCCCGCAAGGAGGGCATTAACCGGTCCATCACCCGTGACGTTTCCGGCGAGGGCGTACAGCAAGAACTTCTGAAGATAGTAGAAGGATGTGTCGCCAACGTACCACCACAGGGCGGACGCAAGCATCCCCACCAAGAATTCATCCAGATCGACACCCGCAACATATTATTCATCTGCGGCGGCGCCTTCGACGGTCTTGAAGAGATAGTTGCCAAGCGACTCGGTTTCAGAGAATCTCAATTGGGGTTCCTGGCTGGCGGCCGCAACGGCGAAGAATTTGTAGGAAGCGGTCTGACACAAGTGGCTCCAGAAGACTTACTACAGTTCGGTTTCATTCCGGAGCTGGTCGGGAGACTTCCTGTCACGGTGGGGCTGGAGCTGTTGGACAAGGAATCGCTGGTCCGCGTGCTCACCGAACCCAAGAACGCCATCATCAAGCAATATCAACAGCTATTTGGCATGGACGGCGTGGACTTGGAGTTCACTCCCGATGCTCTGGAGGCAGCGGCAGAACGTGCCCTGGAGCAAAAAACCGGCGCTCGGTGCTTGCGTTATGTCATCGAGAATACGCTGCTTGACGTGATGTACGATCTACCGTCTCTGGATGAAGTCCTCCGCTGCGTGGTGGACCGCGACGCTATCGAAGGCAAAGCCGATCCAAGCCTCTTCGACGAAAACGGAGACACGGTGGCACTGCCACTTCCTCCGATCCAGAAAACCGCCTAACGGGCGTTTCCGGGGTTTCCTTTAAGGTCTTCCGACATCGCTTCTGCGACTCGGTGATTGAGACAGAGGCCGTTGGGCATTGACGCAGAAAGCGGCGCTCCCGAGTCGTCGAAGACCTGTCCTTCCCGGATGGCAACCTCGCCTTCACTAACGGCCCTCAGCGTCTCAAACAGCAGATACGGCTCCCTCAGGTATTGCTCTCTGCGGATGGACTGAAAGAGGGCAAAGTCCTCACCCTGAATCTTCTTTATGTCTTCTAGGTCTTCGTCCCGTAGCGAATCCCATTGTTGGTCAAATCCGGTCCCGGTTAACGGCACGGTTACGTGCGAGATGACTGGTCCCCGGTCCACCTCTTCGGTTGCCAGATGGACCATCGCCCCTGTCTCGGTCGCCCTCGTCTGAATCAGGCTCCAGACAACTTCCTGCCAGGTGCCGGTGGGGCCGTCGGGAAGCGCAGGGTGCAGGTTCAGTAAGGGGTATTGTCGGCACATCTTTCCGCCGACGATCAACATGTATCCGGCCAGCACACAGATATCAACTTCTCTGCCGGCCAGCTTGTCCATCACCTGTTGGTCGAACTCGTCCCGGTGGGCAGAGATTGGGCCGCCCACGATCTTGCGGAATGCGGATGAAGAGTGGGTGACCAACGGGATGCCGTAGCCGTGCACCAACCTGAAAAACTCGTCGGACCCTTCAGCCTCGCCCCGCTCCCGGTTGCTGAAAACAAAGTCGATACGGGCATCGGCTTTGGTGCCAATGAGACGCTTATGCACAAAGTTAAGGAGTCCCCGCGAACCTTCTCCACGGCCAGTGGAGAACCACCCGATACTCAACATTCCTAGGTTGGCACCTTCCCCTAAACTTCTTCCTAGACACAGATATCAGGCTACCAGGCACTGGGCCACCAGCATATTTCTATTCGTCCGAGTCTTCTTCCAATTCGTCCAGATCGTCAAAACCCGACTGCGGTGTATCCGAACGGTACGCCTCTTTCAACTCGGTGATCTTCAATTCGGCGTTGTTCAGGAGCTCGTTGCAATGTTGCACCAGCTTCATCCCCTCTTCGAATCGAGAGGTGGCCTCAGCCAACGTCAGCCCGCCAGCCTCCAATTGTTCGGCCATCTCGTTCAGCCGAACGAAGGAGCCCTCGAAGCTGTTGGAGTCGCCGCCCGCATCGGGCGAGGAACTCTTGGGTTTGGCCATGGTCTAGACTCCTGGTCAGCGCCTGGTCAGAGACTTTTTTCCCGAGGCACAAGCATGCCAGCCGGAAGCGCAATCCGCAAGGGGCGAACGCTAAAAAAGAGGGGCCATTCCTTGAGGTTGGGCGGTCTTGGATCTCGGTCTTCGCTTATCTGCCGTCGGTTTTTCCTTCCGCGCAGAGGGCGTCGAGGGATCCTTTAGCCCAGCCACCGCTTGAACCGAACCGTCGGTCACCGTAATCTCTAGGGCATCGCCTTCTGAGATCTGTTTCGCGCTAGAGACCACCTGACCGGTTTCTGTCAGGTGCACTATCGCGAAACCCCGGCCCAGGGTCGCCACCGGGTCCAAGGCCCGAAGACGCTGACCGAGCCCGTCCACTTTCATCTTGCTCTCAAGAAGCAATCGCGACGACGCCGATTGCACCACCCTTTCGACATCGTCGACCCTTCGACGCAGCGTCTCGGTGTCGGGAAGGCTAATTTCCATACGGCGGCGGACCGCCATGACATCGGAACGACTCCGACCGGTCTGATCCAGAATCATCCGATAGAACATCGATGCGACGCTGTTCAGGTGTCTCTTGAGCACGGCAGCGTCGGGCACGACCAACTCGGCGGCTGCGGAGGGTGTCGGCGCTCTGACGTCGGCCACATAGTCGGAGATCGTCTCGTCGGTCTCATGACCCACCGCGCTCACTACCGGGGTCTTGCAGGCGTAGATCGCCCTGGCAACCACTTCGTCGTTGAAAGGCCATAGATCTTCCATCGACCCTCCACCACGCCCGATTATGATTACGTCGCAGCCGCCGTCCCGGTCCAACAACTCTAGAGCAGTCGCAATCTTGGACGCGGCCTCGGGGCCCTGAACGATCGTTGGCGAAATTACCAACTCCACCAACGGGTAGCGGCGTTGTATGACGTTCTGGATGTCGTGGAAAACGGCGCCCGCGGCAGAGGTAACGACCCCTACTTTCTTTGGGAATTGGGGAAGTTGGCGTTTGCGGCTGGTCTCGAACAACCCTTCGGCAGCCAGTTTCTGCTTCAGGCGCTCCAACTCCAGGGCCAGTTCTCCCACTCCCTCGGGCATGGCCAAGTCCACCATGAAATCGGTGGTGCCGCCCCGGACGTAGAAGGTAATCTTGCCGTGGGCCGAGATGGAATCTCCTTCGGATAGGAGTTCAGCGCCCTGCTGGCCTCGGAACATGACGGAGCGGAGCACGCTCTCGCGGTCCTTTAGGCTGAAATAGGTGTGTCCGGCCGAGGACTGCCGTAGGCCCGAAATCTCTCCGACGACCCATAGGTCCATCAGCAGCGGGTCGGACTCAAGCGACTCCTTGATGTGGGAAGAAACCTGGCTGACAGTATAGACAGCCAATGCCTAGCTCACGCGCTCGGTGTACTCCCCGGTGCGGGTGTCCACCCGGATGATTGTCCCAGGGGTGATGAACATGGGCACGTTAACGCGGAGACCTGTCTCCAGAGTTGCCGGTTTGTTGCCGCCCTGCGCGGTGTCGCCACGGAAGGAGGGCGGGGTATCGGTTACTTCAAGCTCGACATGGGTCGGCATCTTGACGCTGATCGGCGCACCGTTGTACAGGACCACATCCACCATTGCCTGCTCTTTCAGGTACTCCAAGTTATCCCCCAATATCGCCTTGGTCAGGTCATATTGGTCGAATGTCTCCTGGTCCATGAAATAGTAAAAAGTTCCATCTGTGTATAGGAATTGGGTCGGCCGGGTCTCGACGTCGGCCACGGTAAACCCGGTGCTGTATTGCTGGAAAGTGCGCTCGATCACGGCCCCGCTCAAAAGGTTCTTCATCTTGATACGGGTTACGGGCGCTCGTTGCTGCATCTTGTGCCGCTCGTAATCCATGACTTCCCAAGGCTGGCCGTCCAGCTCAATGACAAGCCCACGGCTGAGATCGCTGAAGTTGATGGACATCTAGGAATCCTCCGAGTCTCTGGTGACGGCCTGATGATGGGTGAGGGGTATGACGAACAAATCAGGCCCCCGCCGATATCTAACGAGATATCCACCAAGAGTTTATCACTAAGGCCCCAATCAAACCTGCAAGCCGGAAGCCGGGACTCAGCCTGCTATTTGACCGCCTTGCTCAAGGTCACGGCGCCGCCTTCCCGAAGTATGACAATATCTTCGATTCGGATGCCACCCCAACCGGTGAGGTAAATGCCCGGCTCTACAGTGAATACGGTGTCCAGTTCCAGGACATCCGGAGACCGGGGGCCGACCCTGGGATTCTCGTGAATCTCCAACCCCACGCCGTGGCCCAGGCTGTGGCCAAAGTTGTCGCCATAGCCGGCTTCGGCAATCACATCGCGGGACAGGCTATCAGCCTCTTCGCCGGTCATCCCAACCTTCACGGTGTTGATGGCCGTTAGCTGAGCGCCGAGAACGATGTCATAGATCTTTTTGAAAGTCTCGTCCGGTTCACCCACGGCTATGGATCTGGAGAGGTCGGAGCAGTAGCCGCCCACTTTGGCGCCCATATCGATGACGATTGGATCGCCGTCTTTGATAACGTAATCGGACGGCTGATGATGAGCCATCGCGCCGTTGGGTCCGGCAGCAACGATGGTGTCGAAGCTGATGGTGTCTGCGCCAAAGTCCCGCATCGCCTTTTCCATCTTCCAAGCCACTTCTTTCTCGGTCATGCCGTGGGTGATTATCGGGCAGACTTGGTCCATGGCCCGGTCCGCGGCGTCTATGGCCAGTTGCAACATCGCCAGTTCGTTTTGGTCCTTTATGATGCGCTGGTTCTCGGCCAATCCGGGGGCAGGCACCAACGAAACGTGACCCAAGCTCGAATCACCCTTGATGGCGTCGATCAGGCTGTTATATGAAGAAACAGTCATGTTTTGGCTTTCGAAGCCAACTTTCTTGACTCCCGAAGCTTTCATCTCCTCAACGAGCCAGCCCCATCCGCCCCGCACCTGCTTGATCTGAAAATCCGGGGACTGATTGGTGGCCTGCTCGGTGTAACGGGAATCGGTGACCAACAAGGCATTGTCTTTGGTGATGAAGAGATATCCGGCCGAGCCACTGAACCCCGACAAGTAGCACCGGTTCTCAGGCGCTGAGATCAATACGCCATCCAATTCCTGATCCGGAAACTGGGCTACGAGGCCCGCTACTCTTTCTTTCATCTGGATTCCTCCTCAACCATTGCGGCCATTACTTGAAGGGCCGAAGTATAACTTCTCCATCCGAAGCCAGCGACCTGGCCTCTGGCTATGTCTGAGATGACCGAGACCCGGCGCCAAGGCTCCCTGGCCCACGGATTCCCCAGGTGGACCTCGATCACCGGCAGATGGATGTCGATCAATGCGTCTTTCAAACTTAGGCCATAGTGGGTCAGAGCGCCCGGGTTGAGGATTATCCCCTGGACCTTGCCCCAATGCTCTTGGATACAGGTGACCAGTTCGCCCTCAACGTTGGACTGGTAGAAGAAAACTTCTACCCCCAAGTCGTTAGCCACCCGGCTGATCTCTTGGTTGACTTCATCCAAGGTTTTGGAGCCGTAGATCGTTGCGTCCCGGCGTCCCAGCATATTGATGTTGGGGCCGTTCAATATCAAGAAACTGGCCATTGAGTTAGCCGTCCTTCCCGGTCGGTATTGGCTCTTCTAGATTGGCTGCCACCGGGGAATTTCGTGGAGCCGGTTCATCGGCTCGGGGATGATGATTCAGATAAGCCGAGCGCGCTTCCTGTTTGGTCACATGGGTATATATCTGGGTGGTGGTTGGACTGGTATGGCCCAAAAGTTCTTGAATCACCCTAAGATCAGCGCCTCCCTCCAACATGTGGGTGGCGAAGGTATGCCTAAGGGTGTGCGGGTGAACGTCGGCTCGGGTGCCAGCTTCCACTGAATAACGCCGAACCAGTTTCTCGAAGCTGCGCCGGGATAGACGCCCGCCATATCGGTTCAAGAAGAGCGCTTGGGTTGGGCTGGACATCAACTGGGGCCGGGCTCCAGTTATATACCGCATCAATGCGTCGTGAGAGTGCTCTCCGAACACCACCATCCGCTCCTTTGAACCTTTCCCGCGAACCAATATCTCCCTGCTGGAAAAGTTGATGTCCCGCAGATTCAGGCCGTGGACTTCTGCTAGCCGGATACCGCAGGCGTATAGCGTCTCTAGGATGGCTTTGTCCCGGATGCCGATTATCGTCGATTCATCTGGCGCGTCCATCAGGCGGACAACCTCACGCTGTCCCATGAAGATGGGAAGCCTCTTAGGAGCTTTGACCTTGAAGCTTCGGCCCGACGGGACCGGAGTGGAGCGGAATAACCCTTCTTGTACCAAGAACCGGTAGAAGGTTCTCAGCACGGTCAACTTACGCGCCACGCTAACTCTGGCGAACCCTCGATCTCCGTTCCTGCCTTCGGTTGCCAACCAGGCTAGGTAGCCGCGCAGAATCTGCCGGTCCATATCCATGAGGCCCAGATCTTCATTGACCAAGTATTGCCGGAACGACTGCAGGTCGGCCAGGTAGACCCGCTCGGTGTTTTCTGACAGCCCACGTTGGCCGCGGAGGTACCGGGGAAACGCATCCAGATAGTGGTCGAATTGGGCCAAGCCCACAAGACCGGACTTGTCGATGCTAGTCGCCAACCGGCGCCAGCTCTTCAACCTTCTGGGCGATATCCGAACTCTCGCCGTCCGGATTCTCTTGATTATCCAGGACAGCCTCCTGCCACGTACAGGATGTGCACGCCACGGTATCGCGAGCTTTTTGAATCATTAGGCCAGCACACTCAGGGCAAGGCGTGAGCAGCGGGCGCTGGTTCAGCAGCAGGTCGCATTCCGGATAATTGGAACAGCCGAAGAACGACCGGCCCCGGCCTTTGGCGCGGCGCTCGACGATGTCGCCTCCGCAGTTCGGCTTGGGGCAAGTAACACCGGTCTTCTTCAGGATGGGCTTGGTGCTCCGGCAATCCGGGAACCCGGTGCAGGCCATGAAACGGCCAAACCGGCCAGTCTTGATGACCATGGGATGCCCGCATGGTCCGGTATGTTCGCACTTTTCGCTTCCGGCACAAACACAGACCTCGTCAGTCTCCTCATCCATGCGTATCTTGGGCATCAATTCATCGGCATTGGCCAAAGCCGATTGGAACGGCCCGTAGAACTCGCTCAACATGGGCTTCCACTCGCGTTCGCCTCTGGACACGTCGTCAAGTTCCTCTTCCATCTTGGCCGTGAAGTCCAGGTCCATGACGTTGGTGAAATACTCAACAAGTAAATCAACCACGGTGATCCCCAGTTTCGTGGGCGTCAGCCGATTCCGCTCCCGTTCAACGTACATCCGGTCCACCAGGGTGCCGATGGTCGGGGCATAGGTGCTTGGGCGGCCAATGCCTTTCTCTTCCATGGCCTTGATCAGCGTGGCCTCTGTGAATCGGGGAGGCGGCTCGGTGAAGTGCTGGTTCGCGTCGATCTTGGCACAATCCAAGGCATCGCCTACCGCCAGCGGTGGCAGCGATTTTCTCTCGTCGCTCTCGTTGCTATCATCCTTGCCTTCCATGTATACAGCCCGGAACCCGGCGAAAGTAAGGACCGAGCCCGAGGCACGGAAGTTATAAACTCTTCCAGTGCCTTTGCAGGTGGCGTCGATGTTCAACGTCGTCGCCTCCGACCTGGCATCTTCCATCTGACTTGCCAGCATCCGGAACCAGACTAGCGTGTAAAGCCTCAATTGGTCCGCTGATAGATAATCCTTCAGCGAATCCGGATCCCTCCTGATCGAGGTGGGACGGACGGCCTCATGGGCCTCTTGGGCGCCCTTCGCTGCCTTGGTGTAGACCTTGGGTTTAGCCGGCAAGTGGTCTTTTCCGTACCGTTCCTGGATGTATTCCCGTACCTCAGCGACGGCCGTAGTCGCCACCTGGGTGGAGTCGGTACGCATGTAGGTAATCAGACCAACAGGTCCGCCACTACCAACGGTTAATCCCTCGTACAGTTGCTGGGCAACCGACATGGTCCGCTGGGCGGTGAACCGAAGCTTTCGGCCAGCTTCCTGTTGCATGGTGCTGGTGGTGAATGGCGCAGAAGGCCGCTGCCGAACGTCCCGCTTGCGGACCTCGGCCACCTTGAAGTCGGCGTTCGCCAGTTCGGTTTCGTAACGCCGAGCGTCATCTTCTATGGGGATTGTGATCCGGGCGCGATCGCCTTTGACTGAGTGGAGCGCGGCCGAGAACTGGTTCTTTTCAGTCTTCTCTTCGCCAGCCTTGCCCAGTAAGGAATCTATGGTCCACGACTCTACGGGAACAAAGGCTTCGATCTCCCGTTCCCGGTCGACCACCATGCGCAAGGAGACAGACTGCACCCGGCCCGCGGACGTGCCGCGCTGGACCCGGCGCCAGAGTAGAGGACTGATCTGGTAGCCGACCAGACGGTCCAAGATGCGGCGTGCCTGCTGGGCATTGACCAGTTGCATGTCGATCTCCCGGGGGTGCCGGAAGGCCTCTTCAACTGCTTCTTTGGTGATCTCATGGAACACCACACGCTTGGGGGGAGTGGCCAGACCCTCCCATTCCGCCGCGTTCTGGAGATGCCAAGATATGGCTTCTCCCTCGCGGTCCGGGTCAGTGGCCAGGAATATCTCTTTAGCGTCGTTCCCCGCTTTCTTGATCTGGGTCAACAGGGAACGCTTGTCTTTCATTATGACGTAGGAGGGCTCAAAGTCCTGCTCTACGTCGACACCTATCTTGCTTTTGGGGAGGTCGCGCACATGCCCCTGGGAGGCAGTCACGACGTACTTGCTGCCCAGTATCTGTCCGACAGTTCTGGCTTTGGCCGGGGATTCAACAATCACCAAGCTCTTGCCTGCGGAACTGGGCAATTTGACGGCGGACGACTTGGCCTTGGTCCCTTTGGCTTTGGTAGTCTTCCGCTTGGCCGGGGCCTTCTTCGCCGCAGTCTTTTTTCCTGCTGCCCCTGCTGTTGCCTTTGATGATGCGCCGGTGTTAGTTGTCATATACCGCCGCTGCTTCTCTGATTCTGATGTAGTGCATACAACCGACCTGTTTAACCTTTCCTTTTAACTCTAGCATTGTTAGCGAACTGCTGACCGAGGTAATGGGAAGACCGGTGCTCCTTTGAAGGTCATCGATATGGACCGGAGCATCGTTCAAATTAACCAGCAGCGTCACTTCCTCCGGTTCGTCGCCATCCGCTGAAATGAACGGTAGCTGTTCCGGGACCCGCTCGGGCAACTTCTTAAGGGCTTTCTTCAAGCTCGCTTCAGTGGCGTCCGTACTTTGAGTAACCTGGATAATATTTAACTCTTCTAATATATCAGTGATTCCGGTGACCAGTTTTGCGCCCTCTTTGATCATCCGGTTGGTGAAATCGCTGGCCGGTGAAAATATACTCCCTGGAACGCAGAACACTTCTCGGTTTTGCTCCAGCGCATGGTAGACCGTATGGCGGGCACCACTCCCTTCGGCCGCCTCGACAACCACAGAACCTAAGGACACCCCACTGATTAGGCGGTTGCGCCGAGGAAAGCTCCGGGAATCGGGACGTACGCCCAAAGGTTGTTCGCTGATTACCGCTCCTTGCTCCTGTATCTGGTTGAACAGGCCGATATGGTCTTTCGGATAGACATTATCCAGGCCACCGGCCATCACTGCAATGGTTCGCCCATCATGCTCTAGGGCCGTTCGATGCGCGACGCCGTCGATACCCAACGCCAGGCCACTAACCAAGGTTAGCCCGCTCTCGGCCAGTCCCCGGCTCAGAACTGCGGTGACTTGCCGCCCATAGGTCGTGGGGTTTCTGGTTCCGACGATGGCAACTGAACGTTCGTCAGTCGGCAACAACGTTCCTTTGTAATAAAGAACCGCCGGCGGGTCCGCAGTCTCTTTTAGGCGGCGGGGGTATCCTGGGTCATTCCAGGTTACAGCCGTAACAGCCGCACGTTCAAGGGCAGCCATCTCTTCATCGGGAGATGAATTATTCCTTGCGGCCATGATCTCCTGGGCCGGCCGGTCTTCGATCCCTGCTGCTTTGAGTTCATGGAACCCGGCACGCCACGCGTTTTCCATCTTACCGAAGTACGACTCTAGACGGCGAAACTTCCCGGTTCCCAGCTGCGGGACCCTGCTCAATGCCACCCAGAATTTGGTATCTTCATTGTTATCTTGATTGGTATCTTCAGGCGTAATCTGCGACGACACGGTCTCTTTTGTATTTGTGCCCATCTCTTCCATGCCGCCGATTCTAGCACACGCCAAATTCGGCGAACAACGGCCTCCCGTCTCCATCCATCTGCATCCGACTCCTTCCCTTTCCCTTCCGGGGCCGAATGTCGAAACCCAAGGTTGAGTTCGGTTAGGGGGTCCGCATGCCTCATGATCCGTCAGCGCCATCCTCGGTTTTCACTTGGGTACCAGGCACGGCATTCCAGCTTGAAAATTGGCCAATATTGATTGACAATGGAAACTGGCGAGTGATATATTCGAGGGGAAATTACGCGTGTAATCACGACCTTATAGGTTGTCATCATAATCGGCGTCCGCCCAACGTAAAATGGTGTAAGGACGCTGTACCGCCCCAGAGGACGCTTCCGACAATCGTCATGACATCTACGGCAACATCGTCACGCCCACGGCACCTACGGTTCCATTTACCCTCTTTCATATCAGCCACAACTCTATTGTGTTCCACCTTTTTTGCCGATTCCATCATCACGCAATGGCCCTTTCGTAAGGCCTTGAGGACTTTGTAATATGCAGATGCGCGACTTCGTAGTTCGTTTCGCGGGCGAAGGCGGCCAAGGTGTCGTTACGTCAGCGGAAGGCTTAGCACAGTCGTCGACCCAAGTTGGCTACCACGCCCTGACCTTCGCCACATTTCCGTCTCAGATTCTTGGCGGTCCGACTTGGACCCAAGCCAGGATCTCAGTTGACCCTGTACTGTCCGCCGGTGACGATGTGAATGTGCTCGTCGCCTTTAACCGGGAAGCGTACGATACTCACTGCGAAGATGTCCTTGAAGACGGGGTGGTGATCTACAATTCCGCCGAGTTTGAATTAGAGGGCGATGGCCGCAGCTTCGGCTTGCCCTTCGAAGAACTAGCCAAATCGACGGGGAACAATCGGGCCGCGAACATGGTCATCATCGGCGCGTTGGCCCACCTGATCAGCATGCCCCAGGAACATCTTGTGAGCTTCGTCGAACAACGGTTCAACCGTGGGCGCGCCGAAGACGCCGAGGTTATCAGGTCCAACATCGCGGCCATGACCCTGGGCCGCAACCACCTAGCGGAAAGTGGGTTTTCTCTTGGGGAGTTGGCGCCCCCGGAAAAGCCTGAATACCAGCAGTTGATGATAAAAGGAAACGAGGCTGTATCCATCGGAGCGATGGCTGCCGGCCTCGATTTTTACGTTGGATACCCCATCTCGCCTGCCACACCCATACTGCTGTACATGGAACGTAACCTGGTCGGTAAAGACCGACTCGCTTACCAGGTCAGCTCCGAGATTGAATCTATCACCGCCATCCTGGGCGCGGGCTACGCCGGCAAACGCTCCATGACCGCCACATCCGGTCCTGGCGTCTCCTTGATGAGCGAGGGTCTAGGCTTGGCCTGGATCGCCGAGATTCCCTTGGTCGTGGTGAATGTGCAGCGCGGTGGTCCTGCCACCGGCCTGCCCACCAAGACTGAACAATCCGACCTCTTCAGTTGCATGTACCCAGCTCACGGCGACGTTAAGATTCCCATCATCGCCGCAGGTACTGTAGAAGAGTGTTTCTTCGGCGCGGTCAAAGCAGTTGAATGGGCGGAAAGATACCAAGGCCCGGTCATTCTGTTGAGCGAGATGGCTCTGGCTGAACGGTCACAGAACATCCCTAAACCCGACCTGTCCAAGATCAAGCAAGCCAAGCGAAAGACCTACACCGGCTCCAACGGTTATCTCCGCTACGCCGGAAACGAACTTTCGCCAATGCCGATTCCCGGCACCCCTGGTTCTTACGTGGCCAATGGCAGTGAGCATGACGACATGGGAGACACTACGCACTTGGGTGAACGCCATGTCCAAATGACCGAGCGCCGATTCGGCAAGATTAAATTGCTCGAAGAAGACGATTTTGAGCGAGATCAGCCAGAGCATTCGATCGCCGTTGTAACCTGGGGCGGCAGCAAGGGTCCGTCCTTTGAGGCCTATAACAAGTTGAAAGAAAGTGGCGTGCCGGTTGGCTGGTACTACACGATGTATCTAAACCCTCTACCGCCTAAGATGCTAAAGGAACTGAAGCAAAAGGACCTGGTGATTGTTCCAGAGTTGAATTACCAGGGCCAATTCTCCAGTATCCTGCGCTCGTTGGGCGTCAAAGCAGAGTCCATCACCCAATACACGGGTCTTCCATTCAAGGCCCGGACGCTGGTGGAAAAGATCACTGAAATGACGAACGTTTGTCTTAAGGAGACTGTCGGGGTATGAGCAAAAAGAACCCTGAATACGATTTCAAGTGGTGCCCCGGCTGCGGCGACTTCGGCGTGCGGCGCGCCCTTGAACTAGCCATGATCGACCGCATGGAAACCACTGGCGAGTCCATGCACAACAGCGTAGTCGTTGCGGGCATCGGCTGCTCCGGAAACTTGGTCCACCTGTTGGAAGGGGAGCAGCCTTACGGGATTCACGGGATCCACGGCCGCTCACTGCCCATTGCTCTAGGTGTAAAGATGGCTCGACCATCACTAAACGTAGTCGTAGTGGCCGGCGATGGCGATTTCCTCAGCATCGGCGGGGAGCATATCGGGCCACAAGCGGCACGCAATCTGGACATCTGCGCCGTGATCATGGACAACGGCGTCTACGGTTTGACCAAGGGCCAAAGTTCTCCAACCACCCTCCAGGGAACCGTCACCAGCAGCACACCCTTTGGCAAGCTGGAGACCAAGACCAACCCACTGGAGTTGTACCTTACCTTGGGCGTTTCTTTCGTGGCCTCGGGGTTCTCCGGACAACCCCGCCCCCTATCCCAGCTCATCAGGCAGGGTATGGAACACCGTGGATTCTCCATAGTCCACGTTCAATCACCGTGCACCACCTACAACGACACTTTCATCGAGTTGAAAGGCGACCTCAAGAACGGGATTCAGCCCTCCATTTGGGACGTCCCTGAGGATCACGATCCGTCGGACAAGAATGCCGCCCATAATCTGTTGCAACAGGGAGGAGTGCCAATTGGTGTGATCTATAACGACACCAACCGACTCTCTTTGGACCAAAGCGTGGAAAACACTTGGGAAAAGGCCCAGCCCAAAACCGTTGGGCAGCTGATGGGAGCCTTTGAGTTCTAAATCCAACATCCGTCAATAACAACGACAAAAGCCAAAAGCTAATGGAACAAAAACGCCCAGCCAAATGGCCGGGCGTTTTTGCATCCTATTGGTGGGGGTAGTGCATCTAACCTTTCGACAGCAAAAGTTTGACGGCAGATGTGCGACTATCCCAGAGTACAGATGTTGCCGTTTACCGGGCTGGCAACTTAGAATGGTACGAGGTTGGTCGTATGATTAAGTCAATAAAGCGGTTTTTCAGGAAAGGCGAGTTCGATTGCGGCGATGTGGCTGACCACTCCTCCGCGTACATCGACAACGAACTCAAGGACAATAAGCGGTCCGCATTTCAGGCTCATCTGAGCAAGTGCGGGCCTTGCCAGGCGTTCGTGGACACATTGTCGTCCACCATAGGCGCTCTGTCGCGTTTGCCCGGCGTAAACGCCCCGAGTGCTTTGAAGCGATCTCTGTTAGACCGGATGCACCGGGAGAATTAGCGTCCTTATTTGGAACCCCTTTGGTCATAAACCATTCATCAGCGACGATGAAAAAAGCCCAAAGAAAAAGCCCCTGGAAGTATCCAGGGGCTAATTTGTGCTCAAGATCAATCGTGATGTTGGTTCAACCGCTGGCTGCTGAATTCAGTTCTTCTTCCAGGTCAACGTACTTCGACGGGCATTTAACCAAGATGTTATCCGCGTGAAACACCTGGTTAACGCCGTAGCTGCCTTCCAAGATCAACTCCGAGTGGGGATTGAAGAAAAGGTCTGGCAAAACTCCTGTGTAGCTAGCCTGTAGAGTAGTTCCAGGTGTATCTCCGTCTTTATCGGTGATCTGGAACTGAGAATCAATAGGGTTGGCTTCGCGACCGAACGTTCCCTCAACCAACCTGCCGGACACCCGCAGCACCCGGCCGTCTTGGACCTCAGATTTGCTGTTGAACTCGCTGACTGTTAGGAAATAGAGGGCGTTTCCAGGGAAAGCAGCGTAAATCATATAGCCAAGCGCGAGTACGATAACTGCGCTTATGACCAGGAACCTGGTCCGATTTGAGCGGGCCGGGGCCTCGTCGCCGAACGGGTCTAAGTGTTCCAAACCTCTGTCGTCCAAGACAAGTTTTCCTTTCCCCATCGCGGCTTCCAAAGATAGCTTCCAAAGATGGCTACGTTGCAGCGGGAGCGGCCCTGTGGTCACATTTATCGTATCATGGTGCTTGGACCGCTGCCAGTGGTGGGACCTGCCCTCAAATCCGATGCCCCTCATCCGCCTTGCTATTCAATTTCCCCTTGAGTAGAATCGCGATGGTTTGAGACGCTCAATAACAGCCCGGCTGCGTCGTACTCCATGCGACTTGACCAAGAGAAAACCTCTTCCCATCCAGGTCTTTCCAGCATGCATTTGAATCCAATTGCCTCCCCCAATCGAATGATATTGCAACGCCGCTTCGAAAGCGCCTTATCTGGTGACACCATCGGAACGCTGCCATGACCGCGCCAGCTACGGAAGCGGTTCAGGCACGTGGCATTGAGAAGAGCTATGGGGAATGGCCGGTTCTCTGGAATCTGGACCTTTCTGTTCCTTGGGGCCAGACACTGGTCTTGTTCGGCGCAAATGGGGCCGGAAAAACGACTCTCCTGAGGATACTGGCTACCCATGTCCGTCCCGATGAAGGCTCGATCGCGGTCGCCGGCCACAATCTACGCACGCGGCCAGACGAAGTCAGGCGACGCATAGGAGTCGTCGGTCACCGCAGCCTCCTCTACGACGACATGACGTGTCGAGAGAACCTGGTCTATTACGCGCGGCTGTTCGGTTTAAAGGATCACAAGCCCAGGGTAGATGAAGTATTGGAAAAGGTAGGACTCAGCAACCGGGCCGACCACCGCGTGCGCACGCTGTCCAACGGTATGCAGAAAAGGGCCGCCATCGCCAGGGCCATCTTGCACCAGCCCGACGTGCTGCTCCTTGACGAACCGGAAGGGGGGCTAGACCTGGAATCGGTCTCCATCCTAGGAACGCTGCTGGCAGAGTGGACGGATGCCGGACGCTCGGTGATCATGACAACTCATGACCTGGACCTGGGGCTTTCATGGGGACACCAGGCCGGAGTTTTGCGCGGCGGCAAGGTGCACCTCCAAGATAACAATGACAGCTCTGGAATCACAGGCAGTAATATTCGGCAGGCCGTCGCCGAAGCCCTGAAGGGCTGCTAGTGGAAGGGCAACTAGTGAAAGGCCGATGAACGGATTATGAAGGGACTGCTCAGGCCGGTGCTGGTTATAGTCTGGAAAGACATCCTGCTGGAGTTACGCTCCAGGGACCTAGTGGTCTCTGTATTGGTCTTCGGTCTGCTGGTTGTGGTGGTCTTCAACTTCGCCCTGAATAACGCACCCGGCAGGGCCGAACAACTGGCGCCCGGCATCCTGTGGAGCGCATTCGCTTTCTCCGCCATCCTGGCTATGAACCGCGCCTTCGTCAGAGACCAAGAACAGGGGGGGCTGGAAGGTCTGCTCATTTCGCCAGTGAGTCGAGACGCCATCTTCCTTGGGAAGGCCTTAACCAGCCTCATATTCATGCTCTTGATCGAAGCCGCACTTCTGCCAGTCTACGCGGTGATGCTCGACTTCTCCGCGTTGACTTTCACCCTGGTTCTAACCATCTTCCTGGGCACATTGGGGTTCGCTGTGGTGGGCACCTTGTTCTCAGCGATGGCGGTGCAGACGCGGTCCCGCGAGATCATGCTGCCGGTGTTGTTCTTCCCGGTTGTGCTGCCTGTCATCATCGCGGCGGTCGAGGCATCCACTAGGGCTGTGGGCGGTGAGACCTTTGTTGGCCTGGGCCGCTGGCTGCCTTTGATCGGAGTGTTCGACGCACTGTTTCTGGTAATATGTCCCTGGGTTTTCGCATACGTGATGGAGGAGTGATTTAGATTGGCCAGTACCCAAAGCATTCAAAACCCTGGGGGCCTCGGCAGCTTCCCCAGCATCAAGACTGCACTGGCGGTCATAACCGGCGTCATGATGCTGGTAGACCTCTACCTCATCTTCATGGTCGCTCCGACCGATTCAGTACTTGGCCACGTGCAAAGAGTCTTCTATTTCCACGTGCCCGTCGCCATCATGTCATTCTTGGCATTCTTCGTTGTCTTCCTTGGCAGCTTGATGTACTTGATCAAGCGGACACCCAAGTGGGACGCCATCGCCCATGCTTCGGCAGAGGTCGGCGTCGTGTTCGTCACCCTGGCCCTGATTACCGGCATAATCTGGGCGCGGCCTGTCTGGAACACGTGGTGGACCTGGGAGCCTCGCCTAACGACCACATTGATCTTGTGGTTGATCTACGTCGCCTATCTGATGGTCAGGTCCTACGCGCCCAACCAGTCCAAGGGCGCCGTCTACGCCGCAGTTATGGGAATCGTGGGGTTCGTCGACGTCCCCATCGTTTATTACTCGGTGGTCTGGTGGCGCTCCATCCACCCATCGCCGGTGGTGGGGCCGTTCGCCCAGGCAGATGCGCTAGACGGAACCATGGCGCTCGTCCTGTTGTATTCGTTCATCACTTTCTTGTTCTTCTTCGCCTACATGGTCATGGAACGAATCGAACTTAGGAACACGGAAGAAGCATTGGGCCGTATGAGGTTCACCCTGCGGCGCAGCGGCCGCTAGACTTTGACTGGACACACGACCGAAAGCCGCCCCGCCGAAAGCCGCCACAAGGAGATGGCTTGTTAGACTTGATACTGCTGGACACCCACCTGCCCTCATCCAATCTGCCTTACCTTTTCGCGGTCTTCGCCATCAGTTGGGTGGTTCTTTTCGGATATCTCTTTTACGTGAACCGCCGTCAGCACGAACTGCGCAAGGAGATCGCCAGACTACAGAAAATACTGGAGCAAGACCCAAAAGAGGAGTAGGTATTTCGAGTCACGCCAGGCGCATCTGGCGCGGCGAGTGGTAGAATTTCATCCTGACGACAGGTCCGGGCGATGACTAGTACTCAGTCAACCACATATTGGTAGTTATTTAAGAAATTGACCAAAGTTGCTACCCTCTTTAT
>JAQBXL010000006.1 GCA_027624135.1 Chloroflexota bacterium
TCACTACCGCGTCGGAGCCGAAGATGGTCTGCGTCTCTACGAGGTGCTGAATGGGCACTGTGAATGCTCTGATTACTTGCGCCACGGTGCCGGACACAGTTGTAAGCACAGATTGGCCCTGGCTTTGTACCAAGAGCTTGGGAGCGGAGAATCAGAGTCCGCTGGTAGCATATTGCTTAGGTAACAAATTTGAGTTTTTTGCCATTAACGGATCCAATGGAGGCAACCTGGCAGGTCATTCCGTAAGTGTCACCATATTGACCCTGTGCAGTTAAGGTAGGATGGCTCAGAAATACCGTTAACCGGATTCCAGGTGGCAGGAGCAATAATCGAAGATTGGGTTGACAGGATTTTTTGATTAGCATAGAGTCCGCCCGGCACCCTGAGCAAAGTGAACCCTGGGGGCACCCCTAGGTTGAAGATGATTTACACCAAGTAAAAAGGTGTGGTTACAGCGATAATCTTCGGGACTACTCGTTGCTAAGCTAGCCCCGGCCGCAGCAGGTTTCGGTTTATCTTCTCCACATATATTCAATCTATGGATGCTCTTGCACCCGGCGTGCAGATCCTGGACCTTTTTCTCGCCACTGATCAGGTGCCAGCCCACCGTCATTCCGGGTATAAGAGTTTGCCAATAGGGCGGCCCCATTGGCAATAGCAGTCGCGTTTTCCCTAATGACGGTCTTCTTCCTGGCGGGCCTGTATGTCGCAGGCGCGATAGGAACTTTATCCCTGATAATGATGGAGTTCTTCTCGGACGCTCCTCTGTGGAATATCATGCCGAACCGGGTCTGGGAGACCTACACCCGGTTTCTGCTGGTCGCGATACCCCTGTTTGTGCTCATGGGGGAGCTGATACTTCGAAGCGGCGTCGCCGATCAGATGTATAAAGCGTTGGACCGTTGGGTAGGGCCGATCCCCGGAGGCCTTCTTCATACAAATATCGCCTCCTGCGCGATATTCGCCGCTTGCTCGGGGTCCAGCATTGCCACAGCCGCAACCATCAGCAGAGTAGCTCTGCCCTCATTTCGCGCCAGGGGCTACAACGAAAGATTAGTAGTGGGTTCTCTGGCAGCAGGCGGAACCTTGGGCATCTTGATTCCCCCCAGCGTCCTGCTCGTTCTCTACGGGCTAACCACCGGTACGTCTATCGGTCGGCTGTTCCTAGCGGGATTCTTACCCGGTGCGCTGATGGCTGGCACGTTTATGCTCATGATAGCAATCGCCGCGATAATCTGGCCGGGGATTGCTCCAAAGACACCCGGAGATAGTTACACGAGTCTTAAGGGATGGCGCGAGCGAATTCTTGGAACGGTTGCCGTTGTTCCTGTGGCCATCTTGATATTTCTGGTGTTAGGGAGCATCTACGCGGGTTGGGCGACGCCTACCGAAGCGGCGGCGGCCGGCGTTAGCGGAGCATTCATAATCGCCGTGATGAATCAAAGTTATGAGTTGATATTCAATGCATTCGCCTTGGCCTGCCGAAAGATGGGATTGCTGGCGATTATCCCGCAGGCGATGCGCCAAAGTCTCGAGACGGCGGCCCAACAGGCGGAGGACTACGATAAGAACCTGATCAAGCAAGTCGTTGCTTCGAATTTCCGGATGCTTACAGAGGCCTTCATGGGGACTATCAAGACGACCGGCATGATCATGTTTATCCTCATGGCGGCTTTCACCCTTCAATTCGCCTTCGCATATCTCCGAATCTCTGAAGATATGGCGCGATTTGTTGTGAGCCTCGACCTTTCATCCGTCCAGTTGATATTGATTATCGTGGTGTTTTACCTGGTTCTCGGCACATTCATGGAGAGCTATTCCATGATGTTAACGACGCTTCCTTTGATCGTGCCTACCCTCACAGCGAGCGGAATCGACCTTCTGTGGTTTGGAATCATCATGATTATCTTGCTTGAAGCTGCCCAGATCAGTCCCCCACAGGGACTGAGTCTATTCGCGCTTCATGGGGCTCAGATTGAGACCCAACAGATATTCGGAGACGGAACGGAAAAAGAAAAAACAATCAACGATGTGTATATCGGAGTTCTGCCCTTTATGGCGTGCATGGCGCTCGTGATTGGCATACTTATGGTCTTTCCTGAGATTGCAACATGGTTGCCAGATAAAGTTAAGGGGGCCAGGTAGACGATTCGCAGACTTCTCGAAACGGTAGACTATCTCTTTCAGTTTCATTTTCGATTGCATATAACAAGATTTGCGCGAACGTGGTAGAATCCGGCGAACTATAGATAGCCTGGACAAATCCAATAGTTAATATCCGAACGATTTGGAGAATAGATATGGCCTCTGATACCCGGGCGGACTACGTTGGTAAGCCAACGTTGGCGTCGAATACTTTGTTTGCATACCGGGCGTTAACTCGCATTACGGACAAAATCTATTTCATCTTGGGCTGGGTCTGCGGCCTGGAATTGCTGCTACTTGGATTCTTCATCACATATCAGGTAGTCGCCCGTAAAGTGGGTTGGGTGATGGCGCCCGCGACTGATGTGATGAGTGGCTATGTGTTAGCGATGGCGGCCACCTGGGCATTCTCTTATTCACTCAGGTCTGGGGCACACGTCCGGATCGATGTATTGCTGCCGTATATGAACTCTCGTGTCCGGCTCCTAGCCGACTTCCTAGCGCTGTTCGCTGTGGCGTTCTTTGGCTACATAACGGCCTGGAAGATGTGGGGAAATGTGGTGGATAACTACCAACGCGGGGTGACCACCAATGACTATCCATTGACTCCACTATTCATCCCCAAGATAGTCGTGGCCATAGGCTTCACCCTTTTGGTGATCACCGCAGGGCAGATGATGCTTTCTCTGCTCACTGAGTCTTGGCTCCCAAAATTGCACAGAGCCATGGGTGGAGACGAGATTGAAGCTGAGACCGTATTTACGGATGAAGAGGCTGCTGGCGCGGCTTAGATTTGATCACGGTATAACCAGGAGCCCTGGAACCTACCCCTTTGAATTGGAGCGCAGCTCCATAACCGGGAAGCGAGAGGTTATTTTAAGTGGCAATAACTGTAGCATTTGGCCTGATGGGGGCATTTTTCCTGGCGGGACTGTACGTCGCCGCCGCATTGGGATGCCTATCCTTAATAATCATGTACTTCTTCTCCGATGCTCCCTTGTGGAACATCATGGCGAACAAGGCATGGGAATCAAACACTAGCTTCATCCTAGTCGCCGTCCCGCTGTTCATCCTCATGGGTGAACTCATGAATCGGAGCGGAATGGGCGAGAAGATGTACCAAGTAATCTCTAAGTGGATCTTCTTCCTCCCCGGAGGTTTGATCCACACTAACATCGTCTCTTGCGCCATCTTCGCGGCCTGTTCCGGGTCCAGCGTTGCGACATCGGCAACGATCAGCCGTGTTTCTCTTCCGGCGTTCCGGCAACGCGGTTACTCGGAGCGCATGGTGATTGGGTCATTGGCTGCTGGTGGAACACTAGGTATCTTGATTCCGCCTAGCATCAGCCTGATCATCTATGGGGTACTGGTGGAAGAATCTATTGGGCGATTGTATCTCGCCGGATTCATCCCAGGTTTCATGCTAGCAGGCATGTTCATGTTGATGATTGCTATCGTAGCCCTTTTCTGGAAAAACATGGCGCCTCGAGAGGAAGGCGCCAGCTTTACCTCATTGGACGGCTGGGTGGACAGGATCGTAAGTTTGGTTGGCCTACTACCGATGGTTGCTCTCATCTTCGTCGTACTGGGCACCATCTACACGGGTATAGCTACTCCCACAGAAGCTGCTGCATTCGGTGTCTCTGGCGCTTTCGTGCTGGCAATCGTCATGAACTCTCAGAATATCCTTGCTCCGCTTCTGGCCAAATTCCTAAATATGACCGGACTGATCAACATCGTTCCGGACAGTTTCAAAGCAGAGATGCGGGCTACAAACATGCCAGACGGGGCGGTCTGGCGGGAAACACTAAAGCTGCTCGGTGAAATCACTCAGTCCGCAATAATATCGACGATACGGACCACAGGAATGATCTTCCTGATAGTGCTTGCGGCGTTCACGTTGAGCTTTGCATTCGCCCGGTTGGGAATCTCCCAGGATATCGCGGACATGATTACCGGGTGGGATCTGTCCCCGACCATGTTAGTGCTCGTTCTAATCGTGTTCTACCTGATTCTTGGCACGTTCATGGAAAGCTTCGCAATGTTGGTCACAACCGTGCCCATCCTTCTGCCTACCTTGGAACAGGCTGGCGTTGATCTAGTCTGGTTCGGCATCCTCATGGTGATCTTGGTGGAAGCGGCGTTGATCAGCCCACCGGAGGGTATCAACTTATACGTACTGCACGGAGTCCGGCAGGACGTTGACCGTGAACAAGCCGAGCTTGCTAATGAGATCGTTCAGCAGAGCACAATCGCAGATGTTTGGATCGGTGTACTGCCATTCATGGGCTGTATGGGGATAACCGTGATACTAATCATGCTCTTCCCGGAGATTGCCCTCTGGCTGCCAGATCTAGTCAAAGGCAGTCGCTAACCGCCGCGCCCATCAGCCAAATCAGCCCTAGAACGAAGCCCCGGCCACCTCAGGCGGGGCTTCGTTCTGTGAAACACGAAAGCATACGGATACTTGTCTGCTGGCACGAAATTATCGAATGATGGGCTTTTCGAGTCTCGCTAAATACGTTAAGATACACCGCGATTGGTGGGTGCATGATTTAGTATCATGTGCTGCAAAGTGTCGGGGTTCCAATTCGGGCTGCCCCATCTAAAGTGGCTGCGACCCACTCATGGAATCAAAATACGGGCTAGGCAACCAGGGAACCGGCGCCAACCGATCGGCGAGGCATCCATAAATTACCCCGCTACGTATTAATCATGGTCCACCGAACTTGAGGAGATACATTGGCTCCACTGCTAGAAGTAAAGAATTTAAAGACCCATTTCTTCACCATGGACGGCGTCGTCAAAGCTGTTGACGGTGTTTCTTATGATCTTGAAGAGGGTGAAACACTGGGATTGGTGGGTGAGAGCGGTTGCGGGAAGAGTGTGAGCGCACTCTCCGTGATGCGACTGATCCCCAATCCGCCAGGCAGGATCGTCGACGGGGAAATCCTGCTGGACGGTGAGGATGTTCTCAAGATCAACATGGAAGACATGCGGCATGTCCGTGGCGCCAAGATTGCCATGGTCTTCCAAGAGCCCATGACCTCGTTGAACCCAGTGTTGACGGTGGAGCGGCAACTCACCGAGACCCTCCAATTGCATATGGGCATGTCAAAAAAAGAATCCCGTGATGAAAGTGTGAACCTCCTCGCCCGGGTAGGGATTCCGGATCCAGACAGCCGAGTTAGGCAATATCCCCATCAGTTTAGTGGTGGTATGCGTCAACGGGTGATGATCGCCATGGCATTGAGCTGTAACCCTAGGTTGATCATCGCTGACGAGCCGACCACCGCATTGGACGTTACGATTCAGGCTCAGATATTGGACCTGATGAAAGCCCTCACCACTGAATTCGGCGTGGCCTTGATCGTCATCACCCATAACCTTGGTGTGGTGGCCCGCTATGCGGACCGAGTGAACATAATGTACGCAGGCAAGGTGATTGAGCGAGGCAACGCCGGCGAGATTTACGCCAACCCGCGCCACCCATATACGGTGGGCCTACTTCGGTCGGTCCCCCGGTTGGACCTTCCCCGTAGGGCGAAACTTGACCCGATCGAAGGCCAACCGCCTGACCTGATCAATCTCCCAGCTGGCTGCTCCTTCAGGGCACGCTGCCGGTGGGCTGTCGATAAATGCGCAACCGACTCCCCCGAATTGATGGAAGCGGGTGATGGTCATCTGTCCGCCTGCTGGCGGGCCGACGACCTAGGTCCTTCGGCAATCGACTTCCTGAACGCTCCAACAGCTGAGTAATAACACCCACTAGGATCGGTGCTGAACATGACGACTATGCCAGAAACTGCGGCCGCTGGCGCTGCGGCGCCCATGAACGACGATGTATTGCTTGAGGTGAAAGACCTTAAGATGTACTTTCCGGTTAGCTCTGGAATGTTATTCCAACGAACCGTGGGGTATGTGAAAGCGGTTGACGGTGTCAGTTTCCAGGTCAAACGCGGCGAAACTCTGGGCCTGGTGGGTGAAAGCGGCTGCGGAAAGACCACCACTGGCCGGTGCATCCTTCAGCTCTACAAGCCAACCAGCGGGCAGGTCATATTCGAAGGCCAAGACCTGACCAAGTTGAAAACCAAGCAGATGCGCGCCATGCGGCGTGAGATGCAGGTGATCTTTCAAGACCCATACAGTTCATTGAATCCCCGGATGACGGCCGGCAACATCATCGGAGAGCCACTGATCGTGCATGGTCTCGTAAAAGGCAAAACAGAGTACAGAGAAAAGGTGGCGGACCTGCTGCAGAACGTGGGGCTCAACCCCTACATGGCCGACCGCTTTCCCCACGAGTTCAGCGGCGGACAGCGCCAGCGCATCGGTGTGGCTAGGGCATTATCGGTAAGCCCAAAATTCATCGTGGCCGACGAACCGGTATCCGCCCTAGACGTATCCATCCAAGCTCAGATAATCAACCTGCTGGAAGACCTCCAAGAGCAGTTCAATCTGACGTATCTGTTCATTGCCCACGACCTGTCGGTGGTGCGTCACATCAGCGACCGTGTTGGTGTCATGTACCTGGGCCACATGGCGGAGATGGCCGACCGGAACGAGATTTACCGCAATCCGATCCACCCATACACCAAGGCCCTCCTCTCGGCTGTGCCGATCCCTGACCCAGTGCTGGACGCCCAGCGGGAGAGGGTGCTGCTCACTGGAGAGGTACCCAGCCCGCTAAACCCACCCAGCGGTTGCGTGTTCCACCCGCGCTGTCCCGTAGCCAACGACACTTGTTCGATGTTTCTACCGGAGCTGCGTGAAGTGCAACCTGACCATCACGCCGCCTGTCTGTTGGCCACTGGATATGGGACGCCGTAGCGCCTGCGCCCGGCCATGAGACCGATGCTAAGAGAGACCGTCTCACGATGGTCTCTCTTACATTTAGGGGTTTTCTTTTTCCGCGTTGTCCGCGTTGTCAGAAATATGCCTCCGGTATCTCCGTTGTGGGCCAATTTTGGCCGTGATACCATTGGTCTAGTATGGAACCGAGCCTAATAAGAAATTTCTGCATCATCGCGCACATTGACCATGGAAAATCTACCCTGGCCGATCGCTTTTTAGAGATTACCGGCACCGTACGCCCCGGCGACATGAAAGCGCAATTCCTGGACCGGATGGACCTGGAAAGGGAAAGAGGCATCACCATAAAAGGTAAAGCTGTGACGATGTCGCACACAGCCCCCGATGGCAAGACCTATCAGTTCAATCTCATCGACACGCCAGGCCACGTGGATTTCAGCTACGAAGTGTCCCGGGCGCTGGCCGCCTGCGAGGGTGCGTTGTTGGTGGTGGATGCCAGTCAGGGCATCGAAGCCCAGACGATTGCCAACACTCTTCTGGCCATGGAATACGATCTTGACTTGATCCCGATCGTCAACAAGGTGGACCTGCCTCAAGCAGAGCCGGAGAGGGTCGCCGCCGAGATGCAGCAGGCATTCGGTTTCCGGGAAGACGAGATACTCTACGTTTCGGCCAAAGAAGGCGGTGGCGCCAAAGAGATATTGGACGCCGTGGTCGCGCGAATTCCCGCTCCCAAAGGCGATGTTGATGGCCCCCCTCGCGCTCTGGTCTTCGACTCTGAATTTAACTCATTCAAGGGAATCATTGCCCATGTACGAGTTAAAGACGGAGCGATCTCGAAGAGCGACCGGATCAAGGTAATGTCCTCCGGAAAGTTGGCAGAGATTGTAGAGGTCGGCGTATTTTCGCCGGGACCAACACCGACAGAAGTCCTGGAGACCGGACAGGTTGGCTACGTCGCCACTGGTTTCAAAGAAGTGCGGGACTGCGCTGTGGGCGACACTCTGACAGTGGATCACTCGGGCGCAGTAGAGCCTCTTCCCGGATACGTGCCTCTCAAGTCGATGGTGTTTGCTGGCCTTTACCCTTCCGACGGCGAAGAATACACCAACCTACGTAACGCTCTGGAAAAGCTGCAGCTCAACGATGCTTCTCTAAGCATGGAGCCTGAGAATAGCTCCGCTTTGGGTTTTGGATTCCGCTGCGGCTTCCTTGGTCTGATGCACCTTGAGATCGTTCAGGAGCGCCTTGAGCGGGAGTACGACTTGGACCTGATAATCACTGCCCCCAGTGTCGCCTATCAGGTGGTTCTGACCAACGGCACGACCGTCATGATAGACAGCCCGGCTAAGTTGCCCTCTCCCAACGACTTTTCAGAGATTCAAGAGCCTATGTTGGACTTGACCATCGTTGCGCCAAGCCGCCATGTGGGTGCGCTGATGGACCTGATGCACTCCCGGCGGTCCGATTTCAAACGCATGGAGTACATGCAGGGTGGCGGCACACGGCGAGACGGCGGAGAGGGAGATGGAGACCAATCGCGGGTGGTGATGGAGTACACCCTTCCATTGGTGGAACTGCTGGCTGACTTTTACAACCAGCTAAAGTCCAAAACCCAGGGATACGCTTCTTTGGACTACACCTTCGTCGGCTACCGAGCAGCCCCTCTGGTCAAAGTCGAGATATTGGTGAACCACTACGCAGTGGAAGCCTTGTCCATGATCTTGCACCGGGATGCCGCAGTAGTCCAAGGCCGCAAGATAGTGGAGAAATTACGCACCACAATACCCCGGCAGATGTTTGAAGTGCCACTCCAGGCCTCCATAGGCAGCCGCATCATCGCCCGTGAGACGATACGCGCCTTGAGAAAAGACGTGCTGGCCAAATGCTACGGAGGCGACATAACCCGGAAGCGAAAGCTGCTGGAGAAGCAGAAAGAGGGCAAGAAACGTATGAAGATAGTGGGCCAGGTCGAGATTCCTCAGGAAGCTTTCCTGACCCTGTTATCCGTGGGCGGCGACTGCTAACAAGCACATATTAAAACGTCTCTGGTCAGATTCCCAAGGCGTCCCGCAAACCCTTCAGTTGCTCAAGGTGGCCCGGCATGTGCCCCCCCAAAGTCCGTCCTAAGATCGCATTGATCGAGCGCTCTTCATCGACCATCCGGGTTTTCTGATGCATCATCACGGTCTTGGTTTCAAGGTCTTCCTCTGAGGAACCTGACAGGCCGGCCTCCAGTCCCTGAAAGAAAGAATCTATGTCGGCAGTTATTTGGGCCATGTCATGCCCAGCCCGCTCCGGAGTCACGTTGGTCAGATCCGACCACAGATCGTACTCCTTGACCTCGCCCGCAAGAATTCCCTTGACCAACAGATGGAGACCACCGGGCGGCGTGTCCAAGATGTGGTACACCTGTTCCCGAGCCGACCACTCATCTGGATTCTGTTTCCAATCCAGGCAATAGTCCATGCCGTCCAAAGTCGCCAACAACTCTTCCTTGATCCGCTGGGCTGATGCCTGATGTTCCTGTTTGCCGATTGTCAATTGACTTCCTCCGTGAAAATTACCCCCGCCCTAACCTTCCGCCGTCCTTCCGCCGTCCTTCTGCGGAAGGACTGTTAATCTTTCGGGGGATGGCTCTATATCCAGTCTTGAAATTCTCGTAATAGCGAAAGCGCTTCCTCTTTTGTGTCTTCCCGGTCCAATGCGAACGCTAGCGACGCCCGAAGCAGGCCCATGGGCGTTCCTCCGTCAAAACGTTTGCCGACGAATTGGTAGGCATAAAGATCATGGTCATGGATCAGGGCTAACAGGCCATCAGTTAGTTGGATCTCGCCCTTAGCGCCTGGCCGGGTGTTTTCGAGATACTGAAATATCTGAGGGGGCAAGATGTATCGGCCGACTATAGTCAGATTGGAAGGCTCTTGATCTCTGGGTGGCTTCTCCACCATCCCCTTGATCTTGTGAAGCCGGTCCGACACTGGCGTTCCATCGACCACTCCGTAGTTATGGATCACCTCCCAGGGCAACTCCTCCACCGCTATCACCCCGGCGTTAACTTCCTCAGATACCTGCACCATCTGGGCGATTGCGCCGGGTGAATGGGCAATGATGTCGTCAGGCAGAATGACCACGAAAGGCTCGTCGCCAACGGCCTCCTTGGCCATCAACACCGCGTGACCCAGGCCCAGGGCCTCGTGCTGCAGGACAAAGCTTACTTTGGCCAATCCGGCCGCTTCTGCGACTCTATCCAACAGTTCCTGATCGCCACTGGCAGCCAGACGTTGTTCCAGTGCGGTATGGGGCTGAAAGTAATCGCTGATCGATTCCTTGCCGGGCGATGTGACGATGATGACCTCTTCCACCCCGGCCTCTGCTGCCTCTGCCACAACGTATTGCAGCAGCGGCCGATCGATTATGGGAAGAAGCTCTTTAGGGACAGACATGGTTACCGGCAAAAACCGGGTGCCCAGACCTGCCGCTGGTATGACTGCTTTGCGAATCTTCATGAATACTGACGAATGCGTATCGAATCTAGATTTTGTGCTTCTCGAAGAGAGTCACAGCAAGCGATACCCCTTGACTCTGCCACTCCTCCAATCCTACCATGATACTGAGGCCGTGCTAAACGGGGAGTTAGCGGTGCCCTGTATCCGCAATCCGCTATAGCGGAGTCTAATCCCTCCCCTCGGCGGGGCCAAAGGGCCCATATCTTGAGCAGTGATATTGAGGGCTGGGTCCCGCGCGACGTAGACTTGTGAACCCCGCCAGATCCGGAAGGAAGCAACGGTAAACAGGAACCTATGTGCGCCGCGGGAGTGCCTGGCCTGAGTCATCGCTCACGAAATGCCTGATGGTCAATGACAACGGGAGGTGTGCGGCCTTAACCATGTCTCCTTTCAGCCTAGCGCCAATCTGCCTAAATATTTGGTCGCTAAGGCCGTGACGATTTCCGCTCGCGGCCCCCGCAAGTCCCTCGGCCAACATTTCTTGACCGACGGCCGGACTGCTGCCCGCATTCTTGACGCGGCCGACCTTTCTCCAGACGACGTGATCGTTGAGATCGGACCCGGCCGCGGGGTACTGACTCGCGGATTGGTGGACCGGGTAAAACGGGTGGTGGCCATTGAGCTGGACGGAGAACTCGCGGCTGCCCTTCCGTCGCGATTGGAGTTTCCGGACAACCTGACCTGCATCGAGGGGGACGCCAGGGAAGTCGATCTGGCCGAACTCATCGCTCCTGATACCAACTACAAAGTGGTCGCCAACCTACCCTACTACGCTGCCAGCTTCATCGTCCGGCAGTTGTTGGAGTCGCCACCGAAACCGGACTTGTTGGTGGTCATGGTTCAGCAGGAAGTGGCAAAAAACATGGCGGCCCAACCAGGCGACATGCGAGTCCTATCGGTCGCCACCCAGTTCTACGCCAGGGTCAAGATGGTTTGCTCCGTGCCGCCAAAATACTTTCGACCCGCTCCCAAGGTCAATTCCACCGTGGTGCGCTTGGACGTCCTTCCGGAGCCTGCGGTCGAAGTCGCGAGTGAAGAAGATTTCTTTCAAGTGGTACGGGCGGGTTTTGCCGCGCCACGGAAACAGATACGCAATTCCCTGAGTCACGGGCTGGGTATCGAACCTGGCGTTGCCGGCCAGATACTGGAGCGGGCGGGCATCGACGCTACCCGGAGGCCCCAGACTTTGGAGATTCCAGAATGGGCGTCTGTTTACCGGGCCATGTCCCTTACGGCGCAGACAGTTGCCGATTCTCAGCCAGATGAGGAGGACTAGGCTTGGAGATACCTGCCTACGCCAAGCTGAACCTGACATTCGAGGTGTTGGGCCGCCGCAACGATGGCTTTCACGAAGTCACAACGATAATGCAGACCATTGGATTGGCCGACGTGATTCGGATCGAGCCGAATCCAGGGCTCAAGGTGGATTGCGAATACCCGGAGTTGGCCGGGGACCAGAATCTGGTCTGGCGCGCCGCTGTCGAATTGGCCAATGTGGGCGGCGTAGAACCGAACGCCGGCATAACCATTGAAAAACATATCCCCGTTGCTATGGGACTAGGCGGAGGCAGCAGCGATGCCGCCGCAGCGTTGCTGGGGCTGAATGAGCTATGGAACCTTGGCCTCTCCCTAGATGAACTGGCTTCCGTGGCGGCGAGATTGGGTTCCGATGTTTCCTTTTTTCTCTGGGGAGGGACTGCTCTGGCGCAAGGACGGGGTGAACAGATCACTAGATTGCCTTCACTGCCGCCCCTGGCGGTGACTTTGGTGTTCCCGGACTTGCTGGTCCCCAACAAAACGGCGGCCATGTATTCCAAGCTGACCATGGCTAATTTCAGCGACGGTGGCGTTACCCGGCGCATGGTTCAGACTTTGGTAGGGGGGCAGTTTGTGGTTGAATCGGTGGGCGGTCTCATCTTCAATGCATTCTCTGAGGTGGCGAAATGGGCCTTCCCTGAATTGATGGAAATGAGCCGTGAAGTTGCTAATCAGGGCGGTCCAGCTATGCACTTGTGCGGGGCCGGGCCGGCATTGTTCACGCTGCCCTCAAGCGAAGAAGAGCATCAGAGCATCGCAGAAGTGTTGCAACCGCACAGCGCGGGGGTTTACCTTGTTAATGCGGTACCCCCAGAAAAATGCGGCATGGGATCGTTACCTGCGGGCGCTTAACTGAGCCCAAATTAGCTATTCAGCAAAGGTTCAATCAATGGGCGAACTTGCCAGCATCTCCATCGGGATAAATCCAAATCTGATTGACGTAGGCAACTTCACCCTTTCCTGGCATGGAGTGACGACCTTTATTGGAGTGGCTTTAGCGGTCTATCTAACGGCGCGTTGGGGCGGAAAAGAGGGGCTGAATGTAGATTCCATCTACTCCGTAGCAGTATGGGCCATCATCGGCGGAGTGATCGGCGCCAGACTCCTACACGTGATCGATTTCTGGGATGAGGTTTACAAAGACGATATCGTCAGTGTCTTTACTGTCTGGTCGGGAGGCATCGCGATCTATGGCGCCTTGCTGGGTGGTTTCGTCGGTGGTGCAAGCTACATCGCGATCCGCAACTCGGACTGGTTCCTAAACATGTGGGAGAAAGTCTTTCCCTTCATGGGAGAAGCCCACCGCGCCAACCTGCCTGGAATAGGCCGTATAGCAGACATTACCGCACCCGCCGTATTGCTTGGAATGGCCATCGGCCGCGTCGGCGATATCATCAATGGGGAACACTTCTCCAAGATCACCGATCTGCCCTGGGGCGTCATCTACACCCATGCGAATAGTCCAGGAATATTCAGGCCGCCGACCCACCCCGCCGTCGCGTATGAATTGATCTTCGACCTGTTGCTGTTCGCTGCCATTTGGCCATTGCGGAACCGGCTGCGCCCCAATGGCATGTTCTTCGCCCTTTTCTTGGGCGCCTATTCCATAGGCCGGTTCTACCTGAGTTTCTTGAGAGAGGAATTCAACGAGTACTTCGGGGTTCTGAACGAGGCTCAGGTCGTGGCGATAATCGTGGTGATAATCACTGTGCCACTGCTGGTCTGGAAGGCTCAACTGGTGCGGCCGAACAGCTGATTGGCCTGAAGCTCTGGTAGAAGCCTTGATAGGAGCCCTGGCCGAAGTCCGGCAGGACTACCCTTGGGACGGTCGGAAGTCCAGCAGCTTCAACGCGATGGCCCCTTTCCCCCGGTAAGAGTCGTTGGTGATTGTGAATGCCAGATCCACGTATTGGGTGGCTGGCTTCCAATTATCGCCTTGATTAAAAGCTAGCGCCGTGAACTGGCCGCCGTTCTGCTCCACTCTCAACCGTAGGTGTTGCTGTTCCCGGCCCATGTGGGCATATTCCAGCACTCTAGCCCCCAGGCTGGCAAAAACCGGCCTGGCATTCGCGGGGCCAAAAGGCTCCAAGTCATTGATCCACCGTACTGCCTCAACGTTCAAGTCGCCCAGATCAATGACGGCGTCTATCTCCAACGTCTGGATCAGGCCCGGGGTTTCAAGAGCTTCGGCGCAATAGGCCACCAAACGCGATTTAAGCTGGGGAATGGCAGAAGTTGGGACTGTGAGCCCGGCTGCCTGGGAATGCCCCCCAAACCGGACTAGAAGGTCCTCGCAGGACTCCATAGCAGCGGCTATGTTAAAAGTGGGGATACTGCGCCCACTCGCCACGCTGAATTCTCCTTCCACAGCGATGACAATAGCCGGACGCCGATACCGGTCCACCAACCGGCCCGCAATCAAGCCGGACACGCCCCGAAGGAACCGCTCGTCGGAAATCACGATGATGGACGGCAGTTCTCCCAAGTCCTCAACCAACTGATCGGCTATCTCATATGCCTCTGCGCTGACCGCTCGCCGTTCCAAGTTCAATGACTCCAGTTTATGGGCCAGGGCGCCTGCTTCTTCCGGAGAGGAAGTGGTCAAAAGCCTGTAACTGTCCATTGGGTCGCCCAGGCGGCCCGCCGAATTCAGTCTGGGCGATATCTGGAATGACACGGTTTCGGCGCTGATATCTTCCGGGTCGATCCTGGCAGAACTGTAGAGAGCGCGCAGGCCGGGCCGACGAGTATTGGCCAATGCGCGCAGACCTTCCTTGACCAGATACCGGTTCTCATCCAGCAGCGGCACCAGGTCGGCAATGGTACCCAAAGCTGCCAGCTCCAACAATTCAGGATCCCAGGGCTGACCGTGGAAATCGTACAGCCCCTGTATTAGCTTGAATGCGAGTCCGGCACCGCAGAGATCGATAAATGGGTAATCGCCACCGGGTATTTTGGGGTTCAGCGACGTCACCGCGTTTGGCACCCCGTCGTGGGGAAGGTGATGATCTGTGATAATCACGTCAACGCCGCGCTGCTTGGCGTAATCCACCTCATCAAATGCGGTGATCCCGCAGTCCACGGTAATGATCAGGGTCACACCTTGGGCCGCCAGGGTATCTATGGCGGCGTTGGACAGACCGTGCCCCTCGTCAACGCGGTGGGGTAGGTACGGTATGACCGGCATTCCCAAGGAAGAAAGGCCCTCGGATATGATGGCTGTGCCGGTGATGCCATCTACGTCGAAGTCGCCGAACACACCGACTCGTTCGCCAGCTTTCACAGCGGCATACAGGCGTTTCAGCGCGTCATCCATACCGGCGATGCGCAAAGGGTCGTAGGGTAGACGGTGTGGCGGATCAAGAAAGGAGGCCAGCTTCTGAGGTGTGTCGATCCCTCGCTTGACCAGTACTTGAGCGATGGCCGCTGGCACGTTGTCAGAGAGATTGTGATCGCCGAGGGCAGATGGTAGTGACCAAGTCTTTTCCCGACCGGTGATCGTCACCGGTTTATCGGTCCTGGCCGGGTTTGCCGAAGACCAACACCGAATTATGGCCACCAAATCCAAAGGAATTACTCATGGTAACGTTGAGTTCCTTCTTGATGGCGGTATTAGGGGTGTAATCCAGGTCGCAATCTGGATCCGGTTCAGACAGGTTTATGGTCGGCGGAATCAGGCTGTTCTCTATGGCCAGTATGCAGAAACAAGCTTCCAAGGCGCCACCGGAACCCAAGAGGTGACCGGTCATGGATTTTGTGGAACTTATCGGCACCCGGTATGCGTCCTCGCCAAGCGCCGCCTTGATGGCCTTGGTCTCGTGGCGGTCATTAAGCGGTGTGGATGTGCCGTGGGCGTTGATGTAATCGACCTCAGATGAGTCAACGCCAGCTTCTTCCAGAGCCTTGGTCATTGCCCGGGCAGCGCTTTCGCCAGACTCCATGGGCTCAACCAGATGATAGGCATCGGAGGTCGCAGCGTAGCCTTTGATCTCGGCCAAGGGTGTGACGCCGCGCCGGTTAGCGCTCTCTTCACTCTCTAGCACCAACACTGCCGCGCCTTCACCCATGACGAAACCGTCTCGTTGAACGTCGAAAGGGCGGCTGGCTTTGCTGGGGTCTTCGTTGAACCGGGAAAGAGCCCGAAGGGCGTTGAACCCAGCGACCGCTATTGGCACAACCGGTGCTTCGCTGCCGCCAGCTAGGACGATGTCTTCTTGACCGCGCCGTATCATTGCCCAAGCCTGGCCTAAGGCATCGGCGCCGCTGGAGCAGGACGAAACTGCACAGTAGTTGGCGCCCATCGATCCAGTGACCATTGAGACCTGCGCCGAGGCCATATCACCCAACATCATGGGAATGAGGAATGGACTGACGCGCTTAGGGCCTCGGGAAAGGAGAATCTCATGCTGCTCGGAAAGAGTACTGATGCCGCCGATGCCGCTTCCGATGATTACACCGATGCGGTATGGGTCGGTGCTTCCGGGTTCCAGACCGGCCTGGCGGCAAGCCTGTTGGGCTGCAACTGAGGCAAACTGGGCGAAGCGGTCCATTCGCCGGGCAACTTTGCGATCAAGGTAATCTTCTGGTTCGAAGCCTTTAACCTCGGCGGCGAAATGGGTGTCGAAACCCTCGACATCAAAGGCCGTGATGTAGTCCACTCCAGAGCGGCCATTCACGATGCCGTCCCAGGTGGTTTCTACGTCTAATCCAAGAGGGCTGATGATTCCTAGGCCGGTGACCATCACCCGGTGATTTCCGGTCATATACTCCCACCCCTACACTAAAGTGAAGGCCCGAGATCGAGCCTTCACGAATCACAATCTTGGGTCCAGATACGGTGGCGCTATTTCTTGACCGCGCCGCCTCTGGTGGAGACGCTCACCGTTTCATCGATCAAGCCGGTGAGCTCGGTGATACGTCCTGAAATGCTCATCGCCAATTCCTGGTTGCCGGCCGGCCCAGCTAGTTGCTTCAGAGAATCGGACAATTCGGCGATTCGGCTGCCAATCGCTTCCGTCGCATCTTTCCTAGCGTTGGCCAAAGGCTGGGACACTGCCCGGACCTGGTCAACTAGTTCATTCACTTTCTGGGAGATGTTTTCTCCGAACTCATTCCCGGCCAGATTGGCGGTGTCCGACCAGTTGTGTAGCGCCTCGGTGGCTTCACCGAGCCGAGAGGCCAACGTATCGCTAAAGTCCTTGCTGTGGGCGGCCAACCGCAGTTTGTAGTTCCGGAGTATCCGGAAGACCCGCCGGTAAACATCGTCAACCGGATTCAACTTAGCAGAATATTGATCAAACAGATCCCTGCTCTCCTGCATCGTCCAGCGGGAGTCCTGATGGACAAACTGGCGTCCGGTGTATAGATGATAAGGACGCATCTTCCCCTCGGCCAAGATATCGCCATTCTCGTCCAGCGGCACCAACGAGTCCCAGTTGGAGGTGGCCGGCAGCGGAGTCAAGAAATTGACGGTCTGGTATTTGCTAACGGTTGTTACCCAATCCGCCAGGTCCATGATGCTTTTTCCGGTATCGTACGGAAGCCCAATGATGGTCATTGCGACCACCGTGAACCCTTCGCGGTTGAGATACCCCAGATCTGTATGCATCTGACCCGGCTCCTGCCGTTTGTTCACGGCCAGAAGGTTTTCGGCGTTGTCCGACTCGACACCCACGTAAAGCATGTTGATGTTGGCGTCTTGCATGGCCGCGGCCAATACCGGGTCCTGGCCGACCTCGGCCCTGACCTGGCAGATCATGTTCATCTTATCGGTGTGGCCTTTCCAGCTTTGCAGCCGGGCTAATCGCTCATCACGGAACTTAACCGCTCGCATGGGCGGTGCGTGAAGGTCATCAGATATAAAGACCTGGAACGATCCACTTCTGGATGAGTGGATCAAGCCATCACTGGCCAGGTCTGTGAGTTGTGTCAATCGCTTTATCTCGGTTTCCCGGGAAATCATCCGGTAGCCGAGGAACTGCTGAATAACCTGGCAGTAGGTGCAGCTTTCGGTGCAACCTCGAATGGTCTCCAGCACCCCACCAGCCATTGGGTTATCGGAAGAGAGGTCTTTGATCGACCGGAAATCGGGCAGTTCCACGAAATCCGGGTTGACCAGGCCTTGGCGTTTGGTCTGGACGATGCCCCCGTTCTTCCGGTAGCTGATTCCGGGAATCTTATTCAGGTATTGTTCCCGGTCGGCGCCTGTGTGCTCCAACAAAACGTCGGACAATTGTCCGATGATGTCTTCGCCCTCGCGTTGGACAATCACATCGAAATCGCCGTAGTTGAAGGCCTCTTCGGCGAGAGGGCTCATCTGGGGGCCGCCACCGATGGTGACTAAATCTGGGTGGAATTGCTTGGCTAACCGGGCGATCTGATACCCACGGGGCGCTTCATTGATCAGGGCTGTGACCATGAAGATATCGACACCTTCCAGGTCCTTGTCTGGATCCATCAACCCTGAGCGGTCCTCGAACCAGATCTCACGCTCATAGATATTTGGACCTTCCCACTGGGCGAGAGCGCCCGAAAGGAAGAGCAACCCTTGCCTGGGTATGGCTACATATTCAAAATTTCCGCCGGCGGACGCTGGTTGAAACAGCATCACCCGCTTTATTCGCGACATCTTTAGCTCCTAATTGTTTATGACAGCCCAAACGGCGTTTTGCGCCGGTTATTTGCCAGTTCGTTTGGGTCGGCGATGGGTTAACTTCCGGCGAATTTATGGCAGGCTAAATGAAAAACCGCCGGTACCCATGATATGTTCGGTCGCGGTTTATTATACAGGACGACCCCGCGTCAGAATAACTGGTTTGGCAACCTGAGACACCCGGTTTTACGCATTGTCCAGATTCGTTCTCCGTCCATTTCCGATTATTATGGAAGCCCAAATTCTGCGCCGCCACGTTGGCAACTGTCCATATCGTCCGTTATTCTACGCCAGTTTGGCAGGATTGTCATAACACTATCGTAAGATTGTCCGGTGAAAACGGGAGACGACGAAGCTACTTGCCCTCGAAATGGGGAATGATCTCCTTTGTAAACGGGTGAAAACGGGTGAAAACGGGTGAAAACGGGAGACCATGAATCTACTTGCGCTTGAAGTGAGGAATGATCTCCTGGGCGATCGCCTCAAGGTGGCGCTCCCGGTCTTCCCTGGGGCAGCTGATACTAAAGACGATATGCCGCGCTCCGGCGTCGATGTACTCCTGCAGTTGTTTGATGCAGCTCTCCACCGTGCCGAGCAGGCAATACTTTCTGACGATGTCCAGGAACTCACCACCATATAGGTAGCGGCCGCCAAGCTGTTCAGCGGCTACTTCGGCTGCCTGTTGCTCGGTAGGATAGATGGCGATATATGGGAAGTGAGCCCACTGGAAACCGGACATGTCCCTCCCGGCCTCGGCGGCAAACTTGCTGATCTTCTCCACGCTGTCACGGTATCTGGGCGCATCGTAGAAATAGGGCATCCATCCGTCTCCGAACTTAGCAGCCCGAGCCATTGCTGCATCTCGTCTGCCAGACACCCACACCGGCGGGTTGGGCTGCTGTACTGGAACTGGGTTGATCATCGCATCTTTAAGCTGGAAATGACGCCCCGAAAACGTCACGCGCTCGCCGGTCCATAGCTTGCGCAGCACTTCCAGGCACTCATCGGTTCTCCGTCCACGCTGGTTCACCTTAAGTCCGGCGGCTTCAAACTCCACGGGAAACTCACCGCCAATGCCCACGCCCAGGGTCAATCGTCCGTTCGTTGCCAGGTCCAAAGAGGCAGTCATCCGGGCCAGAACCAGAGGGTGATAGAAAGGGGTCAATATGATGGAGGACAATATGCGAAGATTGTCGGTCGCCCCGGCAGCCACCGCCAACACGGGCAAAGCCGCATGGGTTGGGCCTGGTGGGTCGCCACGCATAAAGTGTTCCCCTTCGGAGATGTACTCGTAGCCTAGTTCTTCCATCCAGCGGGCCTGGCGGGCAGTCTCGCCGACCCCCAAAGCCAATCCCGCGCCGAAATGCAGGTCCAAGTCTGTCATTCTTTACCCCCCTTTACCCTCGTTTCCGGGCTGAGATCAGGCACACCGGTTCGGGCTATTCTACTCCGCTTTCTCATCAAAATTTCGGCCAAAGTTTCGGCCAGGGGTTCGGAGTTCCAAGGGTATTCACTTGACACGGGCTAAGGGGATTTGCCACCGTTGTTAATCGAGGCGCTTTAATCAGCCGCCGTATTTTCCGGGATGGGATTTTCGGGGAGGAATTTTCTTGGTTGTCTTGGTAACCGGCGCCACCGGATTTCTTGGCCGGCGAGTGGTCCACGAATTGCTGGAGCGCCGCCAACAAGTGCGTTGTCTCGTCCACACTCCGGGCAGGGAGCGGATATTCGACCACCGGGCCGTCGAGGTGCAATACGGCAACATCCGTGATAAAGATTCTCTGAGCAACGCTTTCTACGACGTGGACTCGGTGGTGCATCTGGTCGGGATCATCCGCTCCAGACGCCGCAACTCGTTCGAAGACGTGCACCTGGAAGGCACGGCCAACGTGCTGGCGGCAGCCAAAGAGGCCGGAGCCAGCCGCTTCTTGCACGTGAGCGCCATCGGCGCCGCCAATGACCAATCCGATCCGTATCTATATTCCAAGTGGTTGGGAGAACGGGCAGTCATCGAAAGCGGTGTCCCCTACACCATATTTCGGCCTTCCGTGCTGTTCGGTGAGGGCGATGAGTTTTTGAATGCTTTGGCCGGTTTGGTACGTTTGTTCCCAGTCGTTCCCGTGATAGGGTCCGGTAAGAATAAGTACCATCCCCTGGCCGTGGGCGACCTGGCCCGCTGTATCGCCATCACCCTGGGGCGGGAAGACCTTAAAGGCCAGACCTTGGATCTGGGTGGGGCAAAACGCATGAGCTACAACGAAGTAGTGGCTGAAGTGGCTCTGGCCATGGGCAAGCGCCGACCGCGGTTCCACGTGCCGGTCTGGCTCATGCACGTTATCGCTAAGATCAGCCAAGGCCTGATGCCCAGGGCGCCCATCACCACAGACCAGCTTAAAATGCTATCGATCCGCAGCGTTGCTGAGGAGGGAGAGGTAGAGCGGGTATTTGGGTTTACCCCTCAGGCGATGGAAGGTAACATAGACTTCGTGAATTCAGTGGGAGTGGCTGATGGAATTCAGATGCTGCTGGGATCGATGCCTCGCCATATCCGGGATCATTAGCCTCCGATCAATGAATCTCAGTTACCTCTCGACTTCGCTGCCGGAACTTTCTTCCCCGTTTGACCTCTAGGAGAAAATTGGATTATCGCCAAGCAATCTCCAACCTTCTGGCCCTGGTTGACCATGAAAGGAACATTGCAACTGGGCCTCGTCAGAAGGCGATCTACGATCTGACCAGGATGGAGGCGTTGCTCGACAGGCTGGGCAGCCCTCATCGTCAAGTGCCCGCGATCCACATCGCCGGGACCAAGGGCAAGGGCAGCACAGCAGCCCTATGCGACTCGGCGCTGCACGCTGCCGGACTGCGCACCGGGTTCTACTCTTCGCCCCACCTCCATTCTTTCAGAGAGCGCATCCGCTTAGACTCGGAACCTATTTCCCAAGAGGAATTCGCCGCATTGGTGGAAGGGCTTTGGCCGCTTCACAAAGAGTTGGCCGCTGACCAGGATGTGGGTCCGTTAACGTTATTCGAATACCTGACTGGCATGGCCTTTCAGTGTTTCGCCGAAGAGCTGACTGATGTGCAGACCATCGAGGTAGGGTTGGGCGGCCGTTTGGACGCCACCAATGTCTTGGACGCCGGGGTTTGCGTCATTACCTCCATCAGCCTCGACCATACGGCGATCCTGGGCGATTCCATCGGCGAGATTGCCTCTGACAAAGCCGGAATCATCAAACCGGGCGCGACCGTGGTGATTGCCCCGCAGGCACCCGAGGCCCTTTCTCCGATACTGTCAGCTTGTGAGAAAAATGAAGCCGCGACTGTTCTGGTGGGCCGGGACGTTTCCTGGGAGCCAGGCGAATATGGGATTGAGGGTCAGCGGTTCAAAGTCAGAAGTCAGACAAGAGAGTATGACCTGGATATTCCACTTTTGGGCGCGCATCAATTGGAGAACGCGACCGCTGCGGTTGCGGCGCTGGAAGCGTTGGCCAGCCTGGGGATAGAAGTTCCAGTGGAGGCGATCCAAACCGGATTCCGAAACGTGAGTTGGCCCTGCCGGATGGAGGTATTGTCGCGCTCTCCCCTCTTGGTGGCTGACGGGGCCCACAACGTATACTCAGTGCAGACCTTACTGAAGACGTTGCCCCACTATCTGAACTACAGGAAGCTAATATTGGTAGTTGGATTTTCCAAGGACAAAAACGTGGAAGGCATGGCCCAAGCGTTGGCCGAGAAAGCGGACATCATATATGCCACTGCGTCCCGCCATCCTCGTTCGATGAGTCCGGCAGACGTGTCAGGCCTGTTTGCCGGCGCGGGGAAGAGGGTTTCACAGTCACCGACGCCTGCCGCCGCTCTACAGACGGCCTTGGACTCTGCCGGGGAAGGGGACCTGGTCTTGGCTACAGGATCTCTGTTCATGACCGCCGAGGTTCGGGAATCAGCGCTTGGTATCGAACCCGAGATATATCCAGAATTGTCTTAGCCGGGGTTCTCTGGCCCACATGATCGGAAATTCGCGGCTTGAAAAACGTGGTGGAATTGGAAAATTTCAGAGGTGTCTTCAGTGGCTGATGAGCGGGTTAGGGTAGTTATCACGGGTATGGGAGCGATGACACCCCTGGGCGAAAGCCCTGAGGAATACTGGAAGAACCTGGCGGCGGGAAACTCGGGTATCGGTCCTATGACCCTTTGCGATTCCACCGGTTATCCCTGCCGGATATCCGGAGAAGTCAGCGGCTTCGACCCTGGCACCTATATGGGCAGCAAGGAAGCTCGCAGGATGGCCCGCTTCTCTCAATTGGCGGTGGCCGCTAGTTTGCAGGCCGTGGAAGCAGCATCACTAGACATCTCGAAAGAAGACACTTACAGAGTGGGCGTATTACTGGGCAACGGCAATGGCGGGTTCCCGACCCTGGAAGAGAATTGCCGGATCCTGGCTGAACGGGGTGGCATGCGGATGTCGCCCTTCTTCTTTCCCATGATCCTGCCAAACATGGCTGCCGCCGCTGTTAGCCGTTACACGGGCGCCCACGGGTACAACTCAACCGCCACCACAGCCTGCGCCGCCTCCAATCAGGCTCTGGGCGAGGCGGCGGGAGTTATCAGGCAGGACATCGCAGACGTGATGCTGGCGGGCGGCACCGAGGCTGGCATCAGCCTGTTGGGCCTGTCTGGATTCGCAGTGATGCGCGCCCTCAGCACCCAGAACGAAAACCCGCAGAAGGCCAGCCGTCCCTTCGATTCCGGAAGAGATGGGTTCATACCTTCGGAAGGTTCCGTCATCATGGTTCTGGAGAGTCTGGATCACGCTTTGAGTCGGGGCGCCAACATCCTGGCTGAGCTAGCGGGTTTCGGCTGCACTAGTGACGCTGGACATCCGGTACAGCCGGAGGAGTCGGGGGCCAGTGCGGCGGCGGCGATGCAGCTGGCATTGGCCGACGCCCACGTATCATTAGATCAGGTGGACTATATAAATGCCCATGGCACTTCCACGCCACTGAACGACGCGCTGGAAACCGTTGCGATCAAGCGTGTTTTCGGCGATCTGGCGTATAAGATCCCCATCAGTTCCACAAAGTCGATGATCGGCCATTCCCTGGGCGCTGCGGGTTCCCTGGATGCCGCTGCCTGTGTGAAGACCATCACCGAGGCGATGATTCACCCAACCATCAATTACGAAACCCCGGATCCCGACTGCGATCTGGATTACGTGCCCAATCAGGCGCGGGCCAAAGATGTTCAGGTAGCGCTCTCCAACGCATTCGGATTCGGCGGCCAGAACGCCTGCTTGGTCTTTCGCAAGTATGTCGGGTAAATCGGTGACAAGCCTTTCTTGACCCATAAGGCAGGTGCGCGGGTAAGATGGGTGGGGCATTCCCTAGGTCTTTTTGTCTGTGGGTTCGATATGGTGACGGGAGAATAGGATGGCCGAGCGGCTGGTTTCTGGCGACGTCCAACAAGAAGACCAAGATGTTTCTCTTCGGCCCAAACGGCTGCATGATTTTGTTGGGCAGTCCAACACTAAAGAGAACCTTTCCATCTCGATTCAGGCCGCCAAGATTCGGCAAGAGCCATTGGACCATGTGATCATCTACGGCCCTCCCGGGCTTGGCAAAACCACACTGGCCAACATCATCGCTTCTGAGATGGGCGTAGACATCCGGGTGACTTCCGGTCCCGCGGTGGAGCGTGCCGGCGACATGGCGGCCATACTGACCAGCCTCAAGCCCGACGACGTGCTCTTCATCGACGAAGTGCACCGTCTCAACCGAGTGGTGGAAGAGGTTCTGTACTCAGCGATGGAAGACTTCTTTCTTTCCTGGATGGTCGGCAAAGGATTGGCTGCCCGGAACGTAAATCTCAGGATCAGTCCCTTCACTTTGGTGGGCGCCACAACTCGGTACTCCATGGTTAGCGCTCCCCTCCGTGATCGATTCGGCTCGGTCTGCCGCTTGGACTACTACGAGCCCCAGGATATGAATGTGATCGTCGAGCGCTCCGCCCGAATCTTGGAGATGGACGCTGATGAGGAAGGGTTAGAGCTGATTGCCTCGCGGTCCAGGGGAACTCCCAGGGTTGCGAACCGGTTGCTGAAGCGCACCCGCGACTACGCTCTGGTCAAAGCCGACAACAAAGTAAACGGCCCCGTGGCCCGGGCGGCGCTGGAGCAGCTCAACGTGGATGAACTGGGGCTGGACCGGTCGGACCACCGTCTACTGACCAGCATCATCGACAAGTTTGACGGCGGACCGGTTGGCCTGGAAACCCTGGCAGCGTCATTGAACGAGGACCCGGACACCATCATGGATGTCTGGGAGCCGTTCTTGCTGCAATTGGGGTTCTTGGAACGCACACCCCGAGGCCGGGTTGCCACTCGCCGCGCCCATGAGCACCTGGGCCGGACCTTCCTCACACCTGAAACCACCGATCAAGGACGATTCAACGGCCTCTGACGGTTCCTGACGGCTTCTGAACGAGTATTACCCTTTGCAGTCGCTCTTTCTGGCCTCGATGTCTGCCCCAGGCGCCAGCTATTGTTGCCCGCTAGTTGCCGACGGTCTAGAATAGTCCGATATATCTTGGCGCCCCGGTGGTAGCTGGTAGCTGATTAGGCGCTGAGCCGGATGGAGTTCAATTGACGGTATCGGTCCATCTCGATGAGTCTGCCCAGCCTCCCGAAGACGGTTCCCCTTTACCGCCTTTAGATTACGTCATCGCGAAGGCAATCGCGGGCGCTGCCCTGACCGATGTCGACACCCTTTCGTTGCTAGCGGCTGATTCCGACGCCACCCAGGATATCTGCGCCGCTGCATCGGCCATGCGAGATCGGGCCAAGGGTAAGACCGTCACATTCTCCCCCAAAGTATTCATCCCCCTGACCCACTTGTGCCGCGACTTCTGTGGGTACTGCACTTTCCGCAAAGACCCGAAACAAGCAGGCAAGGACCTTTTCATGACCCCGGAGCAGGTGCTGGATGTCGCCAGGGCCGGAGCGGCGCTTGGCTGCACGGAAGCCCTGTTCACACTGGGCGAAAGACCGGAGCAGCGTTACCCGGAAGCCAAAGAATGGCTGGAGCACAGGGGTTTCAGGACGACTCTGGAGTACCTGACCCACGTCTGCCGATTAGTGTTGGAAGAGACGTCTCTGCTTCCCCACGCCAATCCCGGCACCATGGCGCGCCGGGAGATTGCCGCGCTGCAGCCTTTCAACCCTTCGATGGGCTTGATGTTGGAGAGCACCAGCGAGGCGTTGTACGCAGAAGGAGGCCCCCACGAGTTCGCTCCAAGCAAGCGGCCCAGGGTGCGGCTTCGCACGTTAGAGTTGGCTGGACAGTTGCGGGCGCCTTTCACCACTGGTATCCTCATCGGCATAGGCGAGAGCCGTAGGGACCGCATCGAGTCTTTATTGGCCATCGCCAAGCTTCATGCCGAGTACGGCCATGTTCAGGAAGTGATAATCCAAAACTTCAGGGCCAAACCGGACACGGCGATGGCGGATTCTCCCGACGCGGAGACAACTGAGTTTCTGTGGACCGTGGCGGTGGCCCGGCTGATCCTGGGTCCTGAGGCCAATCTCCAGGTTCCGCCAAACCTAAGCGCCGATAACTATCAGATATATCTCGATGCCGGAATAAACGACTGGGGCGGCGTTTCGCCCTTGACCATCGACTTTGTCAATCCGGAGGCGCCCTGGCCAGCCCTGACCGACCTGAAAAGGAAAACCGAGGCAGCGGGGTTTCAACTGAGGCCCAGGCTGCCCGTATATCCGGAGTATTTCCTAGCCACGAAAGAATTTCTACCCGACGCCCTTCGGGAAAAGGTCACAGCCATGGCCGACCCGGAGGGTTATATTCAAGGGGGAATGAATAGATATGTCACCACTGGATAAGGCACCAGACCAAGCACCGGGAAAAGACCTGGAATCGATGATTGGGACCGTCAGACCGGAAACGGCAGCGGTGTTGAATCGCGCGCTGTCAGGTGAGGACATCTCGTCGGAAGAGGCGGTGGTGTTGTTCGGCGCGACAGGCCACGAATACAACGCGCTGGCGATGACCGCGGACGAGTTGCGTCGGCGGACGGTGGGAGACATAGTCACTTATGTAGTCAACCGGAACATCAACTTCACCAACGTGTGCATCAAGCGTTGCGGGTTTTGTGCCTTTAGCCGGGACTTTCGGGAAGAAGAGGGCTACCTCTTACCCTTCGAAGAGATCATCCGGCGGGCGAAGGAAGCCTGGGACTACGGCGCCACAGAAGTTTGCGTCCAAGCTGGCTTGCCTCCCCAGATGGAGGGAGACCTGTACGTCAGGCTTTGCGAATCGATCAAAGAAGCCCTTCCCGACATGCATATCCATGGATTCTCTCCAGAGGAAGTCCTCTACGGCTCTGTGCGGTCAAAGTGCACCATCAAGGAATATTTGACCGACCTTAAATCTGCGGGCGTGGGCAGCCTTCCGGGCACCTCGGCGGAAGTGCTGGACCAGGAATTGCGCGACTTGATATCCCCAGGCCGCATAACGGTAGACCAGTGGACGGAAGTGATAACCACAGCCCATGAGTTAGGTATCCCGACCACGTCCACGGTGATGTTTGGGTATCTTGAAACGCCCATGCAACTGGCCCGGCATTTGGAACTCATTCGGGGGATCCAGCAGAATACCGGCGGAATCACAGAATTTGTGCCCCTCAGTTTCGTTCATACCGAGGCCCCCATTTTCATGAAGGGTCTGGTGCAGAACGTGCGGCCCGGTCCCTCTGGCATGGACGTGATCAAGATGCATGCCGTTGCCCGGATCATGCTCAACAATTGGATACCGAACATACAGGCCTCCTGGGTGAAAGAGGGGCCGCGTATGTCCCAACTTCTGTTGACCGCAGGCGTGAACGACCTGGGTGGCACGCTCATCAATGAGAGCATCTCCACCGCAGCTGGCGCACAACATGGCCAGCTCATGCGCCCGTCGGAATTCCGGCAGATGATACGCCAGGCGGGCCGGATACCCGCCGAACGCTACACCACCTACAAGACGAGGCGGGTGTTCAGCGACACCGATGAGGAACTGGATCCCCTGGACCTGGTTGGCGACAACGTGGAAGAAGTGTTTGGGTCTTATGACCGTCTGGTCAAGTTGGACACCTACCGCTTCGAGCATCCCCGCCACAGCACAAGTGCCAAAGTTTAGACGTATCGTTTCCGTTTCTGAGTCGCTCTCTGGTCCTGCCTTCCGCAGGTACGGCCCCAGACGGCCATAGGTGGTAACTTCGAACAATTTCTCCAGTTCTCCTGCCGTATTGGCCCTTGCCGGCGGGGTTGGCGGAGCAAAATTGGCTCTTGGTTTGGCCCGTTGTCTGCCGCCTGAAGATCTGGTGATCTGCGTTAACACCGGCGACGACGACACGTTCCATGGCCTCCATGTTTCCCCTGACCTAGACACCATCATGTACACGCTGTCTGGCCTCTCCAATCAGGAGACCGGCTGGGGCGTCGCTGGCGATACTTTCACCGCCCTTGAGATGCTCAAGAGGTTCGGCGTGGATGCCTGGTTCAATCTGGGCGACCGGGACCTGGCCACCCACATCCGGCGCACGCAATTGCTGAATGAAGGCAAGACCCTATCTGAAGTTACGGCTGAGTTGAACCTGAGCCTGGGGGTTCTTCACCATGTAACTCCCATGAGCGACGATCCGGTCAAGACCGTGCTTTCCACCGACGAAGGGGAATTGCCGATGCAGCAATACTTCGTCGGCCGCCGGGCTGAACCAAAGGTGACGGCAGTGCGCTATATCGGAGCCGAAACCGCGAAGGTCTCTCCGGGGTTTGAAAAGGCCATCACAGGCGCCTGGATGCTGGTGCTGTGTCCGTCCAATCCCTATCTCAGCCTGGGGCCGATACTGGCCTTGCCTGGGGTCCGGCAGCGGCTGCGTGCTTTTCCCGGAAAGAAGGTCTGCGTTAGCCCGATAGTAGGCGGGGATGCAGTTAAAGGCCCCGCAGGTAAGATTATGGCCGAACTTGGCAAGCAGGTCTCCTGCGTTGAGATCGCTAGAGAGTACCGGGACATCTGCGATGTGCTCGTGATGGACGTACAGGACCAGAATCTGGTCTCCGAAATCGAGGCAATGGACATAATGCCTCTGGTAACATCAACTATCATGGAGACCGAAGAGCATAAGATTGCCCTGGCCAGAGAGATTTTGGCCCTGGCAGACTAGCCCACGGACCAAACCCAATGGCAACCGATTCCGAAAACGTAATAGCGATCGTTCCGATGAAACCTCTAGCCAGGGGGAAGACACGGCTGGGCATGAGCCTGTCTGCGGAGGAACGTGCTGTCTTAGCATTGGGTATGCTTCGCCGGGTCATACAGGCCATCAAGGCTGTCTCCAACACGACTGTATGGGTTGTTGGCGGCGACGACCGAGTTCGCAACATGACCCAAAACTTGAGTGGTGAGTGGATGGAGGAACTGGGCACAGACCTCAACGATACGCTGAAAAAAGCTTTTGAACTGGCTTTTGAACAGGGTATGTCTGCCTTGTACGTAGCCGGTGACCTGCCATTCTTGAAGCCGGCGGATATTCACAGTATGATTCAGTCTTCCCGACGCCAGGGTAACGTCACTCTTGCTCCTGCTCGCAGGGACGGCGGCACCAACGCCATCTTGGTGCCCCACGATGTGCATTTTCAGCCCGAGTTGGGCCAGGGTAGCTTCATGAAGCATCTGACCCAGGCTGCTCGCCTAGAGAGGTCCGTTGCCATCAACTCCAGCCACGGACTTGGATTCGACCTGGACGTGGTGGATGACCTAGAGGCTTTTCAGCATATGGAACCCGGATTATTGGAGCGTCTGTCATCTGCCTCCGAGTCTGAACTGAGGGACGACGCTTGATCTTACCGGCTGGTACGGGAACCTGACATTGGCCCAAGAAAAAGTCAGAATTGGCATATTGCTGCCCACCAGAGGGCTTCTGTTGCGGGGAGAACAGCCCCTTAACATGGACCGAATCTTCGCCTTGGCGGAGACTGTGGAACAAGCAGGCTTGGACTCGGTCTGGGTCGGCGATAGTCTGCTCGCCAAGCCCCGTATGGAACCGCTGGCGGTGTTGGCTGCACTGGCGGCCCGCACCAGCCGCGTGAGGCTAGGTACTGCGGTTCTGCTGCCGGCCCTGCGGCATCCAGTGCTTTTGGCCCAAACCCTCGCTACCGTCGATCTGATCTCGGGTGGCCGGGTGGTCATCGGAGCCGGTGTCGGCGGGGCCTTCAATGACGACCAGAAACGCGAGTGGGAAGCTGCCGGAGTGCCGCCAAAGGGACGGGGACGCCGGTTCGAAGAGATAATCGAGATTGTCCAAGGTCTCGGCTCTGGCAAACCGTACGATTTCCACGGGCGTGATTTCGACCTAGACTCGGCTCTCATGCGGCCAGTTCCCACGCGGCCAGGCGGTATCCCCTTTCTTCTCGGCAGCCACTACCGCGCCCAGAGCCTGGCTCAGATACGCCGCGCCGCCCGGCTTGGCGCTGGGATAATATCCATATCCGACACGCCGGAGGAATTTTCCCAGGTCATTCAGCAAGTCGACGAGAAAGCCGCCGAGTTGGGCAGAGACCCGGCCAACCTGGAAAAAACCTTTTACCTTACGGTAAATATGAATCCTGATCTGAGCAGAGCAGAGGCCGACGCGGTCGAATGGCTGACCGCCTACTACGGGTCGGATATCTGGGGAACCCGTTGGGGACCATTTGGTGGACCGGAAAGGGTGGCTGAACGGATCGCCGAATACGTGGCCGCCGGCGCCGGGACGATCGTAGTGCGCTTCGCCAGTTTTGAGCCAGAGAAGCAGTTAGAGTTATTCTTGGAGAAAGTAGCCCCGGCTTACGCCTGATCCAAGGCCCGGAAGTAAGATGCGTCGCAAGATACATGATGAAGTGCTAGGGAGGTAAGTCAGGTGATTCCAATAGACTTGTCGGGTAAGAATGGGATCGTATTCGGCGTGGCCAACGATCGGAGCATAGCCTGGGGGATCACACAGGCCCTCTCGCAGGCTGGTGCGCGAATCGCTCTCACCTACCAGGGTGATCGGCTCAAAGAGCGTGTAGAGGCCTTGGCAGCGACAATGGAAGGCGCCATCACGCTCCCCTGCGACGCCACTGACGACGAACAGATCGCCCAGGTGTTTCAATCGCTGAAAGAAGAGTTCGGCGAGATATCGTTCTTGGTGCACAGTATCGCATTCGCCAATCGGGATGACCTTTCGGGCCGGTATGCGGATACAAGTCGCGAGGGCTACCGCATCGCCTTGGAAGTGAGCGCCTATTCCCTGCTGCCCTTGCTGCGTCATGCGGAGCCGCTGATGGCCAACGGTGGCAGCGTTGTGGCTTTGACCTTTGACGCCTCGCAGAGGGTCTACCCTGGCTATAACGTGATGGGCACCGCCAAGGCGGCATTGGAGCATGGTGTGCGCCAGTTGGCCTACGAATTCGGGGAGAAGAACATCAGGGTAAACGCCATATCTGCTGGGCCCCTGGAAACCCTGGCTGCGAGGGGAATAAGCGGGTTCAGAGACATGCGGCACACAGCCGCAGAGAAGGCCCCGCTAAAGCGTAACATCACCGTGGATGAGGTTGCCCAGACGGCCTTGTTCCTGTGCAGCGGACTCTCAAGCGGAATAACTGGCGCCATCATCCCTGTGGACGCGGGATATCACATCATGGCCGTGTAGAAAGATTAGATGTGCCGAGCGGCAGCCCCGTGATTCGAACTAGAGCCGTGGATCAGTAAACGGGCTAACCGGGTGATGAACTGGGGTCCAAGCGCTGATGGTGGCGGCGGTCTTCTGCCGCTTGTTCGACGCGGCCCAATTGGGCGTAAGCCTCGGCGCGGCGCTTTAGTGCGTCAGCATAGTCCGAGTCCAGGGCTAAAGCCTTGGTGAACTGGTCGATGGCCTCTTGGTACTTACCCTCGTCGAACCGCTCGATCCCTCGGCTGGTCATCACTGCGGCGGTCGGCGCCACACCGGGGTCGTAGGTTCCCCAGGGCACATGCTCAACCTCGGGCTCGGCCACAGTCGTGGGGGACGGCGCCTCGGCAGGACTTTCAGGATCGCTCGGTGAACTTTCTCCGTTTTCAGTTCCGGAGGTGGATTCTGCGGCCAGCGCAGGTTCTTGTTCTAAGGCAACTTCCCCGGCAACCTCTTTAAGAGCTTCCCTGGCAATTTCATTGGACTGGTCCGGAGCAGGAACGTCTGCCGATTCAGGCGGCTCGGCGACGGCGGTTGACGGCATGGAAGCTTGAACCTGAGGTTGCGATGTGGAGGCTTGGACGCCGTCCGGATCTTCAGGTGAGTAGAACGCGTTTAAGTCCCACCCGCATCCGGTGCAGAAATGCTGTCCCCCAGAATGTGACTTGGCGCACCGGGGGCAAGACGTTCGCGCTGGATCTACTGAGGCCGTAGCGGTTGGTTTCAGGACGAACAAGAGCACCAACAGGGGAAGGCCGCCTAGCAAAGCAGACTCGGGCAGATTAACTATGCCACAAAACAATGAAGCTCCGCCCCAGCCCCAAGCGTTTCTTCCCCTGGTCATCGCTAAACGGGCGGTCCAAAGCGCAACCGCGAAAATCACTAGGTATAAGAAGACGTCAGCCAAGATCTTGGTCCTCTATCCTGTCCGCATCAGCCGGGGCCAATCAGACCGGAACTGTCCATACGACTGGAGATTGAGAGTGCTCCGTCCCTGAATATACACCCCTAGCGTGTCCGCGGCAACGCTGGAGACTAGCCGTGGCGCTCGTAGGACATCTTCCCTTATGGAACGCAGGAAGGAACGCGGGGGTGAACGCGGGAAGGAACGTGGGCTGCCGTGAATCTCTTTATCTTCCGGCAAGGGAGAAATGTGACTCAGATCGACAGATGAAAACAGGATAGCCGATGCACATAAAAAGTAAAATACAACGAAAATTGACAGGGCAAAATTGGTACTGCTAGAATTGGGCGCAACGAGTATTTGGAAGCTAAATCACGTCTGACGTGGGCTTGCCGAATACTGGTCTAGATGGGATTATTTCTTAACATCATTCTCTTAGCATTTACGAATTCGTCTATCTATTTCGTTAAGTAGCGATAGACTAGGCATGCACTGATGCTGGAGTGGACGGGTTATTCGGTGACGGAGGTGGCAGGTGTCAGCAGTAGGACATCGCACTACTCTTCAGGAATATGTATCCTCGGGATTGGGGGGCGGAGCTCAGGATGACGGCCTAGACGCAGTCATCATGGCGATTGCCGACGGTTCAATACAGGTCCAGCGACAGGTGCAGCAGGCGGCGCTAGCCGACGCCCTGGGCGCCACAGGCGAGACCAATGTCCAAGGCGAGATCATCCAGCGAATGGACCAAGTCAGTTCGGACATCTTCGTTGAAACTCTCTCTTCTTCTGGCCATGTGGCTGCCATCGGCTGTGAGGAGATAGAAAAGCCGGTCATCATCGAAGGCGAGGTTGCCGACGGCTATATCGTGCTGATGGACCCTCTGGACGGCTCTTCAAATATCGATGTCGCCGTGAGCATCGGCTCGATCTTCGGCATCTGGAAGAAGCGTCCAGGCGAGAAAGTAAACGAGGATTCCCTACTTAGACCAGGTGATGAACAGGTCGCCGCGGTGTACGTCGTTTACGGTTCGAGTACCGTGTTGGTCCTAGCCACTAAAACTGACGTATGCGGTTTCACGCTGGATTTCAGGTCAGGCGAGTTCGCCGTGACTCATCCAAACATTAAGATTCCCAAAGAGTGCCTTTATTACAGCACCAATGAGGGCAACCACAAGGTGTTGGACGAGCCGACCCAAAAGGCCGTCGCCAATCTTCGGAACAAGTACTCCCAACGGTACGTGGGCTCTCTGGTGGCCGATTTCCACAGAAACCTCTTGAAGGGCGGGATATTCGCCTATCCGGCGGACCGGAACCGGAAGGATGGCCGCCTCCGGTTGATGTACGAAGCCAATCCACTGGGGTTTGTCGCTGAACAGGCTGGAGGGGCTGCTTCGACCGGATACCAAAGAATCTTGGATATCATCCCCGAGCAACTGCACCAACGGACACCTTTGATCCTGGGCAACAAGGATGTTGTCGAAGAAATAGTATCCGTGATTAATGGCGGGTAACTGCCTTGCTCGTTACTAAACATAACTGGAATAATCTGGGTAGGAGGCGCTAATTATGGATAAACAGCGATTAGTTCAAACCGCTGAGGCGTTGGTTGCCGCCAAGAAGGGTATTTTGGCAGCCGACGAAAGCGGCGGTACGATCAAGAGAAGATTCTACAGCATCAATGTGGAGTCCACCGAGGAGAACCGGCGCAACTACCGCGAGCTGTTGTTTCGCACGGCTGGCATATCTGAGTTTGTCAGCGGCGTGATCTTGTTCGACGAGACGATTCGCCAGGAGGGCGCGGACGGCACACCATTGGTCAAAGTTTTGCTGGATCAGGGTATCGTCCCTGGGATAAAAGTCGACAAAGGCACGATCTCCCTCCCCGGCGCTCCAGACGAGTTGGTCACGGAAGGTCTGGATGGGCTGGGGGACCGGTTGAAGGAATATGCTGAGTTGGGAGCGGGCTTCACCAAGTGGCGGGGCGTGATCAGCATAACCGGCAACACTCCCACCTCCTACGGTGTGAGCGCCAATGCTCATGCCCTAGCCCGGTTCGCAGCTTTGAGCCAAGAAGCCGGATTAGTTCCCATCGTCGAGCCAGAGATTCTTAGAGACGGGGACCACAGCATCGACCAATGTTTCGACGTCACCGAGGAAGTCCTACGCGAAGTATTCAATCAACTTGCCCAACAAAAAGTGCTTCTCGAAGGAATGCTGCTCAAGCCCAGCATGGTTATTTCCGGCGGTTCTGCGGCCCAACGGGCTGAGCCCGAAGAAGTCGCGGAGCGGACCCTCGACTGCTTCAAGCGTGTCTTGCCGGCATCCGTGCCTGGAGTGGTCTTCCTTTCCGGCGGCGAGCCAGACGGTTCGGTGACGGCTAATCTGAACGCCCTGAACCAGCGGGCAAACAAAGTTGGAGCGCCTTGGGAACTCAGCTTCTCCTTCGGCCGGAGTCTGCAAGGGGCGCCATTGGCGGCCTGGGCCGGAAAGTTGGAGAACACGGAAGCTGCCGCCCTGGCCTTCTACACCCGGGCTCGCCTCACTAGCGCGGCGCGCCAGGGCAACTACGTCCCTGAAGAAAAGGAAATGTCCGCCGTTTAGGCAGAACAATTCCGAGACAAAAAGAGAGGCCCGCGGAATCACTCCGCGGGCCTTTTTTGTTTTTGTCTGCTTAGCTGGCCAAGGTTGGGCGTTTTGAATTTGTTTCGTGGTGCTATCTTCGGGTAACCGGGAGTTGTTATTAGTGCGAAATCACTCTAGCGTAATTTGATGGAGACCACTTAGAGGTGAGATCGTGTTCTGGCTTGAGATCTGTCCCCGGTGTCACGGCGACTTATCCGGAAGTGACGATTCGTACGGCCGCTTCATCTCCTGTTTACAGTGCGGCCACTATCTAACGAAAGACGAAGAAGCCGAGTTAGTGGCTGCCCCCGTCCAAGACGAAAAACCCGCAATCCCTCCGGCTGTGCACATCAAAATTCCACCAAATACCGCGGCCTAAATTCGACGGCTTTGGTAGACCGTTAATCGGGCCGTTCAACGACTCGCAGGCATAACTCGTCGAGCTGCGATTGGGCAACGGAAGTGGGGGCGTTAAACAGTAAGTCAGTCCCACTCTGGGTCTTGGGGAAGGCAATCACGTCCCGGATGGACGAACTTCCGCAAAGGATCGCCACCAGCCGGTCGATTCCCGGAGCGATGCCACCGTGGGGGGGCGCGCCATATTCGAAGGCCTCCAGTATCTGGCCGAATTGGGCTTCGGTGGCTTCTTTGGAGTGACCCAGTATTCCGAATATCTTCTCTTGAAGCTGACGGTTGTGGATCCTGATGCTGCCGCTAGCCAACTCTGAGCCGTTGCAGACCAGGTCATAGGCCTTCGATTTGATGGCTCCCAGGTTTTCGCCGTCCAATTCGCCCTCTTCTCCGTCAGCTGGCGACGTGAATGGGTGATGAGACGAGTCCCAGCGCTTGGCGTCTTCGTTCCAGTCGAACAGAGGGAAGCGAGTGACGAATGCGAAGGCCAATTCGTTTGGGTCGGGCAGCTTGAGCAACTCTCCCATATGGGTCCTCATCACGGTGAGCCAGGCGTTCAACCTGGGCTGACGTCCCGCCATCAGCAAAACTAGGTCTCCGGGGCCTGCGCCCATCCGTTCCGCCAGCCTCTGATGCCATTCGACCGGCATGCGCAGGCCAGCAGACTGGACTATCTCCTCCGGTGTCTGCTGCCCTACCGGACCTTCGCCACGGTATCGGATGTGGACCAGTCCACCCGCCCCCGCCGCTTTGGCTGTGTCTTCTAGTTCTTTGACTTGGCCAGTGACGAACTGCGCTTGGCCGGGCGCCACAAAGCCCTTGATGCGGCCTCCGCCATCGATGGTGGAGAGGAACACCCTGAATTCGGACTCACTGGCCAGATCGGTCACATCGGTCATCTGCAGACCAAACCGCAGGTCGGGCTTGTCGGATGCGTAGCGGTCCATAGCTTCGTCGTAGCTGATCCTGGGAAAGGGCTTCCTGAGGTTCTTATCCGGCGTCACCGATTCGATCATTCCGGTGTATAACTCTTCGGTCAGGTTGAGGATGTCGTCCTCTTCGACGAAGCTCATCTCAAGGTCAAGCTGGGTGAACTCCAATTGACGGTCGGCGCGCAGGTCCTCGTCTCGGAAGCAGCGGGCGATCTGAAAATAACGCTCAACACCAGCGACCATCAGCAACTGCTTCATCTGTTGCGGCGACTGAGGCAAGGCGTAAAAATTGCCCGGCTGCATGCGGCTGGGGACCAGGAAGTCCCTGGCGCCTTCGGGGGTGCTCTTGATCAGGATCGGGGTCTCAATCTCAAGGAAATCCCTTTCGCACAGGAAGTCGCGGATGTACTTGACCACATTGTGCCGCAGGGTTAGGTTGCGCAACATGGGAGGACGCCGCAGGTCGAGATAGCGGTAGCGCAACCGTAGGCTTTCGTCGGCTTCTGCATCATCGTCGATGTAGAAGGGCGGTGTGAGGGAGCGGTTCAGCACCGTGATCTCCGTCGCCATCACTTCCACGTCACCGGTTGCGATGGCCGGGTTCTCACTGCCTGCCGGGCGGCGGTTGACCGTACCCTTAACTTGGATCACCCATTCGGGTCTGACCTCTTCGGCGATGCGCGCGGCATCAGCGGCGGTTTCGGGATTGAACACCACCTGAGCGATGCCGGACCTGTCTCGCAGGTCGAGAAAAATGATTCCGCCATGGTCGCGCCGCCGGCCGATCCAGCCGGCCAGAGTGACTTGTTCGCCGTCGTTTTCGCCCCTCAGGGCGCCACAGTCCGCGCTACGCAGCACGCGATTCCTCCACTATTTGATGTTGTGATGATACGCCGATGAGCCCGGTGAGGCCAAAGGATTCGAGAGCCCTGATACTGCCTCTAATTACCGGGGAAGACTTGGAATATGTCTTGGTACGGACTTTCCTGTTGCTTGGTTAGTCCCGCGACGGCCTCAGCCAACTCCTGGGGGGAGTCGACCGGAGGCAGGCATACTGTGTCCAAGCAGACGTGGGCCCTGGCTGTTGTGTCGTCATCGGCAGCCGTGACAGTTTTGATCTCTAGATTGGGATAGGGCAGGCGGGCTGCTGCAGCCATGAGGTCCAGACAGCCAGGGTCCCCAGGTCGCCCCTCGATGGTCACTTCCACCATGTTGTTCTGGAACATGTGCGCTGCGATACCGAAGTCGGCGGCGAATTCGCCGTGCTCTCTGAACGTCTCGGTAAAGGCGCTAAGGGTGGCCTCCGTGATCTGCCGGTAATCCACGTTCCTGGTGGTTTGATATAGACGGAGCAGCGCCTGCGCCGCAGTCATGTTATCTGCCAGGGTTTTCTCCCTGACCTGTAAGTGCCCGATCGCGTCCGGGTCTTCTTCAATATCGAAAAACCCGCCGCCTTCCTGGTCGAAGAAACGGTCCACCATGACCTGAGCAACTTCGACGGCTCGCTCCAGATAGGTCTCGTTTGACGTGTTGCCGTGGGCCTGCACCAGGGCGGTCAAGAGCCAGGCCCAGTCCGTGAATAACGCTGGAGCGTCGGATGGTCCTTGCTCCGAGTAAACGTGACTGAACGAACTGCTCTGGGCCATGGAATCCAGCTTGTCCAACACCTGGATCGCCGTTGTTTGCAGGGAAGGATCTCCCAGCTTCCAGGCCGCGTCTAGGAATACCGTCACCGCCAGAGCGTTGCTGTTCGCGTAACACGATGGGTCTGGTTCCGGCCGTGCTTCCTTTGTTCGGTGTTCTGCGCCCAGGGTGAAATATTCCGAGTGCGCCCCCTGGCTGCCTCGGAATCCCGGTATGTCAGGGTCGTAAAGCTGCTCCATCACGTAGTCGATGGTCTGCTTAGCCGTCTCCCGGTACCGGGGCCGTTCCAGCAGGATAGCAGCGTCAAGAAATTCGCGGGCGAGACCCAGATTGTCTTCCAGCAACTTCTCGTGCTGGGGTTCGGACCAATCGGCGTGGGCGCAATGCCTGAAGAATCCGCCGTCGGCGCCGTCGGCCACCAGTCCTTCGGACATACCGTCGAGGGTTTTGGTGAGCATGCTTGCGTAGAAATCCTCTCCGCTGGTTCGGTACAGGTGATTCACCAAGCGCACGATGTAGGCGTTGGGGAATTTTGGGGCGCTGCCAAAACCGCCGTTAAGCGCATCATAGGCGCCGGCGACGACGCGGCTAACGCGGTCGACCGACGTATCCTCCAGTTCGGGCCCGGCGGCGAATCTTCGTGCGTGTTCCTTGCGCCGAGTCAGCAGGTCGCGGGCTTGGGTGTAGAGGGTGGTCCGGTCATTCTTATAGGCGTCGATGAATTCGGCAATCATGGCGATGAATTGGTCGGGAGGCAGGTAAGTGGCGCCGCCAATGAGTCCACCATGCCCTGTTAGGAAAGCCGTGGTTGGCCAACCGCCCACGTTGTATCTGGAGTTGATGTCGGGGCGATGGTCGTTGTCCACCCGTATGGCCACAAAGTTCTCATTGAGGAGAGCCTGGATCTCAGGGTCGGAATAGCTGGTCTCATCCATCACATGACACCAATAGCACCAAACCGCCGAGATGGATAACAGGACCGGTTTGTGTTCTGCCTGGGCTTTGGCGAAGGTAGCGGGTTCCCAGGGTTGCCAGTCGACCAGTTGGGCCCGGTTAGGATTGGGAGAATAACGGAACTCGGACAATGGGGCCGCCTTTATGATGTTGCCTCTGTGTTGCCTCTACGTGTTTCTCGAATCAGGGTCCATTATAAGAGCCCCTTATATCTAGGGTGGAGAGGCACGAAAAGTGCTTAGCAACGTTAGCATAGGACCTCTGGATTATCAATTGAGCGCCGGTGAACACCCTGTAGCCATTGGGTGCGGGCTTGGAAGAACGGCGGGAATGCTGGCGCTAAACCGTGGCCAGGTCCGGCTGGTCCATGGGGTAACCGGCGTGAGAGATGGGAACGCTCAAGACCACCTTGGCCCGCTCGATTATCTCGGAACTGACGTTGGCCAATTGAACGAATGAACCGTTCTCAATCGAGGCGACTGGAACTCCGTCATGGAACGCAAGCCGATTGCGCACCACCGCAGGCACCTTGGGTCCGGGCGAGATGATCCCGGCGAGGTTTAAAGGGTCGCAGGCCGATATGGCGGAAAGACGGCCATCGGGCTGGGTGTTCTTGGTCTTGCGAAGCAGCTCTACCGCCTCGGGCAGCGCGAACTGCTCTCCGACTAACCCCGACACGAACCGGCCTCCCCTGATCTCGCCACGGGCCTCCAGGCGACGCAGCACTCGCACCAAGTCACGCCACCGGTAGGACAAAGCGTCCCGGGCCAATAGCTCTGGGAAGATCACACCGTAGCGGTCCAATAGTTGGCGGGCGATGGGTTCGCTACGGTCATCCACCGGGTCAGAGGCTTCCAAGAGCGACCACCGGCTGTAGCTGCGCCTTCGGATTTGTCCCGAGCGGCCACTGTTCCGGCCATTACGGCGGGGCCGCCGGATCGTGCCGCCCAACCGTTGCCGCAGGGCTTCAACCCCGTCAACCGTCACGCGGCCCGAAGCTGCCAGGGTCCAGAGGGCTTCCTCAACATCCGAGGGCAGCCGTTGGGTTGCCGATACGATATCGGAAAGGAATGACGCTCCTCGGCCGCCGAGTACCTCAACCACCTCTTTCGCAGCCCCGGTCAGGTTGTCAGCGTCCTGTTCGTTGGGGCCAAGCACCCAATCCAGCGAGTCGCGCAGAACCAGGGTGATCGGCGTGGCCCGAGATAATGAGCCACGGCCTTTGGGCATCGTAGCCCCGTTCTGTTGCTGGGGGTTTTGTTGTTGGGATTGGCCGGTCTGCTGCAGTGAAACACGGCCCCAAACCACTTCGCCCCCCAGGCACAGACGGTCCAGCATCGCGGGGCTATAATCTGATACACGGGAGAGAAGAACTTCCTCTTCAATGGCGCCGCCGGCGGATTCGAATCCTTGAAGCTGCTCGATGGCTATAAGCAGGCCGCCCTCGCCTTGCAATTTGGCCGCCGAATCAACGTGCTGCCACCGCAGTAGGAACCGCATGAAGGTGGACGGCGGGACCGGCTCTACCTCTCGGCGCAGGGTGTCGATGGTCGAGCGGTGGATCCGGGCCAGGATGCGGCGATCACAAAATTCCTCTTCTTCCACCTCGATCCTGAATGTTCCCCGGAGCACCACACCCTCGTTCTCCAGGCGGCCAAAGGCGTATTGAATGTCGTCGCGGGGAATGCCTAGCGATTGGACCACTTCGGTGGTCGTCAAAGGGCCAGAGCACTCAACCCAGCCCTGCAACACCGAATGGATATTGTCTTCCCTGGCGCCGTCGCCTTCGCTAATATCCGCTTCCAGCAGATTCCGAGGCGGGGTTGGGGTGATATCTGCATTCGGAAATATAGGGTTCAGAAGTGAAAGCCTCTCAGCGGCTACCCAGTGAACGACGTCATCAGACCGCAAGTAGTAGGCCCGGCCCACGGCCACCAGGGAATCGAACCACTGCTGTATCGCGCCCATCCCGTCTTCAGCGGCGCTGGTTAGGGCGGTGGATTCCGGCAGCGCTCCCAATACCAAGAGGGCGTCGTGCAACTCGTCCGCGTCCCGCATCCTGGGCCAGGCATTGGCCGTTTCTAGCGCGATGGCTGAGGGGTCCAGGGCGCTCAGATCCCGGGAGTCCTCGGGCAGCGCACGCCGGAGGGAAACCGACCTGGCACGCCGTTCTTCCAGTGGCGCGTCGTCCAAGAAGGCGTAGGGCATGGCGTTCAGGATCTGATGGGAGAATGCAGAGGGTTGCACGGTGTCCCGGCCAAATATCTCGATCGTCCCGTCGCTTATCCCGCCCAGTAGTTCCTTGCAGCCTGCCACGTCCATGGCCTCGGTAAGGCAATCCCGCATCGTCTCGAACACCAAAGGATGGTCTGGAACCTCAATGTCGCCTGGCATGGCGTTGTCCTGGCAGGCGACCTGGGCCGGGAATACCGCCGCCAGCAGGTCTTCGGAGCGCATGCGGATCAGGGGCGCCGGGACTTTTCGGCCTCCCGTGTGTCGCAATATGGCCAATGCCCTGGTCGCGTTCCAACGCCAACGGGTGCCAAATAAAGGCGCTTGCAAGATGGCCTGCTCAAGCACGCCCTGGATGCTTCGTTCATTCAAGTAGGTGAAGACCTCGTCCACGGGCATAGACAAACCGGGACCGAGGGCAAAATTCAGGCCGTCGTCGGTTGCGGTGGCCTGCAACTCGAAATCGAAGGTCCGGCAGATCTTCTTGCGCAGGGCCATTCCCCATGCCCGGTTCACCCTGGCGCCATACGGGGCGTGGATCACAAGTTGCATCCCACCGCTCTCATCGAAGAACCGCTCTGCGACCACTTTGTTTTTCGAGGGGATCACCCCGAGAACCCGTTTGCCTTCCACCAGGTAGGCGACCAACTGCCGGCTGGACTCCTGGTCCACGCCAGACTCTTCAATCACCCATTCTTGAGCCTTGGCGTGATTCTCCAGGCGCAGGTCGATGCCCTCTCGCAGCTCTGACACTTCCTGGGAAAGCTCCCAGGTGCGGCCGGGCGCTTCTCCCAGCCAGAACGGGACGCTCGGCGGTTGACCCTGGGCGTCTTCCACCCGGACCTTGCCCCTTTCAACCCGGCGAATCTTCCAGGGAGTGTTTCCCAACAGGAACACGTCGCCAGGCAGGCTCTCGATGGCAAAGTCTTCATTTACGGTGCCAACGAAAGTCTCCTCAGGCTCGAGTATGACGTCGTAATCGGCGTTGTCTGGGATGGCGCCGCCGCTGGTCATAGCCGCGATGGATGCGCCCCGTCGGCCCTTCACTTTGAGGTTGATCCCGTCTCGGTGAAGGTAGGCAGATCGCCGACCCTGCCGGAGAGTGAACCCGTTGGACAACACATCGACGACCTGGTCGAATTTCTCCCTGGGCAGATCCCGGTAGGGGTAGGCCTTGTGGCAAAGTTGATACAGTTGTTCTTCGGTCCATTCCTCCTGAGCGCAGGATGCCACAATCTGCTGGGCCAGAACGTCCAAGGGCCACGGTGGGATTATCAACGTGTCCAGATTGCCTTGCTTGACGGCCCTCGCAAGGGCAACGCACTCCGCCAACTCATCCCGGGTCAGCGGAAACAGGCGTCCTTTGGGAATACCTCCGACCTGGTGCCCGGAACGGCCAACCCGTTGCAGCAACACGCCGATGGACCGGGGTGAACCGATCTGGCAAACGAGGTCGACCACGCCGATGTCGATGCCCAATTCCAGGGACGCCGTGGCAACACATACCTTGACCAGCCCACTTTTCAGTTTCTCCTCGGCGGCCAACCGAGTGGTCCGGGACAGACTACCGTGATGGGCGACGACTGCATCTTCTCCCAGACGTTCGGACAACTGATGGGAGACCCGCTCGACCAACCTACGTGTGTTGACGAAGACCAATGTCGTGCCGTGGGAGCGGATCAAGCCGGTCACATCGTCCAGCGCTTCGGCCCACATCTCATGTGAAGCTATCGGACCCAACTCTCGCTGGGGTAATCGCATCGCCAGATCGATGGTGCGGGCGTGCCCTGTGTTGACCATCAGACAATCGGGTGTGCCGTTTTCTTCGCCGTCTCGTTCTATGCAGTCGTTGCCGACCAATAGCCGGGCGACCTCTTCTATCGGGCGTTGGGTGGCGGACAAGCCGATCCGGACGACGGGGTTCTCCGCAAGGGCGCAGAGCCGCTCGACCGACAGCGAAAGGTGGGAGCCGCGTTTGCTGCCGGCGACCGCGTGAATCTCGTCCAAGATCAGGGTGTGTACCCCGGTCAATCCCTGGCGGCCACTTTTGGAGGTAAGGAGGATGTAAAGGGATTCTGGAGTTGTTATCAGGATATGGGGCGGTCTCTTGGCCATCTTGGCCCATTCTGAGGCCCGTGTGTCACCCGTGCGCACCCCGGCCCGTATCTCTGGCAATGGGGTGCCGGCGGCTTCGGCCAAGGCGGCTATCTCTTCCAGCGGCTTGGCCAGGTTCTTCTGGATGTCGTTGGAGAGGGCCTTCAGCGGCGAAACGTAGACCACCTGGGTGGAGTCGGGTATTTCGCCGGTTAGGCCTTGGCGCACCAGACTGTCGATGCAGGTGAGGAAGGCCGCCAAGGTTTTGCCGGAACCCGTGGGCGCGGCAATCAGGGTATGGCGTCCTTGGGCGATGGCCGGCCAGCCCTGTAACTGCGCATCGGTAGGTTCGGTGAACCTGCCTCTGAACCACTCTTGAACCAAAGGGTGAAAATGAGAGAGGGGCATGACGAAATTCTAGCACAGGCGAATCGCTGAAAACCTTTACATAATCGTCCCTGAAGCGCCACTACGCCAGAGGCGAATGTCAGCCATGATCCTGCGCCGCCGAGTTTTTTCCCGAGATGATATTGGGGTATGCTATGTTTCTACCCACTGAAAACTAAGGGTGGCCACAACGGCGGGCCGCCTGAGAGTGAGTCGAGAAGAAGATGTCTGAGATACTGGAATTCAAACCCAACCAATTCAACGGGATCGTCGTCGCTCCATCAAAGCTGCCGGGCGACCCAGATGAATTTGACGCCCGACTTGGCGCATCTATCGATCAATGGTCATCGGACGGTTTTCTGGCGGTCTGGCTGGAGATACCAAAGGCGCAATCGGCACTGATTTCAAAGGCTGTCGATCGGGGGTTCGACTTCCACCATACGGGGGACGACTATATCCTGCTCACGCGCCGCTTGGTGGAACGGGCGCAGATCCCACCGTTTGCTACCCATTACATCGGGATCGGCGGAGTGGTATTGACTCCGGAGAAAGACCTGCTGGTGGTTAAAGAGAGGTTCTCTGTCGGCGGACGCGAACCGACATTGAAGCTGCCAGGCGGGGCGCTACAGGCCGGCGAACACCTGGGGCAAGCAGTCGAGCGAGAGGTTCTGGAGGAGACCGGCGTAAAAGCCGTCTTCGAGTCGATCGCCTGTTTTCGCCAGTGGCACGGGTACCGTTACGGAAAGTCGGATATCTACTTCGTGGGCAAACTCAGCCCCCTCAGTAAAGAGATCACGATGCAGGCCGACGAGATACAAGAGTGCCTCTGGATGCCGGTGGACGAATTCATCGAATCCGAGGCGATCAGCAACTTCAATAAGCAGATAGTCCGGGCCGCCCTGGAGTCCGACGGGGTGATCCAGTCGTTCATTGAAGGGTTCGGCGGGCCCGACAACCGGGAATACTTCATGCCCAGGCATCTGATAGACGGCGCGGGAGTGGTTCCCTTCCCGGCCAACCTTATCTGAATGACATAACCGACCTAAAAGGCACACTATCCCCACACCTTTTGGGTGGCCGGGCATTGTACTATTAGTTCAGCTAGATGGTCCGCTTGGACCACGGTCAACGGAACCGAATGTACTGAGACCTCGTGCCCGTATCGGGGATAATAACTTTATGACAACAGCGATAACGACCTCAAAAAAACCACGATTCTTTGGCGCCGTACACTATCCTAGGCAGCCTGCTTGGTTTGCTCCCCGTATTCTCCGCCTTGATGATTACTGGGCCGTATCTCTGATCCCAGTCTTTGCATTTCGAACCCATCGGCAACGTCCCCTCCGCCTACTCTAGGTGGATTTTTGATCCCCTGGTGATTTTCCCTCCAGCTTTTCTGAATCCGTTCTCTCTCTCGCCTCCGTAACACCTATCATCATTATCTGATTGAATCATTGGTGAGTGAGAGGGTTTCAGACACAAAAAGGCCCTCGAACTATACCGAGGGCCTTTTTCTTTGCTCGCAGGAGTGGTGCGCCTGGCGAGATTCGAACTCACAACCCCTGGGTTCGAAGCCCAGTACTCTATCCGTTGAGCTACAGGCGCACAAGATGGGAGTGGATCATCTGGAAATGCTATTGGGGCGAGCGACGGGATTCGAACCCGTGATCTCCTGTGCCACAGACAGGCGCCTTAGACCACTTGGCTACGCTCGCCACGGTGGGAGTCCTTGAGCATCTGGCCTTTGAAGCCAAGCTGGCCGCTGAACGCAGGAGACTGGGCCCAGTAGGACACCGGTGCAAAAAGGCTCAATTATGGTAGCAAATGGGCGTGCCTGTTACAAGGAGTTGGAACCAACTTTGAATACCGCTCCGGTTCACCTATAGATGGTTTGGCTGGGGGTTTCCCAGAGAGTTCCCCTGCCTGTCCCATTGTAATAGTGCTGCCGGGCTACCTAAAATAGGATAGGGTCGGATGCCATTGACCTGTCTCAATACATACAAGCAAGCTAGATACAGCGTTTTTAAGGAACAAAATATGGGCTGGAAGTCACTCCTGCTAACCTTCGGCGTGCTCATCCTGGCCGCCGCGTGCTCCGGGTCTTCCGGCAACGGTTCGTCCAGCGAAACATCGGCGACTACGACCCCCGCTGGAGCGTCAGATTCGAACGGGCAAGCGAGTGACTCCACAGGCACCGGGAAACCATTGGAGGGGGGACGATTAGTCCGGCTCTTCATAGACCCTCCAACCCTTGATCCGCACCTGACCACCGACGCAACTTCCGCCACGATAATCGTCGAAGTGTTCGGCGGGTTGGTGACCATCGACACGAACCTGGAAGTCGTGGCCGACCTGGCCGAGGGCTGGGATATCTCCGGTGAAGGGCGTGTCTACACATTTAGGATCCGCCCCGACGCAGTGTTCCATGACGGCAAACCAGTGACAGCCGAGGACGTCCGTTGGTCACTGGAGCGGGCGACCAATCCCCTCACCGAAGCACCCAACGTCGACCAGTATCTGGGCGACATCGTGGGTGTCGATGCGAAGATAAACGGAGACGCCCGGGAGATCTCCGGGGTGCGCGTCGTTGACGAGCGAACTATCGAGATCACTATCGACGAAGCCAAGTCGTTCTTTCTGGCCAAGCTTACCTACCCCACCGCATTTGTTCTCGACCAGATAAGCGTTGAGGCGAACCCCAAGAACTGGTTCCGAAAGCCCAATGGCACCGGCCCCTTCATGATGACCGAGTACAAAGTGGGCGAGACCATAATCCTCAGCCGTAACGAAAACTACCACCTGGGCCCGCCCAAATTGGCCGAGGTGGAAATGATCTTAAGCGGCGGAACTTCGATGCTCATGTACGAGAATGATGAGATCGACATCGCTGGCGTCGGCTTGGCCGACCTCGACCGGCTGCTCGACCCTACCCACAGCCTGAATGGCGAACTCCTGAAGGCAGCTCCGGCCTTCAGCATCCAATACATCGGCATGAACGTGAATGAACCGCCCCTCGACGATCCGAAGGTACGGCAAGCGCTGAATCTGGCCGTCGACAAAAGGGAGATTGCCACCATCGTGCTCGGTGATCAGGTTGTGCCGGCAAACGGGATCCTGCCTCCCGGCTTCCCTGGGTACAATCCGTCGGTATCCGGATACGATTTCGACCCGGTTCGCGCGAAACAACTGTTGGCGGAGTCCAAGTACGGCGGCGATCTGGAAAACATTCCTCCCATCACTATCACGACTCCAGGAAGCTTCGGGGCCAACGTCAGTCTGGACATGGAAGTGGTCCTACAGATGTGGGAGAAAAACTTGGGAATCAGGACCGAGTTCCAGCAGACTGAGTTCGCCACTTTCTTGAAGGACCTTAATAAACGTCGCTTCCAGATGTTCGACATTGGTTGGATCGCGGATTACCCAGACCCCGAGAACTTCTTGGACATACTGTTCTACAGCGATAGCAGCAACAACCACACCAATTACAACAACCCAGAGGTCGATGCCCTGCTCGAACAAGCCAGGGTGGAGACCGACGAGACGTTGCGCTTCAGTATCTACAACCAGGTTGAGCAGATAGTTTTGGATGATGCGCCCTGGATACCCTTGTGGTACAGCGGTGAGCGTTACCTGCTGGTCAAGCCCAGAGTGCAGGACTATCTGCAGACCCCGCTGATTATACCCAAGCTCAGGCACGTTTACCTCACGGATAATTAGGCCGGAGCGCCAGCGTGGGCACCTACATAGTTCAACGATTGGTGTGGCTGCCGATCATCCTGCTGATCATATCGTTCATCACATTCGCTTTGGGCCGATTTGGCCCGGGCGATCCCGTTGAGATTCTCATGGGCCAATACGCTGATGAGCAGGTGGTTGAGCGGGTCCGCGAGCAGCGCGGTCTCAATGACAATATATTTGTCCAGTATGGCCGGTACCTTAACAACGTGGCCCATGGCGATTTCGGCGAGAGCTTCAAATACCGTGGACGCACCGTGTCCGAACTGCTCAGAAATAAGATGTGGGTCTCCGCCCAACTCAACATAGCGGCCCTTTTGCTTTCGGTTTCCATCGGTATACCTCTGGGCTTGTTCGCCGCTTCCAAGCAGGGGACGTCATGGGATATCGGCACGGTTGCGATGACACTCTTGGGGCAGTCTATCCCCATATTCCTCACCGCACCGGTCTTGCTGATCGTATTCGCCCTGAAGCTTGATATCTTGCCAACCCATGGATGGGGTGGATTCTTTGACACTCGAATCATCTTGCCGGCGGTGGCTATGGGTGTCCCTGGAATAGCCATAATCACTAGGCTCACCCGCGCCGCCACTCTGGAAGTAATCAGCCAGGATTACGTCCGTACCGCCCGTGCTAAAGGATTACCCGAGTCGATAGTCCAACGGCGTCATATCCTGAGAAACGCTTTGATTCCAGTTGTCACAATGCTCGGCTTTTCGGTAGCTGGGTTGTTTTTCACTTCGTTTATCGTAGAGCGCTTCTTTGGTATACCCGGGATGGGTAGCCTGTTCATCGAAGCCATCTTCGCTCGTGACTTCCCCATCATCAACGCAGTGATAATCATCGTCACCACTATGTTCGTAATGATCAATCTGATCGTTGATCTGATATATCCGTTGCTCGACCCGAGGATCAGGCTAGGAGGCGCATATGCTTCGTGATGACGCCCAGCCTGAAACCGAGCATTATGGGCAGGCCAGCCGGAGTTACTGGGCAATCTCCATCCGTCGGCTGCTACGAAAGAAGATCGGCGTGGGCTGCCTAGCCATTATTTTGTTGATGTACGGTTCCGGCATACTAGCGCCTCTGGTCACACCCTACGGGTACGCTGATATAGACCTGTCGAGCACCAAGCAGGGACCGAGTCTGGCACACCCATTCGGAACCGACCAGACAGGCCGCGATGTCCTAACGCGCGTCATTTATGGACTGCGCACCACCGTAATCATCACCGTCGTGACGCTGGTCACCGGCAGTCTCGCACTGGGAATAACTTTGGGCCTGGTAGCTGGGTATTTCGGGAAAATAATTGACTCAATAATCATGCGGGTAGGGGAGGTATCTTCAGCTTTCCCTGAGATCTTCCTTGTGTTGATTATCGTGGCCACTATCAAGGCCCCAATCACCGATTGGGTCCGAGGGATCGAAGACACCATAGGGATAGAGATTGTGCGTCTGGGTGTGGTGGACTATCTTGTATTGTCCCTGGCTTTGGCAATTTTTTCCTGGTTCGGCATGGCTAGACTGGTCAGGGGCCAAGTCCTCCAAGTCCGGGAAGACCAATACGTGGAAGCTGCGCGCGCAATCGGGTGTTCCACTCCCCGAATCTTGTTCCGGCACGTGTTGCCCAACGTGATGGGGCCAGTGATAGTGATGGTATCGGCAGGCCTGGCAGGAGTGGCCGGATCAGAGATATTACTCAGTTTCCTCGGCATCGGTATACAGCCGCCAACGCCAAGTTTGGGGCTCATGATCTTCGAAAATGGAAATATCGCGGTGCTGCGGACCAACCCTCATCTGCTGCTATTCCCCGTCCTGACACTGTCACTCCTGCTCTTCACCTTCAACCTGTTGGGTGATGCGGTGAATGACGCCTTTAATCCGAGAGCCCGTTGATGCCTGATATCCGCGCCGTTCTAGCTTGAGGCTGACTAGGAGAACGGCCAGCGGCGGCGCAGCCTGGGTAGGGCGACAAGGCCGATTGGAGCGCCTAGCACGAGCAGCATTCCCAGTCCTGCCGGGGAATCACCGGACGCAGGAGCGCTACAGCCCGGAGAGGTAGACCCGCCGTCAGTATCTTCTTCGCCTTCACCGGTGGCCCCATCCGGCGGAGTATCGGTGTCAGGAGTGGCCTCTGGTGCGCTGGTTGGTTCCACGGCCTCACCCTCCGAATTTTCGCCCTCTCTGCTAGCCTGGGATTCAGGATTCTCGCGCGAAGACAGAGGTTCCAAGCCAAGGGCCTCCCGCCAGGCGGTGTCGAGGCCAAATTGGTCCATGCCGTACACTTCCAACAGCGCCTCGTCGATGTCCAGAGTGCGCTGAAGCGCCGGGAAAAGGGCCGACATACGGTCTGGGCCGTAGACGCCAATCATGTACCCAACCACGGACCGCGCCTGTCCGTAGGCGATAATGATGTCCTCCGGAGTGCCGCCGAAAGAGCCTTGGTACCACAATGGCTTGATGCGGCGGGTAAAAATTCCGTAGCGCAAAGCAGCGTCATAGTCGTCGGTCGGATCGATATTCCCATACTCAGCCAAGCCTTCATTGAGCCACGCAGGCACCTGACTCCTGGCTGGGCCAGCCGCTTCGCCCACCAGCAGGTGGGTGAACTCATGGGAGACCGTGCCGGTAACGGTGGGGTCGAATCCGTGAACCAGCAACACCCGTTCTTCGCTGAACGCCATCCCTTGGGTCTGAAGCCCTTCGCTGATCTCCTGGGACCGGAAGGGCAACGCGGGGGCCATGTGCACGTAATTGTTGTAAGAAACTATGCGAAGGGGTTCTGTGGGGGCGATGCCCAAAACCGGCAGCATTCTTTCTAGGTTTTGTTTGGCCGCTTCAAGAACCGTTTCGGCGCGGTTGCGGACGTATTCACTGTAGTAGTACACCGTGATCAGACCGTCTACGACCGTGTCCCACTCGAACCGGTTGTCTTGGTAAACAAATTCCTGGGACTCGGTGCGAACCACTGCGCCGGCTTTGTCGCGAACCTCGAACGAGTAATCGATCTTGGTGCCTGGGGGGAAGTATTCGGCGCCGTTGCCGCTGGGGAGGATCGACTCTCCACTCACGGAACTACCGGAACTGCCGGACTCAAATTCCACGGTGCGATAGGAGCTGCGGCCTTGCTGGTCTACCTTGCTGAAAAATACCCGGATGTCATCGATCACGTCGACGCTGTTGGCAGATACAGAAAATCTGATTCCGTCGGGGAACTGGCTTTCCGCAGTGGCTTCGACCACTTGGATGTTCCCTTCGTCGGCGTGAGTAACCTGCGACGACGAGAACGCCAGGCCAGCAAACAGGATCAGAGTCGTGACAAATAGGAAATTTCGCAAACATTCCTCTCTAATCGAGTGTACGTTAGTGATACGTCAATGTCGACGTTTCGGACGCCCTACGGGCACGAGTTAGCTGTCTTGACGGTGATTTTCATTACGCATAGAATCAAACACGCGAACCTACAGGCAGGCGTGCCAAACCGAAGGGTCCGGGATTATTCGGCCCATATCTTGTTCGGTTCGGTCCCGTCCCAAGGTCGTAACTTCGAGAATCTCCAACTTTACGTGGTGTAGATATATGGTAGTCATCGTCGGCCGAGTCATTGCCCTGAATTTTGAGCCTTTTTACATCGATATGGAACGCCGGGGAATCGTCCTCAATGACGCCAAACTAGAAAACGTTCCCCAGGCATTGCGGGATGGCGCCATCAACGCCGGGCCAGTCAGCCTGGTGGACAGTTTTGATCTGGATGACATCTGTGTTCCGGTGGCTGGATTCTGTCTTTCGGCGTCGGACCGAGCCGGAAGCCATCTTTTGTACAGCAAGAAGCCGATAGAGGAACTCTCTGGGGCGACGATCGCATCGTTTAACCCAGACTCGACCACTCGAAAGCTATTCCAGGTGTTGCTGGCTCAGAAACACAACGGGAACGCCGATACATTTGTCTCGATGGCCGAAGAACATGATGCATTCGTCGTTTCCGGGGACGATGCGCTGCGCCGCCGGAGAGGAACAAGAGGCTACGGTCACCGGTATGACTTGGGGCAGGAATGGCACGCCATGACCGGTTTGCCCTTTGTCTTTTCTCGCTGGTTGGGTCGGAAAGAACTGACCGGTGATGAGATGTTACTGATCGAAGACACGCTCTATGTGGGATTGGAGGACGGAGTGGATAGCCTGTTCCACTTAGCCGACCCCAAAGACCACCTTTTGATGATGGCAAGGGACATCGTCGATTACATCATTGGCTACCGATATTTCGTTGGGCTGTCGGAGCGGAAGTCCATCGACCTTTTCAAAGAGTACCTGGCAAAATTGCCATCTTAGGGGCTGGCAGACGCTCCGATTAAGCATCGAATCATTCGGGAGGCGTTCTTGTGGCTAAGATTACCGATCGCAGCTTCGAGGCCACTGGGCACACTTCCATCATCTGCGACTTCTCTCCTCCTCGGTCCGGCGATCCCAGCGTTATCGAACAAGCCCAGTTGGATGTCGACTTCATCTCCGTGGCCTATAACCCGGGACGCGCCGTCAGGGCCAACTCGGCCATGCTGGCCGCAGCCATTCAACAGACTGGCAAAGACACTGTGTTCACCCTGGCCACTAGGGACATGAACAAACTGGCGATTCAGTCTCAATTGCTGGGGGCTCAGCTGCTGGGTGTGCAGAACGTGGTGGTAGTTCAGGGTGACCCGTTCAACGAGCGAGACCGGTCATTGGCTGCTCCGGTCCACGATTACCAGCCCACCGAACTGATCTCCGGCATCGCTCAGATGAACCGGGGACTCGATTTCAGGGCGGCCAAACTTCGAACGGCCACCGACCTATGCATCGGGGCGGCGGTGGACCTTGGCCGGGGCATCGAAGAAGAGGCCCAATTGACGGTGCGAAAAGTGCAGGCCGGGGCGGAGTTTCTGATCACTCAACCCATCTTTAATGTGGACCATGTGGCCCGCTACCGCGAGTCCTATGCCTATCACGCCGGCAAAGCCGGGACTTTGCCCATCTATTTTGGGTTGCAGATATTGGAACAGGACGGGGTGCTGTTCAGTTCGGTGCCCGACTCGGTGCGGAGCGAGTTGGAAGGCGGACGCTCCGGGGTAGACATCGCACTAGATCTGTATCAACAATTTCGAGAAGCCCGCCTGAATAACATCTACCTCATGCCGCCGATCAAGCGCGGCGGGGCACGCAACTACGAAGCCGCCAAAGAATTTCTGCAGAAAACCCCCAGGATTTAACAAAGAGACCGCCAGATTACCTAGCGGTCTTTTTGCTGTTGATAGCTGAACGCTGACGGCTGCTACGGCGCCCAGGGGACGGGCGCTTCACTGTTGTATTGGTCTGTGACCACGTCGACCACCGCCGGCCGGCCAGATGCGACGGCTTGTTCCAGAGCGCTTTGGATGTCGCCCGGCTTCTCAACCCGGATACCGAAGCAGCCCATGGACTCGGCCACTTTGGACAGGTCAACGTCGGTGAACTGCCAGAGGTCTCCCGGGGACCCGCCTTCCAAGCCTTGATAAGCGCGTTCGTCGCCGCGGCGGTCCTGGGACAAAGCGTGGTTGTTGTTGACGACAAACACCACTGGAATGTTGTTCCGTACCGCGGTCTCCAACTCAGCTATGTGATACCAGAACCCGCCTTCGCCGCTGAAGCAGACCGCTGGCCGGTCTGGTAAGGCGCATTTGGCGCCCATGGCGGCGGACAAGCCCCAGCCCAATGAACCGGCGCAACGTATGAAACCCTGTCCAGACTCGTTCATGTCGACCATGGACCCCGTCCAGATCCCGGCATGTCCGGTGTCTGCCACCAGCATGCCGTCGGACGGCAGGAATTTGGTGATCTCGGTGCAGAGCCTCTGGGGGATGATCGGCACGGCGTCAGAATTGGCCAAAGGGGCAACTTCATCTCGCCATTCTTTGACCAACTCCTGGGCCCGGCCCACCCATTCGGACCGATCGCCGACGGGTTCCGAAGCCTCGATTAATCGGCGGGTGCTGGCCTTGGCGTCGCCCTGCAGCGCCACCTGGGCCGAGTAGGTGCGGCCCAGTTCCGATGGGTCGATATCGATCTGGATCACTGGGGTTCCGATGGCTGGCACGCGCCACTCGTTGGTCACTTGACTGCCGGTGTGGCTGCCGATGTATAGAACCAGGTCGGCCTCGTGGACCACCCGGTTGGCGCACCAGCGGGAATATGAACCGACGACTCCCACGGCCAGGGGATGATTGTCGGCGATCGTTCCCTTGGCGTTCAGGGAAGTTGCCACCGGGATGTTCAGCAACTCGGCCAGTTCGACCACTTCTCTCTGACCGCCGGAAGACGTGACACCCCCGCCGGCCACTATGACTGGCCGCTTGGCGTTGGCGAGAACCTGGGCTGCCTCCCTAATGCGCTCTGGCTCGGGCTCGGGACGGAACGCAGGCCGCTGCGTGAACGCTGCCTCAAGAATCACTTCCAGGTCGGCCTCCCCATCTTCCACCACGTGGCCGCTGATGCCCTCGAAGTCCAGATGGACGGGTCCTGGAGCGCCGGTTGTGGCTTCGCGGAAGGCTTGCCTCAGCAGTCCGGGAAGCTCGTTCACCGAGTCGACAACTGCGCTGAATTTGGTGGTTGAGGCAAAGGGTTTGGAGTGTTCGACCTCCTGGTAAGCGTTGCGGTTCTGCTGCAGGTTGGACTTGCGGCCGGTCAGGGCTACCACGGGAGACAGGCCCAAGAAGGCGTCTTGGAGACCGGCAGCCAGGTTCACCGCGCCGACCGATTGGGCCATGCAGACTCCCGGACGATTGGAGGCTCGGGCGTAGCCATCGGCCATGTATGCGGCGGCTTTCTCGCCGTGGGTCACGACGCGTTTGATGCCGACCATGTCCATCTCGGCCAGGGATCTGCGCAACACGGCTGGAACGAAGAACACATGGGTGACGCCATAGGCTTTCAGCGCTTGGGCCAGGTATCTGGCCCCGGTCATCTTTGGCATGCCTGTCCCCCTTAAATTCGACAAGTCGCTTTAGATAGATTTGGGTTGCGCGCTACTAGATGCCCCGCTCGTCGAAGACTTCTTTGGCTACTTGGACGGCGTTGGCGCCCACGGGCCATCCAGCATAGAAGGTGGTGTGCAGAATGATCTCGCTGATCTCGGATTTGGTTACGCCGTTATCCAACGCACGGCCGATGTGTCCCTTTAGCTGGCCGGTTCGATATAGAGCCACTAGGTTGGCCACCGTGATCATGCTGCGGTCGCGCTTGGAAAGTTCCGAGCGCTCCCAGATGTCGCCGAATAGCATGTCCACGGTCATGTCTGCCAGTTTGGGCGAGACCTCTCGCATGATTTCTCTTCCTGTAGTCATCGTTTGCTCCTTCGCTTATTATTCGGATTTTTTAGTCGCGGGCAGGTACGTGTATGCCGGGACCCCAGGTGATGCCAAAATCAGCTCGTTCAACCCTTTGGCCGGTGAATGTGGAGGCCTTCTGAGCGGCCAGCCACACTGCGGCTTGGTTGATGGAATCGGGCTGTTCCATGGGTATGTGGGCGGTGCCGGGCCAGTCGCCCCTCCGGTTCATCCAGGTATCGACCCGGCCGGGACTAAGGACGTTGACGGCAATATCATGCTCGCGGACCTCTTCAGCGATGCAAAGGTAGGCCCGGTCCAGAGCCGCTTTGCTCATGGAGTATCCGACCCGGCCTTCCCGGTAGCCCATGGAGGCCCCGGAGGTGATGCAGAATATGGACCCGCCACCCTTCTGCTCCATCATGGCCGGCAAGACATATTTGCAGAGCAAGATCGGCCCCCGAATGTTCACCATGAGGGCGCGGTCCAACAGGTCTTCTTCCAGGTCCACCACCGGAGATTCGCAGTCCACCCCGGCGTTGGAAACCACTATATCGATTCGTCCAAAATGCTTGAGTGTTCGTTCCGCCAAACGGCGCAGATCCTCTGAATCGGTGACATCACAAGGAACTGGCAGGGCTTCACCACCGGCTTCCGCGATACGCTGGGCTGTTTCGTTGATGGTCCCCGAACCGTATTTATAGAATGGAGAGTCCGGGCGAGGTTCGTTCTGCGTTCTAGAGGCCACCACCACCTGGGCGCCGGCTGCGGCGAAAGCCATTGACATGGCGCGCCCGATGCCACGGCTGCCGCCAGTCACGATGGCCACCTTGCCTCGAAGTTCCCCTGTGGCAGGCAAATTCGCAGACATACTCATCGTATGTACCCGCTATTGGGCGTGGCGGCGGACACTGCGGACACTTAAGGAGAAGCCAGGCGGAACTTGGGGAGGGTGATCTTGTCGTCCAGTTTCTCGAAGACCACTTCCACCGCCATTCCAATCTTGATGTTGGCCGGGTCCGGGTCAACGCCAACCAGATTGCTGGGCATGCGCGGTCCTTCTTCCAGTTCAATGATGACTGGAATGTACGGCGCCTTGTCTCGGAATGGCGGGGTTGGTCCCCGGTGGACGATGGCAAAGGTGTGGATGATGCCCTTTCCGCTGCATTTGATCCAGTTGGTGTCTCTGGAGAAACATTCAGGGCAGATGTCTCTTGGGTAGAAGTAGGAGGAATCGCAGGCCTTACAATGGCGCAGCCACAGTTCTTCTTCCGCGCATTTTTCCCAGTAATAATCCGATTCCGGCTGGGGCACGGGGGCTGGAATCGGGGGCGAAGACTGTTGCTGCTGGGTCATTTCCTGCTCCTAACATAACGCTCTAGTGCAATTCCTACAAAAGAATAGGGACAAAAGCCACAGGCGTCAAGAACTGAGCATCGGCGCGACCTCGAATTCGCATTCCCATAGTGTTGCGCCTTAGCCGGACATTCGAGTAACGTTGCCCGTAGTTTTAAGGGTTTCACCCGTAGTTTTAAGGGTTTCAAAGGAGATTCTCGGCATGCGAATCGCGGTCATGGGGGCCGGGAGCACCGGCGGTTACTTCGGAGGCATGCTGGCCCGCGGCGGGAACGACGTGGCGCTGATCGCCCGGGGAGAACACCTCAAAACCATACGGTCCAATGGCCTGAGAGTGGTCCGGGACGATGAAGAGTTCACTGTCCAGTGTCTGGCCACGGACGAACCGTCAGAGGTTGCCCCCGTCGATCTGGCGTTATTGTGTGTCAAAACCTACCAGAGCGCGGTCGCCGTCCCAATGATGAAGCCGTTGGTGGGGCCTGACACCACGGTGCTCTGCCTTCAGAACGGGGTGGATAGCTACGAGACGGCTGCCGCGATATTGGGCGATACTGCTGTGCTTCCGGGTGCCGCTTTCATCGAAGCTGGCATGCCGGGACCGGGAGTGATCCGCCAAACCGGCAGCCTGGTGCGGATAATTCTAGGCGAGACGAACGGATCAGAGACCGACCGGTGCCGTATCATCCGCGACGTCTTTGCCGAGGCGGGCGTACCTGCCGAAGTAGTGCCTGATATCAGGGCCGGACTATGGGGGAAGTTTTTGTTCATCTCCACCATGGCCGGTGTCACGTCGATGGCCCGGGCGACTTTGGCGGAACTTATGCCCCAGCCCCATTGGCGTAGGGTGGTTCTGAGTTGCCTGGCCGAGATCGACGCTGTCGGCAGGGCCAACGGGGTTAACCTTACCAAAGACATCGTTGGCGATACGGTGAGTTACATCGAAGACCATCTCGCCGATCTTCAAGCATCGATGCACACCGACCTTTTAGCTGGGCGTCCTTTGGAGCTTGAGGCCCTGAACGGATCGGTTGTGCGGGCCGGAGATACTGCAGGAGTGCCGACGCCGATAAACGACGTGATCTACGCCATGTTGAAGGCTCTTGAGAACGGAGCGAAGTAGCCAAGTAGATGGATGAAACTCCCGACAGCCACGATCTGGACAAACTGACAAACTGACAAACTGACAAAATGGCATGACGGACTGATCTCCCAGACCCATGAAGGCTTTCCGGTTTGCGCCCTGTTTTTGGCTTCCGGAGAGGATACACGGGCTCACGACATCTTCCGCATCTACCGGACGGCGTTTGCAGAGATGGGAGCCGGGTTTCACGACTTGGTGATCTTCGGTCAACACGGCGGATCCAGCACGTCGGCCGCTCTGATTCCCGGCCTGAGACTTTCAGATCTTCAGATACCGTCCCTGGTTCTGATAACTGGTGGGGCTCTGCCCGTCTGCCACACCACTGCCCTTCCAGTGGGGGAAGCATTTGAGGAAGAAGATGCTCCTTGGAGTAGTGCGCTAGACTGCATCAAGAAAGCTATTAACCGGGATTCCCCAGATCAAACCGACTTTCCTAGATATAGCCCCCTCTGGGATGGCGCCAACTATATTCACGCATTCCAAGGATGTCAAATGCGGCCTGGATCACTCAAATTCCCCGCTTTCATAGGGCAACCACCGTCCTGCCAAGC
>JAQBXL010000089.1 GCA_027624135.1 Chloroflexota bacterium
CCTTGGCATCCTTGAGGAGAGATGATCCCAGACCTTATCCGACCAGCTAATTATTTGCAACGGAGCCCTTAATGGCTCTATCCAGTGACTCCACATCAGATGCGTCCCGTATCGTCGGTGTAAATTCACTCCACGTCAGAATTCGAGTTTGTTGACGGGTGATGGCAGGTTCTTCGCCAATCGATGGAATCTCTACGATTGCGGCATAGCCTGGATCGCGCTCCGAATAGCTTGTCGGTTCCATTGTGCCCGAATATATCGCTCGGCCATGTTGTAAAGGACTATGCCAATCTCCCAGAGCAAGGTAGTCTAGCCCGCTAGAATCCGGCCGTTCCCTAGAAATCGGGAAATTAATCTCATCCGGTAACACGTCGAGCGCTCCGTGCGCGATTCCGACACGGATACGAGTATCACCTTCCGCTCGTTGGGGGATCCATGAGGTAGGGTCCAAAGTGCTCCTTTTTTGCATCAACGGACAGGGGTATATGGCTACTCCTTCGCTGAATTCAATCTCCCTAGGTTCCGTAAGCAAGGTCACGTGAGACTCTATGCGGTTCCAACTTTGCCGATCCCAGACTCCACCCGGCACATAAGGGTCATGGTTACCTGGAAGGACATAAACCGGGATGGGAGCAAATTCGTTTAAGATATCCACTGTTCGTTTTACGACAACTTCATCGACGTCATGGTGTTCAAATACGTCACCAGCGATAATCACGAACTCGACTTGATGTTCTTTAGCGAGATTGACAACCCGCAACGCCGCGTCAAATCGGGTATTCCTTACTTCTTTAGCTCTGAGTCCGGCTTGGATCGCTCGCATTCCCATTTGCCAATCAGAAGTGTGAAGAAATTTGACCATCTTGTAACACCTGTAGTTCGGTTAGCGTCGTTTGATCGAGGAATCTAAAATGACTTGAGGCGAGGTTTGAACAATCGATTGCCTAGGCGTTAGCCCCGCCATAAATGGCTAGTATACCGCGCGGTCATTTGAAGTCCTGTGCTTGCTATTTTACCCTCCCAATCTAGATACGGCGAGCCGGGATTCTGTTTCGAATCGGAAATATTGTGCGCCCTCAAATTCGGAGAAAATGCTTTGGCACATAAACTAGTGGTTGTCCGAATTGACCGACCAAACAATGGGTGATAAAAGCGCGTGACTGGGGCCACCCCGAATTTCGCCACCAGTGAGGCTTAAGCCCCTTTGGACGGCGGGGCGACATCAGGGCGAAGTGTGGTTGCACCTGGGGATACTTCGCACCGTCGGCGCCGAATATTTTCTCCAATCGTTCGGCCTTAGATAGTGTTTGCTTGTTGGTCTAGCCGGTCGACGCCTTCGCCTCAATCAGCAGCAGATGAGTGATAGCCGCGATGCCAGAGCGAACCGGTGCGGCTCACTAGGCCAGTTCCTGGGCTTGTGGGACTAACTTAACGGCTGGTACAAAGGTTTGGGGCAGGTCAGTCGTACATAAAGCTGTGGATCGACTTTTCTGTAACCTTCTTTCCTTCATCTCCGTCTCCATCGTGCGTGTTGACAGCTTATCCAGTGCAAGTAACACTGGTCACGTGCTGACTGACGGATTGATCTAAAGGGCACGGTATAGTGTTTCTTGATCTTGGGTGTTGCAGTGGATGATATATCTCGAAATATAAGACTTGAGCCGGTTGGCCACAGGGCTTTTGAGAGGCTGTCCCAGTCAATCTCAGATAGAAAGCAAACCGACGCGTTTGCTCCTGTGACCGTAGTTGTGCCCAGCCAATACGCCGGCGTAGTCCTCAGACGAGCACTCGCAGCGGATCACGGCCTCTTGAATGTCAGGTTCATGATTCTCCCCAGGTTGGCTGAATACCTTGGTTCCCCAACGCTTGCCAAAAGTGGCATATCACCTTTGATTCCGCTCATCGAACTTGCTTCCATTCGCCACATAGCGATAGAGAGCGGAGCAGACGGTCCACTTAGCGCGGTCGCTCAGCACGAAGGGTTACCTGGATTGCTGCGGAGGACGTTCAGAGAACTTTCTCGCCTCGATGCGAATGATCTTTCTGCTTTGGCCAAAACCGATAACCTACGGGCTCAACTGGTCGATTGGTATCGACTGTTCAAGCAAGATAACAAGAAACACTACGTTCATGAAGATCTCGTTCAGGCAGCGGAGGGCGCAGTCGCTAGAGGTACAGCAGCTGACACTCTACGCGACATCGGGTTCGTGGTCTTCTATCTTCTTAACGACCTCACTCAGGCCGAACTCCGATTGGCGAAACGTCTCATCAATATGGACCAGGCAGGAATGATACTTGGGATGGTCGGTGAACCTGCGATAGACGAAGACACTCTTCGAATCATAACTTCGATCGATGACGGAGTCGGTGCAGGACTTACAGGGTGCGATTATGAAAGCCTACCTCCAGTTCAGCTGTTAAGTGCACCTGATTCTAGGGAAGAGATAAGGTGGATCGTTCGGGATATAGCTCGACGGTCTGAAGCCGGGACCCCATTTCATAAAATTGCTGTCTTATACCGACAACAAGAACCGTACGCATCATTGATCTCAACCCAATTGGCTTTGGCCGGTATAGCCACAGCAGGGCCGAATCCTGCGCCGCTCAGTTCCACTCCTTCGGGTAAATCCTTGCTAGGAATGTTAGCGGCGATGAATAGCGATCTATCTCGGTCAGCGGTATTGAAGTGGTTATCTGAATGCCCGGTCAAAGTAAATTCTGACGGCCAGGACTCCCGAGGTCTACTCGCTGATTGGGAAGTGATTTCTAGACGAGCGGGTATCGTTAAAGGAATCGACCAGTGGGAAGAACGTTTAGAAGCCTTACTTATAAGGGTCTCGCGGCTGGTTGCTTCGGCTGAGGAATTAGAAGAGACTTCCCCGGCCAAACTTGAAGGGTTAAGACGCATGTCTTCTGCGATTCCTTCCCTTCGGATATTCGTCAAGGATTTTGCTGTACGAACGAGCGTTCCTTCGGGTGACACGTGGGGCGACCTTTCGAGATGGATTAAGAGACTTCTAGAACATTTCTCGTGGTCTGAAGAAGATTGGCCTTCAGGGCACAGAGTCACCCACGAGCGATTACTTGGGATATTGGATGAATTCTCCTCGCTGGATCAATCTTCCTTGCCGCCTACGAAAGAAGTCTTCTTAGAAATACTAGAACAACTTCTTGAAGCACCATCAGGTCGTTTCGGTGAGACTGGAAGTGGAGTCTTTGTAGCGCCTGTGGAAACTGCCAAAGGTATGGTGTTCGACGCGGTGTATATGGTGGGTATGTGCGAAGGAGATTTCCCAGCTCCGCCACCCCAAGACTCTCTATTACCTTATGAGACTAGAGAAACTGTTGGCGGTGGGCTTGTACTAGATTCTCAACGCACATTTCGGATAAAAGAACGCCGGGCTTTCTTAACCGCTCAAGCTTCTTCCGAACAATACATCCTTACCTGCCCTAGAGCGGACAGCAGTTCTCAGCGCCCACGGTTCCCATCCCCTTGGTTCATGGATGCACTTCAAGCCCTACATGGTTCCTCAGTAACAAGCGCCGACATACCTCAACTTGCTAATGAGACCTGGATGGAGGTCATCCAATCGCCTCTGCATTCACTGGAGTCCACAGAAACGGTATCCGCGGCCGATATACATGACCGGGACGTTGCGAGCGTAAGTCGGTGGCAGGCATTAGGGAAAGACCTGAAAGACCATTACTTGGCGACCACAGGAGGTGCTATCTCCCGTTCCATAGCCATGAACGAATCCCGGTGGTCTAGTCAAGTTACCGGATGGGACGGCGACGTCTCTGGTCATTTGGATGCGGGCAGGGTATTACAACAAGAACCGTTGTCGGCCACGGGTCTTGAGAGCTGGGCAAGATGTCCGTTTAGTTATTTCCTAGGTAACGTGTTAGGGCTAAGGGCTTTGGATTCGCCAGAAGATGTGTTGACCATTTCACCTCGAGATCGCGGCTCCCTAGTTCACCGGATATTGGAACGGCTCGTCCACGAAGAGATCAAGTTAGATGACGGTTCGGGTGGAAGGAAAATCGAGCCTCAAGAACAGGTTCGATTACTTCACAGTATTGCTGATGAAGAATTTAATCGGGCTGAAGCTAGAGGGCTAACAGGTAAGCCGTTACTCTGGGCTGCTGCTAAAGATGAAATACTTCGAGATCTTTCGGGATTTTTGGATACAGATCGCCTCTGGCTTGAAGAACAAGAACTAGATCCTATGTGGGCGGAGAAGTCTTTCGGCTTCGGACGCGGAGACAGCCTCGAACCCCTCAAGATCACCCTTAAAGACGGATCTGAGCTCTCGTTCAGAGGGATGATTGACCGGGTTGATATCAGCAAAGATAAGAAGCGCATCGTTGTAACTGATTACAAAACTGGGAGCTCATACCCGTATCGGAACATGGATAAGGACCCTCTAGATGCTGGTCGGAGATTGCAATTACCCTTATATTCTCTGGCCGTTAAGAGAGCACTTGATGGCGTTGAAGAAGCGCAAGGGTCTTACTGGTTCGTTAGTGCGAGTTCGAATTTCGATCGAAAGTTCATCGACCTTACGCAAGTAGAAGAACGGTTCAATGAAATCATTGAAGGTATTTCGACCGGGATTCAGTCTGGACTATTCCCGGCTAACCCGGGGCCCCAAGGGCAATTTGGCCCAGAGAATTGTAGTTACTGTGACTTCGCCCGGATTTGTCCCACAGCTAAAGCTGGTTTGTGGGACCGAAAGAAAGACGACGTTAGATTAGCCTCTTATATCGGATTATCTGGTCAGTCTGCCCAGCAAGAGGACGAATAATGACAACGCAGTTCCTACCTCAAGACCAAGACCAAAGAGACCGAATCACTTCCAGCCTTGATGAGACTCTGTTCGTGGAAGCAGGAGCTGGTACCGGAAAGACCGAAGCCCTCGTGAGTCGGATCGTCGCTCTGATCACAACAGGGCGTGCGACCATCAAGGGTATCGCTGCTATCACCTTCACAGAACTTGCGGCCGCGGAGCTTAGGGAACGGGTCCGTTCTAGGCTCCTTTCTAGAATCGAAGATTCTGGTTCATCCGATACCGAGAAAGGATTGTGCCAAGCTGCGATTCGTGGGTTTGACGCTGCTTCCATACAAACTCTCCATAGTTTTGCAGGTCAACTTCTCCGTGAACGGCCGTTGGATATTGGACTGTCCCCGTCTTTCGAAGTGGTCGAGGCTATCGAAGCGGATCTTAACTTCCAGGTTCGTTGGGAGGATTGGCTCGACGAGATTCTGGATACCGAAGATTCGGCACCGGCGCTATCTAGAGGTTTGGCGCTTGGTCTGAGATTGGATCAACTAAAAGGGATCGCCGATTCTTTCCATGAAAGATATGACATTCTTGAAAGACCATTCCCTACTTTAGGGGCTCCTGATAAGAAAGGGGTACAAGGAATCATCGATTCCCGGAGCGAGATCTCGTTACTAATCTCTCTGGCCCACAATGAAGATGACCTATTGGCCATTCATGCTCGAAAGGTCGTAAGGTTCTCTGAAAGATTGGAAACTATTGGTTCTGATAGCGATATGGCGCTCGCGATCTTGTCGCGTTTTGGCCGCCTGAGTTTTAGTCGAGGCAGGATAGCCGATTGGGATGACGATCCCGAATCAGGTAAGAACGGTTGCACCGCATTGAAAGCCGTTCTGAGTGACCTCGAAGAGCTCTGCACGAATGAACTGGATGCGGTGCGGGCGTCAGTTATCTGTGAACTCTCAGAGAAGATCCGAGATCTAGCCACAGGATATGCCGCAGAGAGAGTGCACGCCGGAAGATTAGAATTCCAAGATCTTCTCGTGCTAGCACGTAATCTTTTGAGAGATAAAGAAGAGGCTAGGGCGTATTTCCAACGCCGCTACACCCACATCTTGATCGATGAATTCCAGGATACTGATCCGATCCAGTCTGAGATTGCCGTCCTCTTGAGTACCGTATCGGCCGGAACAGGAGACGGGTTTAAAGATCTAATACCTGGCAAACTCTTCGTAGTAGGAGACCCGAAGCAGTCTATATATATGTTCCGAGGCGCAGACATAACAGTCTCCGAAGAATTGAAGAAGGTCATACCGGACGGACAACTTTCGCTAACACAGAATTTCAGGTCTCAGCGACCGATTTTATCCTGGCTGAACCCGCTGTTCGAAAGCTGGATGAAGAATGACGCTGAAGAGATAGGCCAGGTCGAATACCGGGCGATATCAGCTCGGTGGGATTCTGATGCTGATGGCCCGCCCATGGGGGTTCGGTTCGTTGGTTCTGCGTTACCGGGCCAAGCAGCCTTTGCCAGGCACGTCGAGGCACAGGCCGTAGCGAGCGTTGTGAGTCAAATAAAAAGGGAATTATGGCCTGTTCGAGATGGGAACGATGGAGGAACTAGAGCGGCTAAGTATCAGGACATCTGCATACTACTCCCAACTAGAACTGGGCTTGAAACATTAGAGGTTGCCTTGTCATCGTCGAATATCCCTTACCGTTTAGAAAGCCAATCGATGGTCCTTCGAACCCAAGACGTTCGAGATCTCCTGAATTGTCTTCGATCTATCGATTCCCCAGGGGATCAAGTCGCATTGGTAGCCGCTTTAAGATCTTCTGTCTTTGCATGTAGTGACGTCGAACTTTTCGAGTTCGTCCAATCAGACGGCGGACTGGATTACCTGGTCGAATCGAACGGAACTAGGCCCATAGATCAAGCACTTCAACTATTACGGAGATTCCATGACCTTCGCATGTGGGTGGATCCCGAGGAGCTGATAGAGCGGTTCGTCCGGGAAACAAGAATGGTTGAATCCTGCTTTGCTCTGACCAGACCACGAGAGCGTTGGAGGCGCCTGCGGTTTGTTATAGATCGAGCGGCGGCGTTCGCTGCAGTGAGCAACAGGTCACTTAGATCTTATTTGGATTGGATAGAACGGCAAGCCGAAGAGGGGGCTATGATGGTGGAGACACCAGTCCCTGAACCTGACGAGGATGCCGTCCGAATCATGACGATCCACGCATCTAAAGGACTTGAGTTTCCGATAGTCCTACTCGCTGGGATCGGTGCCCAGGCTCGAACTAATCTAGGGCCGGTGATATATGACCGTGACGTCCACGGTGCTGATGTGAGTTTGCCAGCCCCCGGTAACGGACGCTTCAAAACGCCTGGCTACGATGCTTCTGAAAATAAAGAAAAGGCGAAAGGCCAAGCTGAACGAACCCGACAAATGTATGTTGCCGCAACTCGTGCAGAAGATCATCTTGTTGTAAGTCTTTTTAGGTCTGAGCCTAGGGGCACCGATAGTTCGTTTGCTGGTTCTATCGAACGTTTGGTCGGGCGAGAGTCGGAGTCCTGGATGGAGTTGAAAGTAGATGGCCTCGGGTCTGCAGGAACTGATGACGGTTTAGGACGTGACGGCGATGCGCCGGAATTTACTGATAACCCGGGGCTTCGAGATACTTGGTTGACTAATCGGAATGAGAGCATCCGGGTCTCTTCTAAGCCATCTAGCGTTGGTGCTACCAGACTGGCTCAACTGGCGAAAGAGGAAGCGGAAGATGGAGATGTTCCATACCGTAAAGGAAGGGGTGGAACAAATATTGGGCGCGCCGTGCACAGCGCGCTACAAAGCGTAGATCTCGCTACTGGTGATGGCTTGGATGAGATTAGTCAAGCTCAGGCCGCTGCCGAGGGACTTCCGGACCGTTGGAGGGATGTTGCTGCTCTTGCGCGGACAGCAATGGACTCTGACATTGTAAAACAGGCAGTCTCAACCGGACGCTATCACCGCGAGGTATATGTTGGTGCCCCGGAAGGATCAGTACTTATAGAAGGTTTTATTGACCTTGTATTCGAGACGGAGGAGGGCCTCATCGTTGTTGATTATAAGACCGACGGAATTGAGACAGCTGAGGAAATTGCCCGGTCTATGGAACGTTATAGATTACAGGGCGGTACTTATGCGTTGGGCCTAGAAACTGCTACCGGGAAATCAGTGGCCAAGGTTGTCTTCTTGTTTTTGCACACCGGTGTAGAGTCTGTCATGGATGATTTGGCCGGAGCTATCAATGACGTCCGTGGTGCGGTGATGGGTTTAACCACCTAGAAGGGTATTGAGAATTAACAGATCTACCGACGGACCTCCAGTCCCCTAGTGCCAACAGCCAATCCCAATGTCTGCCAACGCCGTAATGTTATGTGAGAGCAGTTTCACGGCGGGGAGCCGGACAACAAACGCATCAATATTGACGGCATGGATAACGGCCTATCTCGTGAGGAGCAAACCTAAGTCGTGAACGGAGGGTCGGATCCTTTCGTCGCATTCTTCGGAGAGGCCAGCCGTCACAGGCGATCAGCTCCCGGGATGGCCGGTCTGCCGAGGGACACCGCTGTGATAGTCGATTGCGTCACCGAAATCAGCGGGCCCTAGGCACTGGCTCCGTCTAGCAAAGCCACGGACTAGAAAAAGCACACGCCCTCAGCGTTGTATGCTGAGGGCGCATTTCATGCGCATGGTGTAGGCTGGGGACGGCGGACGTCCCTGTTTGTTGGCCGAGTAACGACCGCCACCACCACCGCCGCCACCCTGACGACTGAAGCAATCGCTGCGGTAGACGGGCCGGTCGCCGCGGGGCAGGAACGGTACGGTTGCCTGATTGCCCCATTCAGCACAAACCACGCTGTGCTGTAGGCGTTCAGCGATAATGGGACCTTTTTTGGCATCGACGAGGAGTTCTCAATTCATTAGTTGAGAGTTGTTACTCTGGATGAGCTCGTTGGTTCGTGGATGAGCCAAAACCAAGTCCTTTTCGTGCCCCTTATATTATCGGTTAGACAGTCACGGCGCAATCGGAACCCTTCCGGAGCGCCAATCCCGACGAACTACAACCCCATCTCGTCACGTATACGCTGGAGTATACGCCCCACCCTTTCCACAGGCTACCGCACTCCGTCTCTGATTGACTGGATAACTACAGGCACCAATCTCCCCGAAACATACTTCCATAAACGGGTCAACCGCCCGGTCAAGATTCGCAACCGGGCCGTTCAATTGAACGGCGTTGAACGGCCAATCGTTCAACTCTGGCTTTAGTTGACCGGCGTTGACCCCACACCCTTTCCGCCCTACAGTGGCCGACACTTTCAAGTTGGAGGTCAATCATGGCGATGAAATGGGGCGCCGCCGGGCTGTCGGTCCTGCCTCTTTCATGCCTTTGAAGGGGACCCCATCTTATCCAGTGCCCCAGTACCCTGTACGCCAGTGCATAGGGAGAGTGCCTAGGCACTCTCCTTGCTCCGAAAGTAGAGAGTTAGGCGGCCTCTCCGGTGCCAACTAATTTTCGTCGCCCTTAATGCTGGCCGCAACCAGCGTGGAGGATTCCGGCGTAGCTATACACTCTACTGTCCTGGACACTCCACTCCATAGGAAGCGTTGACAGCACTTGGTGTCCATGCAACGCTCCAAGACGGGAGCTCATCACGGTACTGGCAAAGGAAGCAGGGAGGAGACCATGGAAAACAAAGGAATAATGGAACAGCTACGGGAGCACCTGGCCCAAGGGCGGACCAGCGGCGAGTTGATCGGCCTGGGTTTCCGTCCGGGCACGGTCTATAAAGTTCAGCGGCAATTTAGGGCGAAAGGTCTTAGAGGTTCGCTGTCGGGAACATCCGGCGGGACTTCCCCGGTGACCGGCTCGGACCCTGAGACTTGTCTAGCCGAGGATGACGAAGATTTGGAATGGGCATGGCTGGACGAGGAGGGTGACTCAGAGATGGTCGAACCCTTGGTCCAGGCCCGAATAGACGACTTGGAGTCCCAAACGGAAACCCTGCGAAGGCGGATGGAAGCCCTGGAGGAATCAAGTGGGTCCCTGCAACAAGCAACCGAACATGTTCAGCTGCAGACCCGGCGATCCGAGGGGCTGGAGATGCAGGTCGAGGCCTTAACGCGCTCACAGGCAGCAAATGAGAAACAAAACGCGGTCTGGCAAGAGCGTTGGGACCAGATGACGCAGTTGGTCGATGCCGTATGCACCCGGGTCCACCTTGCAGACGAAGCACTGGTCGAGACCAACCCTCGCCTTGGATTGGAACGTCTCTCAAAGGAGGCTATGGAGAGGATCCGAAAGAATTCTAAATACACCGGAGAGAAGGCAAGGCGGGACGAGCTTGATAGAATTGTGAGCGAGTGGGCTGAGAGGGTGCTATAAACTAAGCTGATTGGCCGGATTTCTCATCTTCGGCACGCGTTGGACAAGGATCCAGTTGGAAATCTCACCGTCAGCTTCAGGCGGTTGACCTGAACCCTAATCTCTTCTAGCTCGTTCTCCGCACAGCGGTAAGCCTCCCTCCCCAGCCGACTGCGTATAGTAATACGCCCAATTGCATCATTTGCGGCGAGCCCTTGGATCTTCGTGAAACTCAAGGCCGCCGCTCACGCAAACCCTCGCTGATGTTTGTCTGCCCGGTAGACGGTCGACATTTCCGGGCGTTCGTCGCGTATCGACCCTACGTAGATGCGGTCCTGTCCATCATGGAAGGTTAGCCGCCCGAAGGTCAGACCGAAATCATCCCAGGCGACGCCTAGGATAACGCCGGTAGCCACCTCACACACGAAAATCCTTGCCGCTCCCAGTGGATCTGAGGGTGAAGACGCGTTGACATGTATACACGGGCGTATACACTGTGCAACCGCGGACGAACCCGATGAAGGTGAGGATGACCTACAGCAGATCGATGTACGCGACTTTCTCGACACGTTGGCCGAGATCGCCCTCGCAGTTGCCCGCCGTAGGCAGGAACTAGAACTGTGAGGGCAGTAGCGTACATCCGGGTCTCAAGCCAGGACCAGGTGTCCGGATACTCCCTGGATGCCCAGGAAAGGTCGTACAACGAGTTTTGCCGCGCTCGGGGTTGTGAGCCAGTTGGTGTCTACCGGGAGGAGGGCCGTAGCGCCCACGTCGATTCAATCTCCAAGAGACCGGTCTTCAAGCAACTACTTGACGACGCCGCTGAAGGGCTCTTTGATACGGTGGTCGTCCACACCCTCGACCGCTGGGCCCGTAACACCCGTATCGCCCTGGAGTCCTTGGGGACATTGGCCAAGAACAATGTTGCCCTGGTATCAATCACCGAGAACATCGACTATTCCACTGCCCAGGGAAGACTGCTTACAACGATGCTGGCGGGCTTCGCTGAATATTTCAGCGACTCACTCAGCACCCACATCAAGAAGGGGTTGGGAGAGCGTGCCCACAATGGCCGGCACCTGGGCGGAATCCCGTTCGGGTATCAGTCCTGCTGGGAGGGCCCCAAGGGAGGCCGCCAACTCGCCTGTGAATCCGAGCATCCCGGAGGAGTGCATCTGGAGCCTGCCGAAGCAGACGCAGTAAGGGAGATGTTCCAGCGCTATGCCTCGGGGACCACCACTCTGAGCCAATTGGCGGGCTGGATGAATCAGGAAGGATTCCGGACCAGAAACATGCATCGCCGCGGAAGTGAAGACCACGGCCAAGCAGCGGAATCGCGTATGTTTACGACCGCGTCCATTCGGGGAATCTTGCACAATCCTTTCTATGCCGGGATGATCAAACACCGGGACCAGCTCCTGCCCGGATCCCACGAGGCATTGGTGACCGAGGACATGTTTCAGCGAGTTCAGATCGCCATGAAACGTAATTCCGGCCGTTCTGAAACCCTCCAATCGAGGCCAGAACGGGAATACCTGCTCAAGGGACTCATCAAATGCGCCCACTGCGGCCTGCCTATGTGGGCGCAGACCTACACCAACGGGAACCGTTACTACCGGGAGCAGAAAGGGTCCAGAGGTACTGGATATTGCGTTGGTAAGAGCCGGTCCTTGCCCTGCCATGTACCGGACGATCAGATCGGCCAGATCATCGGTGCTTTAGTACTCCCAGAGGCCTGGATGGACCGGGTCTTGGCCAAGATACACCTGGCCGATGAAGTCAACAGGATCGGACAAGAACGCCTCCAGGCGGAACAGCGAC